>NZ_KB903115.1:0-1221 GCF_000379565.1 Cupriavidus sp. UYPR2.512 | reverse complement strand
AAACGGCGAGACGCGCGCACCGTGCATCTTTCTGACTTTGCCGTGCCACTCCTGCATGATTGGCTGGCGCGCCGAAAGACACTGCCCATCGAGGGCGATCGACTTTTTACCCTGCGGCCCAATGGCCAACCGATCACCGACATGAGCTTCGGCCGCATCGTGTCCGAGATCCTCGACGCCATCGGCGTCACGGACGTCGAAATGAGCCCGCGCACGCTGCGCAATACGTTCTGTCGGCGCCAGCTGCTGGCGGGCCACTCGCGCGACGAAGTCAGCCAGATGCTCGGTCTTGCCAGCAATCGCACCTGTGACCGCATCGCAGCCACAATCCCGCTGAACCAAGCGTTGCGGCCGCGCCGCAATGAGTGAAAAACAGGTGTTTACGGGCCTTGCAGAGATTGCCGCATTTGCTATGCTTCGGCGGTGCGCTGCAGGCTAAATCCGGCCTGCAGGCGTGCATTTTCAACCAGACACGACTATGGCCACGAAAGCAAAACCTGTAGCAAAGACTGCAACGAAGACCGCTGCGAAGAAAGCTGCCCCTGCAAAGGCCGCTCCGGCCAAGAAGGCGGCTGCCGCTGCCCCGGTCGCCAAGCCGCTGAAGGAGACCTTCAATAAGTCCAGCCTGCTGGCACACCTGATTGACCAGACTGAACTGGACAAGAAGACCGTTCAGACTGTGCTGGCTCACCTTGAGAATACGGTCCTGAGCGCGGTCCATAAAAAGGGGGCTGGCGAGTTCACCCTGCCGGGCCTCTTCAAGGTGTCGGCCATTCAGGTGCCGGCCACCAAGAAGCGCTTTGGGAAGAACCCCTTCACCGGCCAGGACCAATGGTTCGCCGCGAAGCCGGCCAGCGTGAAGGTGAAGGTGCGCCCGCTCAAGAAGCTGAAGGACGCCGCAGCTTGATCGCCCAAAAGCGCAAACGGAAAAGGCCCGACATCTTGCGATGTCGGGCCTTTTCCCATGTAAAGACAACTCGGTTTCAAGAAGAAGCGGGCCCGCAGCCCTCAGTGTAACGGGCCGCCTCACGTCGATAGCTTAGCGAGTGAGCTTTTCGAGAGAGACTCGCACCATGTCTGGAAAGGCTCGAACAAAGAATACGTCGACCACATAGTAGCAGGCGATGAATTCCGCGACTTCATCGATTACCGATTCTGGGTCTTGGTCACCAATCCAGAAGCAAAAGATTGAGTCATCGTCGGATTCCGGTTTTTCGCTTA
>NZ_KB903114.1:0-1230 GCF_000379565.1 Cupriavidus sp. UYPR2.512 | reverse complement strand
CCTGGGTGTCGGCATGAACGGTATCCGCCTCGACGCTCAGGCCTGCCTTGAGAAGGCCCTCGATGACGTAGATCGCCTCCCAGATGCCTGGCGGGATGAAATGCCGAAAAACCGCAATGTAGTTGTCGGCCACATGCCGGTATGCCACCGCGCCCATCTTGCGGTACCGGAAGTGGTAACCGGCCAGCAGATTGTTGTCGTAGAAATCGTACTGGGTGCCGTCGGCCGCCACTGTCTTGCCGTCGCCCCAGTGCTTGGGCAGATCCAATCGCAAATAAAGCTCGATCAGCTCGCGCTGCGCCGTTTCCAGCCGCTCCAGGCTCAGATGTCGCCGGTTGACGAACGACATCATGTGCGGCGTGATCTTGTCGCCCATGTGACGGGCCGCCTGGGTGGGCCCCAGATTACAGCCCATCGCGAAAATGGTCAGCAGGTACCGCTCGGCAGCATTGCGGATCTTGGGATCGCTGCCGCTGAGCGGGCCGAAGTGCCGGGTGAATTGCGTCCAGTGCTCAATATTGGCCAGCACATCCAGCAGGTTACGCACCGGCATGCGTTTCATCAGCGCTTTTTGCAGGGCGACCGCGCTCTCTGGGACGGCCGTAGCCGCAGTACGACGCACCACCAACTCGCCCGCCCTGTTGATGATCACATGCTCGGACTTCTCCGGGAAGCGTTCGTCCAGTTGGCGGGCCGTGTCCGTCAGCCACTGACGCAGTTGGGCCACGAAGCCGGCGCCGCTGTCGGGCATGCCGAACTTCTCGCAGTAGCTTGGCAGACGCTGTTCACACTCGCTCCAGGGCAGCAGGTGATCCCGGTAGTCGGCGAAGGCGTCCGATCCAGCTACGCAAAGATCGCCGCTGCGCAGTTCCTTGGCCATATAGGACAGCACGCAGAGCTCCAGATAACGCCGGTTGGTCGGGGCACCCCCATCGATCGGGCGGCGCACCAGCTTGCGCCAGCGTTCCGAGGCAAAGCTGATGTCAACGTCGACGGCAATCCATTCCCGGTGCAGCGACTCGCTCTCGAACACCGCGTCCAATGCCGTCAGCAAGGTTTGGGATTGCGTGGTCGATCCCCATGCCAGGGCTCGCGCCAGGCGTAACAGCACCGATCGATGCGCCTTGAAATGCCGCCACAGCAACGGAAGGTAGTTCTTGCCGCTGTAGGCCCGCACCTCGGCGCAGCTCTCGCGCAAGGGCTCGAGACTGCCTGTCGGCGCCAGATACT
>NZ_KB903113.1:0-1242 GCF_000379565.1 Cupriavidus sp. UYPR2.512 | reverse complement strand
ATGGGTATTATCGCGTGATGCGTTTTATTCAACGTAACTGATCCACATGAAAACGGGCCAGAGCACGGCTTCTACCTCGACAGAGTTCCCGGATGCCGACTCGCTGGCTGCATTGCGTGGCTGGTACGCAGGGCTAAGTTCCCGCGCGGCCGTCGAGCAGTATTTGACCGCCCGCAAGGCAGCTGGCCAATCCGCACGCGGGATATTGGGGCATATCCGCCAGCAACTCATCGACTTCGCTCGCAGCCGCCACCGACCAGATCTGGCTGAAGCGTTCCAGCATGCCCCTGAAGAGCGGCTTGAATGGGCCGGTGTCGCCGGACAAGCGATTAGGCTGTTGCCAACGCTGCCCGTGCCGCTGCCCGAGATCAGTGACAGCGTTGATCAGTGGTTGACGCCCAGAACCGTTAGGGCGTTGCAGAAGCATGGCATCCGCACCCTCTCGGAGCTGACAGTCCGGATCCCACGCCGGCGCGGCTGGTGGAAAGTCATCGATGGACTTGGTATGACCGGTGCTAGGCAAGTGGAAGCCTTCTTCGCCGAGTATCCGCACCTGACCGAACGTGCCCGAGCCCTGATTACGATTGCACAGCCACACGGCATCGTGCCGTGGGAGCAGTTGTGCCTACCGCGCGAGGTCGACGGCTCTCGGGGCAGTTTTCGTGCACCGCGGGAAGCTTGCACGCTGAACGCAACGAACGATTACGAAGCGGTTCAGGCTTGGCTATCGTTGCACGAGACGGCCGCCACGCAGCGCGCCTATCGCAAGGAAGCAGAGCGGCTGATCTTGTGGGCGATCATTGAGCGCGGTCGAGCACTGTCGTCCCTGACGACTGACGACGCCATCGCGTACCGCGCCTTTGTTCGACGCCCGACGCCACGCGAGCGCTGGGTCGGACCTCCGCGGCCGCGCGACTCGGTGGAGTGGCGCCCCTTCTCGGGAAGCCTCTCGGCCCGATCGGCCGCCTATGCCCTCACGGTGCTGTCGGCCCTGTTCCGGTGGCTCATTGAGCAGCGCTATGTGCTGGCCAACCCGTTTGCCGGCATCAAGGTACGTGGTCACGCCTCGCGGCCAGCGCTAGATACGGCACGGGGCTTTACCGAAGGGGAATGGCTACTGCTACGGGCCATCGCGGACGGTCTGGAGTGGTCCTACGGCTGGTCCGAGTCGGCGGCGCAACGCCTGCGCTTTCTACTCGACTTCGGCTATGCGACGGGTCTGCGCGCCAGCGAACTGGTTGG
>NZ_KB903112.1:0-1239 GCF_000379565.1 Cupriavidus sp. UYPR2.512 | reverse complement strand
CGATGTACCAACTCAATACCAGAGAGAGTGATCGCTGCGTTCCTGAAACGTTTGAAGCCGAGCATGACTTTCGTCCGGGACTTGATGTTGCGNTGGTCCTGCTCGACCAGATTATTGAGATATTTCGAGGATCGGACCTTCGTGTCCTCAGACAGCAAGCCTTCGGCCTTCATCTCGCGCACGGCGCGGTGCGGGGCGGCATAGCCATCAAGCGTGATGGTCTTTGGTGGCTCGCCTTGATGTCTGATTGCCTTCCTGAAAAAGGCTTTTGCCGCCTCCACGTCGCGCTTTGCACGGAGCATGAAGTCAACCGTCTGGCCCACCCGATCCACCGCCCGATAAAGATAGACCCACTTGCCGCGCAGCTTGAGATAAGTCTCGTCAACACGCCAGGACTGGCCGGTGGGGCTGCCGAAGCGATTCCACCGTTTGACGAACTCCGGCGCAAAGCGCCGCACCCAGCGCAGGATCGTCGTTTGGGCCAGCGACAGACTCCGTTCCGCCATCATTTCGACNAGATCGCGCAAGCTAAGCTTGTAGCGCAGGTACCAGCGAACACACAGAATGATCACATCGCGGTCAAAGTGACGGCCTGCAAACAGTTCGTCCAGGCTCTTCAGCTTGCTCATCGTCGCTTCTCAATTCGTTCAGCCCGACACCTTAGCCGATTCGCCCCCGCGCTATTGCACTAGAGCCACATAGCGCGGGATCGTTGTTGTTACAGGCGGATTTCGCCGCAGGGGGACCCCGGGACTCGGCGCACTGGAAACGCGATGACTCGGAATGGTGGCGCAGCCCCGATCAGAACAGCAAGGATGAGCAATGCGAGATTCCTCATACTGCCGCCTTCCCATTTATTGCCAAAAAACAAGATAAAAAGTTAATCAAGAGATGCAAAGTAGTATTGCACAAAAAGAAACGCTGTTGCCCAACATTCACATGGGTAGTTAAAAAGAATTGATATTTATCAAAGGTTGGCAATTTTCGGAAAAAATAAAACCGGTATGTCATGACATATACACACATGGTGACCGCGAATCGCGGTCGCGAAAGAACACGTTTGCTTTCAACGACATAGGGCAGCGCATGTAAATGCCGGCGGCTCGCTCACTTGTACTTGAAGTAGGCCATGGTGCGAAGCTGCTTAGAGCGGCTAACAAAACTCTTCAACAAATCGAGAGCAGATGATAGCGCAAGCGAGCGTGAGCAGGGCCAGATGAACATCGAGACGCCGCTCGA
>NZ_KB903111.1:0-1269 GCF_000379565.1 Cupriavidus sp. UYPR2.512 | reverse complement strand
AACTGATTTGTTGCATCGGCGTAGCTCGCTGGTCGTCCTTAGTCTATCAACGCTTCACAGCTGCTCAACGTCGACACTCTCGTCGATTAAATCAGATGGTATGGACGCCTCCCCCCGGCAACGGGCGCGCACTTACCTGCTGCAAGGATTCCTCGCGGCCGTGGCAGCCCTATGCCAAAGTGGAGATGTCGATTGCGACGACCCTGATCGGGAGGATCCAAAATGAAGCTTACCGTCATCGGCATGGATATTGCCAAGCATGTCTTCCAACTTCATGCGGTGAATGCCAACACCGGCGAAATCGAGCGCATCAAGTTGAAGCGCAGCCAGGTCACTGACTTCTTTGCTCAGCGGGAGCGTTCACTTATTGCCATCGAAGCTTGCGGCAGCGCCCACCATTGGGCACGAGAACTGCAGAAGCTCGGCCACGAAGTGAAGCTCATCTCAGCGCGGTCGGTTCGTCCCTTTGTACTACGCAACAAGACAGATGCTGCGGATGCACGGGCGATCTGGACCGCAATCCAGCAGCCCGAGGCTCGGATGGTTGCGATCAAGAGCGAGAGCCAACAAGCCATTCTGGCACTACACCGCATGCGGGCTCAACTGATGAAGTTCCGGATCATGCAGACAAATGCATTGCGCGGATTGCTCTACGAGTTTGGCGAAGTTCTTCCAGAAGGCTATCGGGAATTTGCTGAAAGAATCTCTGGCGCGCTTGCCAAGATCGCGGATCGCTTGCCAGCCATACTGATCGACAGCCTACGAGAACAATGGGCACGCGCGCAATCAACCGAAAAGGAAATCGCTGCGCTGGAACGCCGGCTCAAGGTTGCACTGCGCGAAAATCAGGAATGCCAGAAGATCGCTGAAATTCCGGGCGTGGGCTTGCTCACTGCCACGGCCGCGGTGGCTGCGATCGGTGATGCCAAAACGTTTCGCTCTGGGCGTGAGTTCGCCGCCTGGCTAGGCCTGGTACCGAAACAAACCGGCACCGGCGGTCACGTCCGCCAACTCAGTCTCAGCAAGCGAGGTGACACCTATCTACGCACCCTGCTCATGCACGGCGCCAGATCGGTGATCATCAAAGGCTCCCGAACCGCCTGGCTCGACGGATTGCTCCAGCGACGTCCTTTCAATGTCGTGGTGGCTGCCGTGGCCAACAAACTAGCCCGGACCATCTGGGCGGTACTAGCAAGGGATAGCAGATACACGCCACCTGTCGTGGCTTTATAGTCCAGGCGCGTGCACTGCTGCCAATCGGTCGAACGA
>NZ_KB903110.1:0-1297 GCF_000379565.1 Cupriavidus sp. UYPR2.512 | reverse complement strand
GCCACTGCGGAGCGGGACAGGTCGCGACGTCGATCTTGATCGTGTAGAGGCTTGACCCCATGACCTGCGCGTGTATTTTGCCCGCCGTCATTTGCAGATCGATCACGGAACCATTACGCACGTAGGTGCGCCCGCGCGGCAAGCGGTTGTCGTAGTCGCTGTAGCGTTCCAGGTTATCGCACCACGCCTTGCCCCAGAACGTCTTCGCGATGGCCCCACGATACGGGATTATGGGCGACAGCGTCTTGCCGGCCTTGATCGCCTTGGCAACCAGTTGTTCGGCCTTCCTGCGGCGCTCCGCGACCGACACGTATGGCTTCCATCCTTCGTAACCGTACCCCATCTCTGCCCTCGCGCTCCTCAGTTTTCCTGTGCGGCATGAATGTCAAGCTTCACGAGATCGAGCAATTCGCGATCGCTCATCTCGGTGAGCAGCAATTCCGCGCCCCCTTCCAGCACATCCTTGACCAACTGCTGCTTCGCTTCGATCAACTGGTCAATGCGGTCCTCGACCGTACCCCGACAAACAAACTTGTGCACCAGCACGTTTTTGCGCTGGCCGATACGAAAGGCCCGGTCCGTCGCCTGATTCTCCACGGCCGGATTCCACCAGCGATCGAAATGAATCACGTGGGAGGCGGCCGTGAGGTTTAATCCCGCCCCGCCCGCCTTGAGCGAGAGCACAAAGAAGGGGGTCAGCTCGTCTTCCTGAAATTGTCTCACCAGCTCGCGCCGCTTCCCGACTGGGGTGCCGCCATGCAGAATCAAGCCCTCCCGACCAAACAGCGATCCCAGAAACGCAGCCAGGGGCTCGGTGGTTTCGCGAAACTGCGTAAAGACCAACACTTTTTCCTGTTTTGCGGCAATCACGTCGACCAGTTCCCGCAGGCGGGCGAACTTGCCGCTGGCCTCGGGTTTCCATGCCGCGTCGCCAAGCCACTGGGACGGATGGTTGCATATTTGCTTGAAACGCATCAAGTAGCTCAATACAAGACCTTTGCGTTCGATGCCTTGCGCACCGTCCAGCGCGGCGGCCAGGTCCTGGACCGCCCGCTCGTACAGCGCGGCCTGCACCGGGCTCAGGTGGCACCAGGCTTTGAGTTCGGTCTTTTCCGGTAGATCGGCGATGACGTGCTTGTCCGTCTTCAGGCGGCGCAGAATGTACGGCCGCACGAGCGAGCGAAGCGGGCCGAAGTGCTCGGCTTTCGCCAGACGCTTGCTGAATTCGGCAAATTCCTTCGCCGAGCCCAGCAAGCCCGGATGCGTGAAATCAAGGATGGACCACAGGTCCGACAGG
>NZ_KB903109.1:0-62941 GCF_000379565.1 Cupriavidus sp. UYPR2.512 | reverse complement strand
TCGCGCTAAACCACGTCCGCCTCGCCAGAAACCTCATCGACATGCCGCCTATAAGGCTTGCTGATGTCCTTATCTTGGGTGGATTGGGTAACCAGCCTGCATCGTTTGTCCTCCAGAGGCATCACATCTTACCCGCGTCGCTTTGCGCACGCCAGGTCCACTTCGGGAAGTTATTTCTCACTCGTTCCTTAGTGTATCCTTCAGACGATCTCCACCACGCGCTCGCCGCGAAATGAACGACCCCTATCCCAGTTCGAAGCCCGCTTACCTGAAGCAGGCCGATCGACCCAGATCGCTTCTCGAACGCCTGTCAGACCTGATTTCCCCCGAGCCGGACACCCGCGCGGAATTGCTCGAAGTGCTCCAGGAAGCGCATGAGCGCAACCTGATCGACGCCGACTCGCTGTCGATGATCGAGGGCGTGTTCCAGGTCTCCGAACTGACCGCGAGCGACATCATGGTGCCGCGCGCGCAGATGGATATGGTCAATATCGCGGACGCCCCGGAGGCGTTCATCCCCTTTATGCAGCAGACGGCGCACTCGCGCTTCCCGGTCTACGAAGGCAGCCGTGACAACATCATCGGCATCCTGCTGGCCAAGGACCTGCTGCGCTACTACACCGACCCCGCCTTCGACCTGCGCGAGACCCTGCGCCCGGCGGTGTTCATCCCCGAGTCCAAGCGCCTGAACATCCTGCTGCGCGACTTCCGCATCAACCGCAACCATATCGCCATGGTCGTCGACGAGTACGGCGGCGTGGCCGGCCTGGTGACGATCGAGGACGTGCTGGAGCAGATCGTGGGCGACATCGAGGATGAGTTCGACCTGGACGAAGACCAGGACAATATCCTGCCAATGCCCGACGGCAGCTGGCGCGTGCACGGCCTGACCGAGATCGCCCAGTTCAACGAGGCCTTCGGCACCGCCTTCTCCGACCACGACGTCGATACCGTGGGCGGGCTGCTGTCCAACCACGTGGGCCACGTGCCCCACCGCGGCGAGGTCATCACCCTGCCGCCGATCCGCTTCGAGGTGCTGCGCGCCGACGCACGGCAGGTGCACCTGCTGCAGGTGCACCGCGAATCCAACGGCGACATCGCGGGCGCGGCCGGCGCATGAAGCGTTCCGCCCCGATCCTCAACGGCGCCGCCGCTGCCGACGCCGCCCCGACGGGCGTGCCTGGCACGCGCGCGCATTCGCGCACAGCGGCCATGGCGCGGCTGCTGCTGGCCGGCGTGCTTGGCATCGCCCATACGCAAGCCTTTGCTCCCCATGACTGGTGGTGGCTGCAGATCCTGTCGCTGGCCGGCCTGGCCGCGCTGATGGCCGACGCGCCGCGCGCGCGCCTGGCCGCCGCCACTGGCTATGCCTTCGGGCTGGGCTGGTTCCTGTCCGGCATCTGGTGGCTCTATATCAGCATGCACGTCTACGGCGAGATGCCGGCGTGGATGGCCGCGCTCGCGGTGGTGCTGTTCTCGGGCTTCCTGTCGCTCTACCCGGCGCTGGCCGGCGCGCTGTGGCATCGGCTGACGGCGCGCCTGCCCAGGGCCACGCTGCTGGCGCCGCTGGCCTTCGGCGCTGCCTGGGGTCTCGCCGAATGGCTGCGGGGCGTGGTCTTCACCGGCTTCCCGTGGCTGTCGGGCGGGTATGCCCATACCGATGGCCCACTGGCCGGCTTCGCGCCGCTGGTGGGTGTGTACGGCATCGGCGCCCTGGCAGCCGCGGTGGCGGCACTGCTGGCGGCTGCCGTACGCGGACTGGGCCGCGGCGAACGCGGCCGGGCGCTGGGCGCACTGGCACTGGCACTGGCCCTGCCCGCCGCGGGCGCCGCGCTGGCACCTCTGGCCTGGACCACGCCCGCCGGCAAGCCGCTGTCGGTGCGGCTGCTGCAAGGCAACGTCGCCCAGGACATCAAGTTCGAGCCCGCCGGCATCCAGCGCTCGATCGAGCTGTACCGGGACATGATCACGGCCGCGCCGGCCGACCTCGTGGTCACGCCGGAAACCGCGTTCCCGGTCATCCTGCAAGAGCTGCCGGTCGACGTGGCCGTGGCGGTGCGCGACTATGCACTGGCCAGCGGCACCACGGTGCTGTTCGGCGCCGCCGGCGCCGACTCCCCGGTGGACTTCACCAACAGCGTCTTCGGCCTGGGCCCCGAGACCGAACGCCTGTACCGCTACAACAAGCACCACCTGGTGCCATTCGGCGAATTCATCCCGCTGGGGTTCCGCTGGTTCGTCGACATGATGAAGATGCCGCTGGGCGACTTCCGCCGCGGCGGGCTCGACCAGGCCTCGCTGCCGGTGCGCGGCGTGCGCGTGGCGCCCAATATCTGCTACGAGGATCTGTTCGGCGAGGAAATCGCGCAGACGCTGCGCCAGCAGCCGGCGCCGGCCAATGTCCTGGCCAACCTGACCAACCTGGCATGGTTCGGCGACACCATCGCGCTGGACCAGCACCTGCAGATCTCGCGCATGCGCGCGCTGGAAACGCGCCGGCCGATGCTGCGCTCGACCAATACCGGCATGACCGCGGTGGTGCGCCCGGACGGCTCGGTGCAGCAACGCCTGCCGACCTTCACGGTCGGCACGCTGGCGGCCGAGGTGCAGGGCATGCAGGGGCTGACGCCCTATATCCGCTGGGGGAACGCGCCGGTGCTGGCGCTGTTTGCGCTGGTGCTGGGGATAGCTGCCTGGCGTGTGCGCAGGATGCGCGGCACAAGCTGAAGGCACAGGCAGAAGCAGCCACCGGACGCGGCGGGATCGCCGCCACCATCCGGTGCTTGATTGCGGTGCCGGCTGTGGCGCCGGTTGTGGCGCCTCAGGTGAGCGCCGGCCGGTTCAGCCCAGCAGCGCGGTCGCCACAGACACGGTGGCCGCGGCGATCATGACCGCGATTGCGACCAGGTAAGGTTTGCGAGAAAGAAGTGCCATGATGCCAAGTCCCCATCAATAATCAGTTACCGACAAACGGCTACTGCGGTGCCAGCCCCAGCAGCCGCCGTGCCCGCCATGCCGGCACGGACTGTCAATCGCAACGCTCTGAAACGGGTTGCTTACTCATACTGTATACAAAAACGTTATCGGCCAGCAGCGGCCAAACCTGAAATCCAGCTCAGTATTTTCCCGATGCGTTGCGTAGGGCCGACATTGGCGGGCATCCTCCATCATCGGTGTGTGCCCTAGCCGGCCCCGCCAAACGGGGCGCCTTGCCAAAAAGCCGATAGAATTCAGGGTTTGGCAAAATCCGCATGCGCCGGCTCCGGCACGCGCTGCGCGGCCTGCATGCCGCGCGCGGCGCGCCGCGCCCGGGTGCCTCTACCTAGTCTTCATATGCTGACCTTCCAACAAATGATTCTGACCCTGCAGGCCTATTGGGACCGGCAGGGCTGCGCGCTGTTGCAACCCATCGATCTGGAGGTCGGCGCCGGCACATCCCACGTACACACCTTCCTGCGCGCGCTCGGCCCCGAGCCGTGGCGCGCCGCCTACGTGCAGCCGTCGCGCCGCCCCAAGGACGGCCGCTATGGCGAGAACCCGAACCGCCTGCAGCACTACTACCAGTACCAGGTGGTGCTCAAGCCCGCGCCGGAGAACATCCTGGAGCTGTACCTGGGCTCGCTCGAGGCGCTCGGCCTGGACCTCAAGCAGAACGACATCCGCTTCGTCGAGGACGACTGGGAGAACCCCACGCTGGGCGCCTGGGGCCTGGGCTGGGAAGTCTGGCTCAACGGCATGGAAGTGACGCAGTTCACCTACTTCCAGCAGGTGGGCGGGATCGACTGCAAGCCCATCACCGGCGAGATCACCTACGGCATCGAACGCCTGGCGATGTACCTGCAGAAGGTCGAGAACGTCTTTGACCTGATCTGGACCGAGTGGGTCGAGAACGGCGAGACGCGCCGCCTGACCTATGGCGACGTGTACCACCAGAATGAAGTCGAGCAGTCGACCTACAACTTCGAGCACAGCAACACCGAGATCCTGTTCCGCCATTTCGCCGAGCACGAAGGCGAGGCCAAGCGGCTGATGGGCAACGGCGACGGCGCCGAGGAAGGCCAGGCCACCGGCACGCGCCTGGCGCTGCCCGCCTACGAGCAGGTGCTCAAGGCCGCCCACACGTTCAACCTGCTGGACGCGCGCGGCGCGATCTCGGTGACCGAGCGCGCGGCGTATATCGGCCGCATCCGCAACCTGTCGCGCCAGGTGGCACAGGCCTACTACGACTCGCGCGAGGCCCTCGGCTTCCCGATGTGCGGCAACGGCGGGGCCCGGGCATGACGCAACTTGCGCGCAGCGCGTTGTGCTGCGCCATGGCGATCGCCGCGCTGGCCGCCGCCGGCAATGCCATCGGCGCGCGCGCGCAAGCGGCACCCAGCGCGCAGGCGCTGATGCTGCCGGCCGAACTGAGCAATGTGTGCGAGGCCGATCCGCAGGCGCTGCAGCTGGCCATGGCGCGCCAATGGCGCCCGTCGCTGAACGCGCTCGACCAGTGGACGCAGCTGGTGCGATCGTTCTCGTGCGACCTGTCCGGCCAGCGCGACCTGGGGTGGCACCGCGTGCCGCTGCGCGCCTATGAAAGCGCGATCCGCTACCCGCTGACGTGGGTGGAGATGGAGACCCACAACGGGCGCACCCGCCGCACGGTCAAGACGTACTACTCGGCGGCGCAGCTGCCGCCGAAGATCGATTTCTGGGTGGGCGGGCGCATCGAGGAGATCCGCTACGACAAGCGCCTGCGCCGCATCGACGCACGCTTCCCGGCTGCAGGCAGCCGCGGCGGCAGCAACGGCGCGGCCAGCGCCGCGGCGGCCGCGCAATGCGCCTACACCACGCTGCAATTCCGGCAACAGAACGGCCTGTGGCTGCTGTCCGGAGTAGAACCTAATCTTTCGCCGCGCTGCTGATCGAGCGGCGCGCGCTTTCAACCTGTTGGATACGATTCATGTCGCAACCCATGACCGACTCGCTGCTGATCGAACTGTTCACCGAAGAGCTGCCACCCAAGGCGCTGGCGCGCCTGGGCGACGCCTTCGCGCAGGGCCTGTTCGCCGGCCTGGGCGAGCGCGACCTGCTTGAGCCGGGCGCCACCGTGACGCCGTTCGCCACCCCGCGCCGCGTGGCCGCGCTGGTGTCGGGCGTGCGCCGCAGCGCGCCGGACCGCGAGCAGCGCGAGAAGGTCCTGCCGCTGTCGGTGGCGCTGGACGCCAAGGGCGAGCCCACCGCGCCGCTGGCCAAGAAGCTGGCCGCGCTGGCCAAGTCGGTCGGCGTTGCCGAGATTGACTGGCAGTCGCTTGAGCGCGCCTCCGACGGCAAGGCCGAGGCCTTCTTCTACCGCTATACCGCACGCGGCGCCGAACTGGCTGCCGGGGTGCAGGCAGCGCTGGAAGACACCATTGCGAAGCTGCCGATCCCCAAGGTCATGAGCTACCAGCGCCCGGACGGTAGCACGGTGCATTTCGTGCGCCCGGCCCACAGCCTGATCGCACTGTTCGGCGCCGAGATCCTGCCGGTGACGCTGCTGGGGCTGCAAGCCAGCAACCTGACCCAGGGCCACCGCTTCCTGTCGCATGGCGTGATCGAGATCGCGCATGCCAATGACTATGCGCAGCAGCTGGAATCCGCCGGCCGCGTGGTGGCCAGCTACGCCGAGCGCCGCGAGCGCATGCGCACCGCGCTGCTCAAGGAAGCCGGCGCCGACCAGGTGATCATGCCCGAGTCGCTGCTCGATGAAGTCAATGCGCTGGTGGAATGGCCGGTGGTCTATGCCTGCCATTTCGAGGAAGCCTTCCTGGCGGTGCCGCAGGAATGCCTGATCCTGACCATGCAGACCAACCAGAAGTACTTCGCCCTGACCGATGCCGACGGCCACCTGCGCAACCGCTTCCTGATCGTGTCGAACCTGGCCACCGAGACGCCGCAGTCAATCATCACCGGCAACGAGCGCGTGGTGCGCCCGCGCCTGGCCGATGCCAAGTTTTTCTTCGACCAGGACCGCAAGAAGACGCTGGCGTCGCGCGTGCCGCAGCTGGCCAGCGTGGTCTACCACAACAAGATCGGCACGCAGCTGGACCGCGTGCAGCGCCTGCAGCAGATCGCCGGCCATATCGCCGACGCGCTCAACGCCGCCGGCGTGCCGACCGACAAGGCCGCCGCGATGCGCGGCGCCGAACTGGCCAAGGCCGACCTGCTGACCGATATGGTCGGCGAGTTCCCCGAGCTGCAGGGCACCATGGGCACGTACTATGCCCGCCACGACGACGAAGCCGAAGACGTGGCACTGGCCTGCTCCGAACACTACCGTCCGCGCTTTGCCGGCGATGCGCTGCCCGCCGGCGCGGTCAGCACCGCCGTGGCGCTGGCCGACAAGCTCGAGACCCTGGTCGGGATCTGGGGCATCGGCCTGCAGCCCACCGGCGAGAAGGACCCGTTCGCGCTGCGCCGCCATGCGCTGGGCATCCTGCGCATGCTGATCGAAAAGCCGCTGGCGCTGTCGCTGTCGTCGCTGCTGGCGCTGACGCAGCAGGCCTTTGCCGGCGTCGCGGCAGTCAAGCCGGCACCCGAGGCAATCGCCGACTTCCTGTACGACCGCGTGCGCAGCTACCTGAAGGACAAGGGCTACACCACCAATGAAGTCGAGGCCGTGGTCAGCCTGCGCCCGGACCTGCTGCACGACATCCTGGGCCGCATGGAGGCAGTGCGCACCTTTGCCGCGCTGCCCGAGGCCGAGGCCCTGGCCGCCGCCAACAAGCGCATCACCAACATCCTGCGCAAGAACACCGAGCCGGTCGGCGCGGTCGATCCGGCGCTGTTCCAGGAAGAGGCCGAAGGCGCGCTGCACGCCGCCATCGAGCGCGTGCGCCCGGCCGTGGAAGCAGCCTTCGCCAGCGGTGATTTCACCGCCGCGCTGCGCGACCTGGCCCAGCTGCGCGATGCCGTCGACCGCTTCTTCAATGATGTGATGGTGATGGCCGAGGACGCGCAGCAGCGCGCCAACCGGCTGGCGCTGCTGGCTTCGCTGCATGCGATGGCCAACCGCGTGGCCGACATCTCCAAGCTGGCCGCCTGATCTCAGCCACCGGAGCCGCACATGCCGCAGACGCCGCCCAAGTTTGTCATCCTGGACCGCGACGGGGTGGTCAACCTCGACAGCGACCAGTTCGTCAAGACGCCCGATGAATGGATACCGATCGACGGCAGCCTGGAGGCCATCGCCGCGCTGAACCAGGCCGGCTACCGCGTAATCCTCGCCAGCAACCAGTCCGGCATCGGCCGCGGACTGTTCGAGATGAGCGCCCTCAACGCCATGCACGAGAAGATGCACACGTTGCTAGCGCGCCTGGGCGGGCGCGTCGACGCTGTGTTCTTCTGCCCGCATACCGCCGCGGACGGTTGCGACTGCCGCAAGCCCAAGCCCGGCATGCTGGAGCAGATCAGCGAGCGCTTCGGCATCGAGCTCCGGGGCGTGCCCATCGTTGGCGATTCGTTGCGCGACCTGGAAGCGGGGGTGGCGGTCGGCTGCGCGCCGCACCTGGTACGCAGCGGCAAGGGCCAGAAAACCTTCGACCAGGGCGGCCTGCCGCCGGGCACGCAGGTGCACGACGACCTGCGCGCGTTTGCGCGCTGGCTGACCGGCAACGGCGGCGCACTGCGCCCGCCCACTCATAGCGCCGGCTGACCGCCCGCATCCATTCCCTATTCGCGCCCCCGCATGACGTTTCTCCGTTCCCTGTTGTTTGCGCTGTACCTGCTGGTGCTGACGCCACCGTACGCCTGCGCCTGTTTCCTGGTGTTCCCGTTCATGAATGCCGACCAGCGCTTCCGCTTCGTGCGCGGCTGGCCCCTGCTGGTCATCTGGGCCGCGCGCGCCATCTGCGGCATCCAGTACCGCATCGAAGGCCATGAGCACATGGACGTGATGCTCGACAAGCCGGTGGTGCTGCTGTCCAAGCACCAGTCAGCCTGGGAAACCGTGGCCTACGTGGCGCTGATGCCCAAGCCGCTGTGCTTCGTGTTCAAGCGCGAGCTGCTGCTGGTGCCGTTCTTCGGCTGGGCGCTGGGCATGCTGAAGATGGTCCATATCAACCGCAAGGAAGGCACCCGCGCCTTCGCCTCGGCCGCGCGCCAGGGCCGCGAGCGGCTCGCTGAAGGCGCCTGGATCATCATGTTCCCGGAAGGCACGCGCACGCCATCTGGCCTGGAGAAGGCGCGCTACAAGAGCGGCGGCGCGCGCCTGGCGGTGGAAACCGGCGCCTGGGTGCTGCCGATGGCGGTCAACTCGGGCCGGGTGTGGCCGCGCAATTCGTTCCTGAAGCACCCGGGCATGGTGACGATCTCGGTCGGCCCGGCGATCGCCTCGGCCAACAAGACCGCGGACCAGCTCAACCAGGAGGTGGCGGAATGGATCGAGCGCGACATGCGCCGCATCGATCCGCAGAGCTACCAGGGCGCGGCCCCGGGCGGGCCCGCCGCATGAAGCTGCTGCGACCCGCCACCGACGCCGACGGCGCGCAGCTGGAGCTGCCGCTGGCAGAGTCCGCCCAGGCGCCGCAGCCGGCGGCTCCGCTTGCGCAAGAGCCCCCGCAGCAGCCCGCATGGCCAGTGCCGCAACCCAACGCTCGCCTGCTGCGTATCGGCGAACGGCCGCTGCACTACACGCTCAAGCGCTCGGCGCGCCGCACCATCGGCTTCACCATCGACGACCGCGGCCTGTCGATCACGGCGCCGCGCTGGGTCACGCTGGCGGACATCGAGTCGGCCATCCTGGAAAAACAGCGCTGGATCTTCAACAAGCTGGGCGAGTGGCGCCACCGCGAGTCGCGCCGCATCCTGCCTACGGTGCAATGGCGCGACGGCGCCAGCCTGCCCTTCCTGGGGCAGCCGCTGACGCTGTCGCTGGAGTCGCCGCTCGGCGCGCTGCTGTTCGATGCCGACCGCCGCGTGCTGCACCTGGCGCTGCCGGGCCATGCCGACGAGCAGCAGATCAAGGACCGCGTGCAGGGCTGGCTGCAGCAGCAGGCGCGCCGGCTGCTGGCCGAGCGGCTCGATATCTACGCCGACAAGCTGGGCGTGCGCCACACCGGCTTTGCGCTGACTTCGGCCGCCACGCGCTGGGGCAGCTGCACCGCCGACGGCAAGATCCGGCTGAACTGGCGCCTGATGCATTTCCCGCTGTCGATGATCGACTATGTCGCCGCGCACGAGCTGGCGCACCTGAGGGAAATGAACCACGGCCCGCGCTTCTGGCAGACCGTGGAATCGATCTTCCCTGAGTTCCGCGATGCACGCGCGCAACTGCGGGCACACCCGCCCGAGCTGTTGCCGACCTTCTGAGCGGGCGGGAGCGGGCCGGTACGTTTCGGCCAAACGCACTAAAATGGCGCCTTCCTATACCTAAAACAGTTGAAGGCCCTCAAATGCGACTCCTCCACACCATGCTGCGCGTCGGCGACATGCAGCGCTCCATCGATTTCTATACCCGCGTGCTCGGCATGCAGCTGCTGCGCGAGAGCGACAACCCTGAGTACAAGTACCGCCTCGCCTTCGTCGGCTACGGCCCCGAGAGCGAGACCGCAGTGCTGGAACTGACCTACAACTACGGCGTCGGCCAATATGACCTGGGCACGGCCTACGGCCATATCGCGCTGGAAACCGACGATGCCGCGGCCGCCTGCGAGCGCATCCGCGCCGCCGGCGGCAAGGTCGCGCGCGAAGCCGGCCCGGTCAAGGGCGGCACCACCGTGATCGCCTTTGTCGAAGACCCGGACGGCTACAAGATCGAGCTGATCGAGCGCCACTCCACCCGCGACGCCAGCCGTCCCTGACGGACGCTGGCCATGAGCACGCAAACCCTGACCCGGCAGCCGCTGGACGGCATCGCCGTGGGCCTGATGGTGGTGCTGTGCGCCGCCTGGGGCCTGCAGCAGGTGGTGATCAAGGTCACCGCGCCGCTGATGGGGGCGGTGCTGCAGGCCGGCGTGCGCTCGGCGGCGGCGGCGTTGCTGGTGTTCGGCTTTGCCGCCTGGCGCGGCACGCCGCTGTGGCGGCGCGACGGCACCCTGAACGCCGGCTTGCTGGCTGGGCTGCTGTTCGGCGCTACCTGACCTGGTTCTGGCTGCTGCGGCGCTACCTGGCGTCGCGGCTGTCGGTGTTTTCCTTCCTGACGCCGCTGTTCGGGGTCGCCTTCGGCGTGGTGCTGATGCACGACGCGGTGGGCCCGCGCTTCGCCGTGGCGGAGCTGCTGGTGCTGGCCGGCATCGTGCTGGTCAATCGCCGCGCCTGAGCGGCGCGGCTAGCGCAATAAGGCGGCGGCCCGGGGCCGCCGCTGCCTGACGCTCAGCGGCGTGCCTCGAACGAGAACATGCCCAGCGCGTCGCGCACTTCATCCAGCGTCTGCTGGGTCAGTGCGCGCGCCTTCGCGGTGCCCTGGCGCAGGATGTCGAACACATAGTCCGGATCCTTGGCCAGTTCTTCGCGGCGCGCGCGGATCGGCGCCAGCATGTCCTGCAGGATGCCCTCGATGCGGCGCTTGAGCACCATGTCGCCCAGACCGCCCTGCTGATAGTGCGCCTTCAGCGCCTTGACTTCCTCGGTGTTGGGGTCGAACGCATCCAGGTAGGTGAACACCACGTTGCCCTCGACCTGGCCCGGGTCCGACACGCGCAGGTGGTTGGGGTCGGTGTACATGCTGTGCACCGCGGCCTTGATCTGCTCGGGCGAGGCCCCCAGCGCGATCGCGTTGCCCAGTGACTTGCTCATCTTGGCCTTGCCGTCCACGCCAGGCAGGCGGCCGAACTCGGGGATCAGGGCCTTGCACTCGGGCAGCACTTCGCGGCCGACCTGGTGGTTGATGCGGCGCACGATCTCGTTGGTCTGCTCGATCAGCGGCGCCTGGTCTTCGCCCACCGGCACCACGTGGGCCTTGAAGGCAGTGATGTCCGCGGCCTGCGATGCCGGGTAGCACAGGAAGCCGGCCGGGATGTCGCGGCCAAAGCCGCGCGCCTGGATCTCTTCCTTGATGGTCGGGTTGCGCTCCAGCCGCGCCACCGTGACGAAGTTCAGGTACATCAGCGTCAGCTCGGCCAGCGCCGGCAGGTGCGACTGCACGGTGATGGTGGTCTTGGCCGGGTCGATGCCGACGGCCAGGTAGTCCAGCGCCACCTCCAGCACGTTGCGGCGCACCTTGTCGGGATCGTGCGCGTTGTCGGTCATGGCCTGGGTGTCGGCCAGCAGCACGTATTGCTCGTGCGAGTCCTGCAGCGCCACGCGGCTCTTCAGCGAGCCGACATAGTGGCCAAGGTGCAGCGGGCCGGTGGGACGGTCGCCGGTCAGGATCACGGGACGCCGGTTGGTTTGGCTGGTTTGGGACTGGGCTGTCATGGGACGGTCTTGCACGAAATAGTCGCGGGAAATTCGGGATTCGGGATTCGGGATGCGCGGGCCTCAGGCGGCCTGTCCGGCCTGGCCGGATGGTGTACCACCCAGGCGCCGGGCCAGTTCGACATACTCGCCAACGGGCACTTCCTCGGCGCGGCGGCCAAGGTCGAAGCCCATCGCATCGAAGTCGACCTGGTCGCGCAGGAACGAGAGCGTGTTGCGCAGCACCTTGCGCCGCTGCGAGAACGCCGCAGTGACCACGTCGCCCAGCACGGTGATGTCGCAATCGGCATGCGGCGAACGCAGCCGGCCGTCGCTGTGGCGCGGCCACGGGATCATGCGGACCACGGCGGAATCGACCTTGGGCGGCGGGTTGAAGGCGCCTGGCGGCACATCCAGCACGTGTTCCATGTAGTAGCGCACCTGCAGCATGATCGAGAGCCGGCCGAAGGCCTTGCTGCCTGGCTCGGCCACCATGCGCTCCACCACCTCTTTCTGCAGCATGAAGTGCTGGTCGCGCACCTGGTCGGCGAAGTCCATCAGGTGGAACAGCAGCGGGCTGGAGATGTTGTATGGCAGGTTGCCGACGATGCGCAGCGGGCGGCCTGGCACGGCGAGCTTGTCGAAATCAAACGCCAGCGCATCGCCGGCATGGACCTGCAGGCGCTCGCCATAGCGGCGGCGCAGGCGCTCGACCAGGTCGCGGTCCAGCTCCACCACCTGCATCTGCGGGATCCGTTCGAGCAGCGGGTCGGTCAGCGCGCCCAGGCCGGGGCCGATCTCGACCAGCACGTCGTCGGCCTGCGGGCTGATGGCATTGACGATGCCGTGGATGATGGTGTCGTCGACCAGGAAGTTCTGCCCGAATCGTTTGCGGGCCACATGGCCCTGGTGCACGTTTGAACGCATGGGTTATTCGTCCAGCTTCAGCATGGCGGCTGCGGGCCGGAATGGGTGTGGCCGGGATGGCTGCCCGTGGCACCGTTGCTGCCAGGGCGCCGGCCATTGGCGTGGCCGGCCATGGTGACCGCACTGCGGATGGCCTCGATCATGCTGCCGTGTTCGGCCTGGCCGGTGCCGGCAAGGTCGAGCGCGGTGCCATGGTCCACCGAGGTGCGGATAAAGGGCAGCCCCAGCGTGATATTCACGCCGTGGCCGAAGGTGCCGTATTTGAGTGGCGCCAGCCCCTGGTCATGGTACATCGCCAGCACGCAGTCGGCATCGCGCAGGTGGCGCGGCTGGAACAGCGTGTCGGCCGGAAAGGGCCCGCGCGCGTCGATGCCGGCATCTTTTGCCTGCGCCAGCGCGGGCGCGATGATGTCGATCTCTTCGCGGCCCATATGGCCGCTTTCGCCGGCGTGCGGGTTCAGGCCCGTCACCAGGATGCGCGGCCGCGGGATGCCGAAGTAGCGGCGCAGGTCGGCATCGATGATCGACAGCGTCTGCACCAGCAGCGGCACGGACAGCGCATCGGGCACCGCGCGCAGCGGCAGGTGGGTGGTGGCCAGCGCCACGCGCAGCATGGCCCCGTCGTGCGCGGGCTGCGGGCCGGCCAGCATCATCACCACGCGCGGCACGCGGGCGCTGTCGGCCAGGTATTCGGTATGGCCGGTGAAGGGCACGCCGGCGTCGTTGATGGTGCTCTTCTGCACCGGCGCCGTGATCATTGCGGCATACCGGGGTGCGGCCTTGCCGCGCCCGCGGCAGCCGCCGATGGCGGCATCGAGCAGCTTCAGCACATAGGGGCCGTTGCGCGCGTCGAGCCGCCCGGCCTCGCACGCGACCGCCAGCGGGATGTCCTCGACGATCACGTCGCCGTCGGCAATGCGACGCTCCCAGGCGTGCGTGGCACCCAGCGCCGCGGCGCGATCGGCCAGCAGGCGGGCATCGCCCAGCACATGGAAGCGGTATTGCCCGCCGCCGACGCCATTGTTGGCGCCCGCCAGCTGCAGCAACGCCCCGATGGTGATATCGGGACCGATGCCGGCGGGTTCTCCGGTCGAGATGGCAAGGGCTAGCGGGTCGGGCATGTCAGGTCAGCGGATAGGGGGGACCGGCGCTTCAGCGCTGCCGGTTGACCCGGTACTCCACATACGCCTGCGAACGCAGCTGGCGCACCCAGTCATCATAGGCTGCGCGCAGCTTCTGTTCGCGGACTTCGGCACGGGCGAAGTCGCGCTGCTTCTCGGGCGACATCTCGGTCTCGCGGCGGTTGAGCACCTGGATCAGGTGCACGCCGAACTGCGTGACCACCGGCTCCGAGATCTCGTTCGGGCGCAGGCGGCCCATGGCCTGCTCGAACTCGGGCACCAGTTCGCCCGGCGACACCCAGCCGAGGTCGCCGCCGTTCTGCGCCGAGCCGTCCTGCGAGAAGCGCTTGGCCGCGTCGGCAAAATCGCCGCCGTGGGTGATGCGGTCGCGCAGCGTACTGAGCTGGCGGCGCGCCTCGGCCTCGGGCATGTTGGGGCCAGTGCGGATCAGGATGTGGCGCACCTGGGTCTGGGTGATCTTCGAGGCCGCGGCCGGGCTGGATGCCGGCGCCGCGCGCTTGGCCACCAGCTTGACCACATGGAAGCCCGCGGCGCTTTCCACCACCTGCGGCGCCACCCCGCCCGCCTGCAGGTCGACCACTGCGTTGGCGAACAGTGCCGGCAGGCGGCCGATCTCGCGGAAGCCCATCGCGCCGCCCTGGGCCGCCTCGGGGCCCTCGGAATTGGCCTGCGCCAGCTGCGCGAAATCAGCACCGCCCTGGGCCTGCTTGAGCAGCCCTTCGGCCTTGGCGCGCTGCGCCTGCTTCTGTGCGTCCGAGGCATTCTCGGGCACGCGCACGAGGATCTGCGCCACGTTGTATTGGACGGGACCGCTGGCGGCGCCCTGGCCGCCGCGGGCGGCCAGGTAGTTGTCGATCTCGCCGTCGTAGACCTGCACCTTGGAATCGACCTCGCGCTCGCGCAGGCGGATCACCTGCACCTGCTTGCGCAGTTCCTCGCGGTACTTGGTCCAGGTCATGCCGCTGGCCTCGACGCGGCGGCGCAGCTCGGCCGCGTTCAGCCGGTTCTGCTGCGCCACCGATTCAATGGCGCGGTCGATTTCCTGGTCGGTCACGCGGATGCCGGCTTCCTGTGCGGCCTGGGTCTGCACGCGCTCCATCACCAGGCGCTCGAGCACCTCGCCCAGCAAGTCGGCGCGCGCAGGCACCGGGCGGCCGGCGGCACGCAGCTGGCCTTCAATTTCGTCGGCACGGTCGACCAGCTCACGCCGCGTGATTACGCTGTTGTTGACGACCGCGACCACTTCGTCGACCAGTTGCGAACGCTTCTGGCCGCTGGCCTGCGGCACGCCCAGCTTGGGCTGGCTCGACGGCGCCGCGACGTCAGACGCCTGCGGCACGAAGATGCCGCTGGAGCGCGGCGCGGTCCCGGGCGCCTTGAGCTGCGCGGCGGCCGGCACCGTCATGGCGGCCAGCACGGCCGGCAGCAGCAAGCGGTGCCAGGACGTCAGGAGAAAGGAAAACACGGCGAATTCTTGACGTTTCATCGTAATCCGTCATTCATAGTGATCGAACTGGGTCGTCGGCACCGGCTTGGCCGACACGGGCTCATAGCCCGGCACGTTCAGGCGCAGGATATTCAACGGGTTGGAACCGATCTTGGAAAGGCCACGGAACTCCACCTGCAGGAAGACCCGCCCGGTGTAGCCCTGCGTGGTGTTGCGGAAGCGCTGGTAGACCACTCGGCCGACCCAGCAGTCGGCGGCGTACTCGACGCCGGCCAGCGCATCGACCATCTGGCTTGCGGCCAGGTCGAAGGCAAAGCGTGCGATGCCGTAGGCACGGCGCGTGATCGGCCACTGGCTTGACACCTCGAACTGGTCGATCGCGGTGTTGTCGGTCACCGAGGTCGGGCGGCGGTAGCGGTAGCCTGCGTTAATCACCTTGCGCGACTCGGGCCGGTAAGAGAGCGCCACGTTGCCGTAGTTGATCCGGTCGCTGTCGGGGTTGTACTGCACGCCCGCGTCCAGGTAATAGCCGCGGAACATCTGGATGGTGGTGGCCGCCAGCAGGTCCGAGAAACCCGCCTTGGGATCCGCCAGCGTGCCGTTGATCTGCACGCGCTGGCCGGTGAAGTCGTAGCGCTGCGCGATGGTGCCGCGGAAGCGTTCAATGCCAGTGTCGGCCTCGATCAAGCGCGTGGTCAGGCCGCCGGTCAGCTTGTTGTTGTCGGCGACGCGATCGTAGCCGGTGAACGGGTTCTCGCTGAAGATCTGCCCGTAGCCGAAGTCGGACTGCACTGTGTCGAATAGCGGGAACTGGCTCTGGTCGCGGAACGGGGTGTACACGTAGAACAGCCGCGGCTCGAGCGTCTGCACATAGTTCACGCCGAACAGGCGGCTGACCGTCGGTGCCTCACGCTCGAACGTCATGGCCGAATCCAGGCTCATGGTCGGCAGCACGCGCGAGAAATTATTCTGCGCCGTAGGCGTGTTGGAGGCCGCCTCCATCTGGTACTGGGTCGCATTGAAGGTGACCTTCGGCGTCACGTACCAGCCCGCCCGCACGATCGGGTAGCTGATGCTCGGCTGGATATACATGCGCTCGCCCTGCGGCTGCTGGAAGCCGGTGGACGTCAGCGGGATGCGAAAGCGGGTGTAGTCCGCGTCCACCTGCACATCGAAGCCGCCCAGGTCATAGCGGATGTACTTGCCGTTGAGCTGCGGCACGCGCTCGTACGACGGTTCGCTGGGGCGCAGGGTCTGGAACTTCTGCACCCGCGCGAGCACCGTGAAATCCTGCCAGTTATAGGTAACGCCGCCTTCCTGCGTGTACTGGCGCAGCGTCGATTGCGCCACGCTGCGGTTGAAGTCGTCCGGGTACTGGTCGTCCGATACCCGGTTCACGTTCAGGTAGGCATTAAGCCCCGGGGCCAGCTTCTGGTTGTGCTGGACCGAATAGGCCCAACGGTTCGAGTTGGTCTTCTTGTCGTCGGGCAGGAACTCGGCGCGCAGGCGACCGTTGTAGCCCTCGCCCAGGTAGCGGTACTCGCCGCCGAGTTGCAGGCCGCGCTCAGTCATCAGCCGCGGATAGATGGTCAGGTCGCGGTTGGGCGCGATGTTGACGTAGTACGGCGTGGTCAGGTCGAAGCCTGATTTCGAGCTATAACCCATCAGCGGCGCCAGGAACCCGCTGCGGCGGTCGTCGTTCAGCGGAAAGCTGAACGCCGGCGCCGCTGCGATCGGCACGCCGAAGAAGTTCAGCACGCCGCCATAGGCCACGCCCACCTGGCGGTCGTTGTCCAGGTCGATCCGGTTCGCGCTGAAGTACCAGTCGGCGTTGTCCGGCGAGCAGGTGGTGTACGACGCGTGCCTGGCAGTGCTGCGGTCCTTGTCCAGGAAGTCGATGCGCTCGGCCTTGCCCGTGCCGCCGGTCTGCTGGAAATAATAGTCCGGCGACAGCATGTAGCCTTCGTTGGCCTCGACTTTCATCCGCGCCTCGGGGCCGACCGCCAGCGTGCCGCTGCGCGACATGCGCACATTGCCCTGCGCGAAGGCTTCGTCGGTGTCCTGATCGTAGGTCAGCTTGTCGCCCTTGATCGCACCGCCGTCACGGCGCAGCTCGGCATGGCCTTCCAGCTCGACGCCACGCTCGCTGTAGCCGGTCATGCGGTCGGCCTCGATAAAGGTCGGGGCGCCGGAGCCGGTGTCAGACTGTTTGCCGGGTTCGGCAAGCCGCGGCACCAGTTCGCCGGATTCCACCGGAAGCGGCGGCGCTTTCGGCGCGGCTTCGAACACCGGCTCGACCTGGTCAAGATCGGGGATCGCCGAACCGGACATCTGCGCGTGTGCGCCGGCCGACAGGCTGGCCATGGCCAGCACCAGCGGCCGCAGCGCGCCCGCGTGCAGGCCGCCGGCGCGCCTGGCTCGGGCAGGAACGCTGGTTGGGGCAGGCGAAGGCAAGGCCCTGTTGTTCGGTGATCGTCGTTGTTCGGTCATTCGCACGGGTTGTCAGTCTCGGCGTCGGCTGCGGCCCGCCTGCAAGCCGCCAGCCCCCGCCGGAGCAGGCTGCGGGGCACCGAATGGCCCCACCCGGGGGCCGCCCGGCGCCCGGGTCTGGTCGGGTATTATACGGGGCAACCTAGGGTCCCCTTCCCGCTTACTTTCGGTTTCATTTCCACTCTGCGCCCGTTCCCCACACGTATCTGTATGGCAGCTCTCCCTCACGACCCGCGCCTGGACCAGCTCAAGGCCTGGGTATCCGGACTTGGCCCGGCATGGTCCGCCGATCCTGATTCCTGCGCCCCCGCCTCGGCCGACGCCAGCTTCCGGCGCTATTTCCGCGTCAGCACCGGCCATCCGGCGCATCCCACCGCCATCGTGATGGACGCGCCGCCGGCGCACGAGGACTGCCGCCCGTTCATCCATGTATGCGCGCTGTTCGGCGCGGCCGGCGTGACCGTGCCGACCGTGCTGGCGCAGGACCTGGAGCAGGGTTTCCTGCTGCTGGCCGACCTTGGCAGCCAGACCTACCTGTCGCGGCTCGATGATTCCACCGCCCACGGCATGTACGCCGACGCGGCCGCCGCGCTGATCCGCATCCAGGCCGCCACCCGCGCCGGCGAACTGCCGGCCTACGACCGCGCGCTGCTGCAGCGCGAGCTCGACCTGTTCCCGCAGTGGTACGTGGCCAGGCACCTGGGGGCCACCCTGACCGAGACCCAGCAGGCTGACCTGCACGAAGTGACGGAAACGCTACTCTCCAACATTCTTGCGCAACCGCAGGTCTACGTACACCGCGACTTCCACTCGCGCAACCTGATGGTGCTCGACGGCGGCGCCAACCCGGGCGTGCTCGACTTCCAGGACGCGGTGATCGGCCCGATCACCTACGACGCGGTCTCGCTGTGGCGCGACGCCTATATCGAATGGGACGAAGAGCAGCAGCTGGACTGGCTGATCCGCTACTGGGAGCGCGCGCGCAAGGCCGGCCTGCCGGTCAACGCCGACTTTGGCGAGTTCTATCGTGATTTCGAGTGGATGGGCCTGCAGCGCCACCTCAAGGTGCTGGGCATCTTCGCCCGCCTGTACCACCGCGACGGCAAGGACGGCTACCTGGCCAACCTGCCGCTGGTGATGAAATACACCCGCCAGGTGGCCGGCCGCTACACCGAACTGCGCAAGCTGATCCGGCTGCTGGACGCGCTCGAAGGCGTGGCCAGCCCGGCCGGCTACACGTTCTGACGCCGTGCCCGACACCGAGCCCGTTCTGCCCGACAGCCACGCGCCCGCCATCACCGCCGCCGGCGAATGGCTGGCCGGCGCGCGCGCGCTCGCGCCGATGCTGCTGGGCGTGGTGCCGTTCGGCCTGATCTACGGCGTGCTGGCCGTCGGCGCCGGCATGCCGGCGTGGCTGGCCTGCGCGATGAGCGTGGTTGTGTTCGGCGGCGCCTCGCAGATGATCCTGACCCAGTTGTGGACCGCAGGCACCCCGGCAGTGGTGATCACGCTGACGGTGGCCATGGTCAACCTGCGCCACGCGCTGTATTCCGCCACCATCGCGCCCACGCTCGCGCACCTGCCGCGGCGCTGGAAGGCGCTGATCGCCTACCTGCTGACCGACGAAGCCTTTGCCGCGATGACGCACCGGCTGGGCGATAGCGGCCCGCGCGCGCGCTACCGCCACTGGTACTACTTCGGCGGCGGCTTCGCGCTGTGGGCCAGCTGGCAGCTGTCGACGCTGGCCGGCGTGCTGGTCGGCGCCCAGGTGCCGCGCGACTGGCCGCTCGATTTTTTCCTGCCGCTGACCTTCATCGGCATCATCGTGCCGGGCCTGAAGCACCGCTCGCACGTGGCCGCGGCGCTGGCCGCCAGCGTGCTGGCGGTGGCCTGCTACAGCCTGCCGCACAAGCTCGGGCTGATGGTGGCGGCGCTCGGCGGCATTGCCGTGGGCATGCTGGTGCTCAGCCGCGGCAACCGCCCCGGGCAACGCCCGGCCAGCCGTGGCGCCGATGCCACGCGAGGCGGACCGGCTGGCAAGGAGGCCGCATGAGTGCGATGACCCTGCTGTGGGTCTTTCTTGCCGCAGGCCTGGCGACCTTCCTGATCCGCCTGTCGTTCATCGCCGTGGAAGGCCGCGTGCGCCTGCCGTCGTGGTTCCGCACCGCGCTGCAGTTCGTGCCGGCAGCAATGCTATCGGCGCTGATCGCTCCTGACCTGCTGATGCAGCATGGCGAGCTTGCCCTCACCCCCGCCAACGCGCGGCTGGTGGCCGGCGTGGTGGCCATCCTGATCGCCGCTCGAACCCGCAGCGTGGGCTGGACCATCGCCGGTGGCATGGCCGCGCTGCTTGCCCTGGAGGCTCTCTTCTGATGAAGGCCATGATCTTCGCCGCCGGCCGCGGCGACCGCATGCGTCCGTTGACCGATACCTGCCCCAAGCCGCTGCTGGCGGTGGGCGGCAAGCCACTGATCGTCTGGAAGATCGAGGCGCTGGCGCGTGCCGGCCTGCGCGACATCGTCATTAACCATGCCTGGCTGGGCGCACAGATCGAAGCCGCGCTGGGAGACGGCAGCCGCTTCGGCGTGCGCATTGCCTATTCGGCTGAAGGCGACGCGCTGGAAACCGCCGGCGGCATAGCACAGGCCCTGCCGCTGCTGTCCGCGCACCCGGAGCGCGGCGAGATCTTCCTGGCCGTGTCGGGCGACATTTTCTGCGACTATGACTTCCGCAGGCTGTTGCCTCGCGCGCACGACATGGCCGGCGCGCCCGCCCCGCGCATGCACCTGGTGATGGTGCCCAATCCGGATTTTCACCCGAACGGCGACTTCACGCTGGAACCGAACGGCCTGCTGACGCTCGACGGGACACTGGCCAACGGTGGCGAGCAGCTGACTTTCGGCAATATCGGCCTGTACGACACGCGTCTCTTCACCGCCATCGAACCTGGCACCAAAATGCCGATGACACCCTACTACTGGGAGGCCATCGAGGCCGGCACCGCTACCGGCGAACGCTTCGACGGCCGCTGGGAAAACGTGGGCACGCCGGGGCAGCTGGCCGAGCTGGATGCAGCGCTTGCGGCGGCAGCGCCTGTGGCGGCGCACGGGCGCTAGATCCGGGTGCCACAACCGACGCAACAGTACCTGTGGCGAGGCCCTCACGGCCAATATGCGCATCGGCTTGCAAGCGGCGGCGGCCACGGTACGCCAGCGGCGTTAAAATCGGCCTGATCTCCCTCATCCCAGGCCCTACCATGTCCGCACCCGATAACGCCCTCCTCGCCGCCTGCCGCGACCGCCGCGCCCGTGTGCTGCAGCACCTGCGCGCCGGTGGCGGCGGCGTGGCGATCTTGCCCACGGCGCCGGAAGCCATGCGCAACCGCGACAGCGACTACCCGTACCGGCACGACAGCTATTTCTATTACCTGAGCGGCTTTACCGAGCCCGAGGCCGTGCTGGTGCTGGTGGCCGGCGCGCCGGGCGACCCCGCAGATACCGACCGCAGCATCCTGTTCTGCCGCCCCAAGCATGAAGAGCGCGAGATCTGGGACGGTTTCCGTTTCGGCCCGGAAGGCGCGCGCGCCGCCTTTGGCTTTGACGAAGCGCATTCGGTCGAAGAGATCGACGCGGCGCTGCCGCCGCTGCTGGCCAACCGCGCGCAGATTGCCTACCCGCTGGCCGACTCGACCCGCACCGACGTGCAGATGCGACGCTGGATGGACGCCGTGCGCATGCAGGGCCGCGCCGGGGTGGCCGCGCCGTCGGTTGCGCTTGACATCCGCACCCTGCTCGATGAAATGCGCCTGTTCAAGGATGCGGGCGAGCTGGCCACCATGCGCCGCGCGGCGCAGATCTCCGCCGGGGCCCATGTGCGGGCCATGCAGGCCACCCGCGCCGGGCTGCGTGAATACCACCTGGAAGCAGAACTGCTCTATGAGTTCCGCCGCCATGGCGCGCAGAGCGTGGCCTATAACTCTATCGTCGCGGCCGGCCCCAACGCCTGCGTGCTGCACTACCGCGCCGGCCCCGCCGAGCTGAGGGACGGCGACCTCTGCCTGATCGATGCCGGCTGCGAGTTCGACGGCTACGCCTCGGACATCACCCGCACCTTCCCGGTCTCGGGCCGCTTCTCGCCGGCGCAGCGAGAGCTGTACGACCTGGTGGTGGCCGCGCAGGACGCCGCCATTGCCGAGACCCGCGCCGGCGTGCCCTACAACGTGCCGCATGACGCCGCCGTGCGCGTGCTGGCGCAGGGCATGCTCGATACCGGCCTGCTTGACCGCAACAAGGAAGGCACGCTCGACGACGTGCTGGCCAGCGGCAGCTACCGCCGCTTCTACATGCACCGCACCGGCCACTGGCTTGGCATGGATGTCCATGACGTAGGCGAATACCGCGTGGCCAGCCATAGCGGCGAAGGCGAGCGCCCGTGGCGGCCGCTGCAGCCGGGCATGGTGCTGACCATCGAGCCTGGCATCTATGTGCGCCCGGCCGAGGACGTGCCCGAGCGCTACTGGCATATCGGCATCCGCATCGAGGACGACGCCGTGGTCACCGACGGCGACTGCGAGCTGATCACGCGCGGCGTGCCGGTGCTGGCCAGCGAGATCGAGGCGCTGATGCGCGATAACGCGAGCGCTGCCGGAGGTCTGCAATGATCGGCTGGCTGCGCAGGATCTTTCCGGGCCAGGCCCGCAGCGGCAGCAATGCTGGCAGCACCCGCCGGCCCGATCCGTCCGAACCCTTCATCATCAACCTGTACGACGACCGCGTGGTGGTGCACCGCCCCGACGGCCAGCGCGAGGAACTCGCCTGGGACGCGCTTGAGCGCGTGGTGGTGCGGGTGTCCGACCGCGCGCCCTGGGCCGGCACCGCCTGGCTGATCCTGATCGGCACGCCCGATTCGGGGCAGGGCTGCGTGGTGCCGCTCGATGCCGCCAACCATGTGGCACTGCTGGAGCAGCTGCGCGCACTGCCGGGTTTCAACCACCAGAAGCTCGAGAACGCGCTGCGCGACGCCGCGGCGGGCAAGTCGCGCTCGGATGCGATCTGCTGGAAGCGCAATGCGGCGGCACAACCGGAGGCGGATGCGGGTCATGCAGGAGGCAGCGACGATGCCGGCCGCGCAGCCTGATTTCCACGGCCTTTACGATATCGCCATCGTCGGCGGCGGCCCGGTCGGGCTGGCGCTGGCCTGCCAGCTGCTGCGCACTGCCGACTGGCGCCTGACGCTGGTCGATGCCGCCACCCCGGCGCGCGCCGCGCGCGATCCGCGCGCGATTGCGCTGTCGCATGGCAGCCGCCAGCTGCTGGAGCAGATCGGCGCCTGGCCGGTGCCCGGCAGCCCGATCGAGCACATCCATGTCTCGCAGCGCGGCCGCTTCGGCCATGTCCGGCTGCACCATGACGATTACGGCGTGCCGGCGCTCGGCTACGTGGTGCGCTACGGCGACTTGTGCGAGGCACTGGAACGCGCGCTTGCCCATGCCGCGCAGGCAGCGGGCGAAGGCCGGCTGCGGCGCGTGTTCGAGACCCGCATCGACCAGATCGCACAGGATCCCGCGCCGCGCGCCGCGGACGACCCCGATGCCGGCACCGTGCAACTGGCCGGCACCGGCCACGACGGCCAGGTGGCGCACCTGGCCGCGCGCCTGGTGGTGCAGGCCGAGGGCGGGCTGTTCCACCAGCAGGCCGCCCACCAGGGCCGCGGCGCGCGCACGCGCGACTACCGCCAGACCGCGGTGATCGCCCATGTGACTTGCTCGCGCCCGCAGGCGGGCTGGGCCTGGGAGCGCTTTACCGAGGACGGCCCGCTGGCGCTGCTGCCGCACGAGGAGCACGGCTTGCCGGGCTATGCGCTGGTGTGGTGCTGCCCGCCGGACCAGGCCGCGCGGCGCATCGCGCTGCCGGAAGCCGAGTTCGCCGCGGAACTGGGGCGCGCCTTTGGCGACCGCATGGGCCATTTCACGCTGGCCGGCAAGCGCCATGCCTTCCCGCTCGGCCTGAATGCTGCACCGGTGACCGTCAACGGCCGCGTGGCGGCGGTCGGCAATGCCGCGCAAACGCTGCACCCGGTGGCCGGACAGGGGCTCAACCTGGGCTTGCGCGACGCCTTCGCGCTGGCCGATTCGCTGCGCAGCGCCTGCACGCCGCAGGCGCTGCAAGCCTTCGCCAGCCGCCACCGGCTCGACCGCGCCGTCACCATCGGCGTGACCGACCTGCTGCCGCGCTTGTTCGGCATCGACTACCCGCTGGCCGCGCACGCGCGGGGCGCGTCGCTGGCCGCGCTGGCCTGCCTGCCGCCGCTGCGGCATGCGCTGGCGCGCCACATGATGTTTGGAATGCGTCGCTGACTCCAGCCAGTGGCGCAAGCGCCACGCGCGTGTCGGCGTTTGCGCCATGGCCCCTGCCCGGATGCGCTCCGGATGCTCAAATCTTGGGCAATGGCGACGGTTTGGCGGTAGAATCCTGCCCTCGCACATGTCCCGATCCAACGCCGGCAGCAGTTTCGGCAGGGGCATGTTTTTCCGTTTCGTCTTCCGTCTCAGAGCAGGCCGTCCCGATCCCTTCCCTGGCGCCATCCGCGCCGCGAAAGCGCTACGGTCACCGGGACGGCCTCCCAGAACCGCCGCCCAACCGTGCAGATCGGACCTCACCAACTCCGCAACAACCTGTTTGTCGCCCCCATGGCGGGCGTGACCGACCGGCCCTTCCGCCAGTTGTGCAAGCAGCTCGGCGCGGGCTATGCGGTGTCGGAAATGGTGGCGTCCAACGCACAGCTGTGGAAGAGCGAGAAGACCATGCGCCGCGCCAACCATGCCGGCGAGGTCGAGCCCATCGCCGTGCAGATCGCCGGCGCCGAGCCATCAATGATGGCCGAGGCCGCGCGCTATAACGTGGACCGCGGCGCGCAGATCATCGACATCAACATGGGCTGCCCGGCCAAGAAGGTGTGCAACGTCGCCGCCGGCTCGGCCCTGCTGCAGAACGAGCCGCTGGTGGTGCGCATCGTCGAGGCGGTGGTCGGCGCCGTGGGCGACCGGGTGCCGGTCACGCTGAAGATCCGCACCGGCTGGGACCGCGAGCACCGCAATGCGCTGCGCATCGCGCGCATGGTCGAGGAAGCGGGCATCAGCATGCTGACCATCCACGGCCGCACCCGCGCCGACCTGTACCACGGCGACGCCGAGTACGAGACCATTGCCGCGGTCAAGGCAGCGGTCTCGGTCCCGGTGGTCGCCAACGGCGACATCACCACGCCGCAGAAGGCCAAACAGGTGTTGGCACTGACCGGCGCGGACGCGATCATGATCGGCCGCGCGGCCCAGGGCCGGCCCTGGCTGTTCCGTGAGATCGAGCACTTCCTGAAGACCGGCGAGATGCTGCCGTCGCCGGAAGTGGCCGAGATCCGTGCCATCATGAATGCGCACCTGGAAGACCACTACGCCTTCTATGGCGAATTCACCGGCGTGCGCACCGCGCGCAAGCATATTGCCTGGTACACCCGCGGGCTGCGCGGCGCCAACCTGTTCCGCCACCGCATGAACACGCTGGAAAGCACCGCCGGGCAACTGGCGGCGGTCAATGCGTTCTTTGACGAGCAGGCGCAGATCTCTGACCGGCTGGTGTACGTGGACGACGCAGCACAAGACCAAGACGAAGCGAACAACAACAAAAACGGGGAGCTGCTTGCCGCATGAGCCGCAACGCTATCGACCAGTGCATCCGGGAAAGCCTGGATACCTATTTTCGCGACCTCGACGGCGAAGAGCCGTCCAATATGTACAACATGGTGCTCGAGGCGGTCGAACGGCCGCTGCTGGAAGCCGTGATGGTGCGCGCCGAGCGCAACCAGTCGCTGGCGGCCGCCTACCTGGGCATCAATCGCAATACGCTGCGCAAGAAGCTGCAGCAGCACGGTTTACTTTGAATTTGAAGCGTCTCCCACAGCCATGATCAAGCAAGCCCTACTCTCCGTTTCCGACAAGACCGGCATCGTCGATTTCGCGCGCGAACTGAACGCGCTCGGCGTCACGCTGCTTTCCACCGGCGGCACCGCCAAACTGCTGGCCGACAGCGGCCTGCCCGTGACGGAGGTGGCCGACTACACCGGCTTCCCGGAAATGCTCGACGGCCGCGTCAAGACGCTGCACCCGAAGGTGCACGGCGGCATCCTGGCGCGCCGCGACCTGCCCGAGCACATGGCCGCGCTGGCCGAGCACGGCATCCCGACCATCGACCTGCTGGTAGTCAACCTGTACCCGTTCCAGCAGACCGTGGCCAAGGATGACTGCACCCTGCCCGACGCGATCGAGAACATCGACATCGGCGGCCCGACCATGCTGCGTTCGGCGGCCAAGAACCATCGCGACGTGACCGTGATCGTCGACCCGGCCGACTACGCCGTGGTGCTCGATGAAATGCGCGCCAACGCCAACAGCGTCGGCTATGACACCAATTTCCGCCTGGCCACCAAGGTATTCGCGCACACGGCGCAGTACGACGGCGCCATCACCAACTACCTGACCAGCCTGGGTACCGACAAGTCGCACCAGGCCCGCAGTGCGTATCCGCAGACGCTGAACCTGGCCTTCGACAAGGTGCAGGAAATGCGCTACGGCGAGAACCCGCACCAGTCGGCCGCGTTCTACCGCGACCTGAAGGCCGTCGACGGCGCACTGGCCAACTACGTGCAGCTGCAGGGCAAGGAACTGTCGTACAACAACATCGCCGATGCCGATGCCGCGTGGGAATGCGTGAAGTCGTTCGACGCCGCCGCGGGTGCCGCCTGCGTCATCATCAAGCACGCCAACCCGTGCGGCGTGGCGCTGGGCGCGAATGCGCTGGTAGCCTATGACAAGGCCTTCAAGACCGATTCGACCTCGGCCTTCGGCGGTATCATCGCCTTCAACGTCGAACTGGACGAGACCGCCGCGCAGGCCGTGGCCAGGCAGTTCGTCGAAGTGCTGATCGCCCCGTCGTTCAGCGCCGGCGCGCGTGCCGTGTTCGCGGCCAAGCAGAACGTGCGCTTGCTTGAGATCCCGCTGGGCAAGGGCGTCAACCAGTATGACTTCAAGCGTGTCGGCGGCGGCCTGCTGGTGCAGAGCCCGGACGCCAGGAACGTGCAGCCGTCAGAGCTGCGCGTGGTGACGCGCCGCCATCCGACCCCGAAGGAAATGGACGACCTGATGTTCGCCTGGCGCGTGGCCAAGTTCGTCAAGTCCAATGCCATCGTGTTCTGCGGCGGCGGCATGACGCTGGGCGTGGGCGCGGGCCAGATGAGCCGCGTGGATTCGGCCCGCATCGCCAGCATCAAGGCGCAGAACGCCGGCCTGACGCTGGCCGGCTCGGCAGTGGCCTCGGATGCGTTCTTCCCGTTCCGTGACGGCCTGGACGTGGTGGTCGACGCGGGCGCGACCTGCGTGATCCAGCCGGGTGGCTCGATGCGCGACGACGAAGTGATCGCCGCCGCCGACGAGCGCGGTATTGCGATGGTGGTGACCGGCACGCGCCACTTCCGCCACTAAGCACTGGCAGGCTTGCGGTCTTGCCTGGCAAGACCGCCGGCTCCCGAAGCGGTTTCGTTCTCCTGCAAGGGAAAGCGAAACCGCTTTTTGCATTAGGTGCCGGCGCAAAAAGCAATACACTAGCGACGGCATCCACCCTACCCACCCAATGCGAATCCTAGGCATCGACCCCGGCCTGCGCACCACCGGCTTCGGCGTGATCGAGAAGCAGGGCAACAAGCTTGCCTACATCGCCTCGGGCACGATCAAGAGCGACGGCAATGCCAACCTGCCGGAACGGCTGAAGACGCTGTACGACGGCATCAGCGAGGTGTCGCGGACTTATGCGCCCGACTGCGCGGCGATCGAGAAGGTCTTTGTCAACGTCAACCCGCAGTCCACGCTGCTGCTCGGCCAGGCCCGCGGCGCGGCGATCTGCGGGCTGGTCGGCTACGGCTTGCCCGTGTTCGAGTACACCGCGCTGCAGCTCAAGGTGGCGGTGGTCGGCTATGGCCGCGCCAACAAGGCGCAGGTGCAGGAAATGGTGACGCGGCTCCTGATGCTGCCGGGCCAGCCCGGCAGCGATGCCGCCGATGCGCTCGGCGTGGCGATCTGCCATGCCAACGGCGGCGATACCCTGGGCACGCTGGCGGGCCTGGCGCCCAATCTGGTGCGCAAAGGCATGCGCGTGCGGCGCGGGCGGCTGGTCGGCTGAGCGCACTGTCGGATGGCGCTTGCCGCGCGCGCTTTGCCATCTTTTACAATCGGGCCTTGGTCTCACCACAGGAACGCTGCATGCCTAGCCAGTCCCGATTAAGCGCGCCGCGCTGGCGCGCCGCCGGCCTCTTCCCAGTTCTTGCCTTCCGGCGATGGCTGTTCCCGGCCGCTGCCGCCGCGGCCTGCGCCGTGCTGGTCGCCGGCTGCGCCACCGCGCCGCGCCCGAAGCCCGCCGCCCAGGTGCCAGCGCCCGCGCCGAGCGCCCCGCCCCCGGCCGCCTCCGCCGCCCAGCCCAGGCCGCTGGTGATCGCCCACCGCGGCGCCAGCGCCCTGCGCCCCGAACATACGCTCGCCGCCTACGCCAAGGCCATCGAGGACGGCGCTGACGCCATCGAGCCCGACCTGGTCATGACACGCGACGGCGTGCTGGTAGCGCGCCACGAGAACGACATCACCGGCACCACCAACGTGGCTGACCTGCCGCAGTTTGCCGAGCGCAAGCGCACCAAGGTGATCGACGGCGAGCGCCTGAGCGGCTGGTTCACCGAAGACTTCACGCTGGCCGAGCTCAAGACGCTGCGCGCGCGCGAGCGCATCCCGCGCCTGCGCCCGGACAATGCGCGCCTGAACGACCAGTTCGGGGTGCCGACCTTCGACGAGATCGTGCGCCTGGCCGAGCAGGCCGCGCTGCGCACCGGCAAACCCATCGGCATCTACGCGGAACTGAAGCACCCAAGCTACTTCCGCGGCATCGGGCTGCCGCTCGAGGACAAACTGGTGGCCGCGCTGCGGGCACAACCCTACCTGCGCAACGCACCCGTGTTTATCCAGTGCTTCGAGACCGGCAGCCTGCGCGCGCTGCGGCGCACGCTTGGCAGCGGGCTGCCCAACGTGAAGCTGGTGCAGCTCATCGGCAACCCGCGCAAGGGTCCGGCCGACTGGAAGCTGGCGGGCGACGGCCGCACCTTCGGCGACATGCTGGGCGCGACCGGCCTGCGCGAGGTGGCGGCCTATGCCGACGGCATCGGCCCCGAGAAAAGCAGCGTGGTGCCGCGCGATGCGCAGGGCGCGCTGGCTGCGCCGACGCCGGTGGTGCGCCAGGCGCATGCTGCCGGGCTGTTCGTCCATCCCTACACCTTCCGCCCGGAAAACAGCTTCCTGCCCAAGGCGCTGCAGACCGGCGGCGACGAAGCCACGCGCAGCCCGTCCGGCATGGAGCGGGAGGTGCAGGCCTTTATCGCGGCCGGCATCGACGGTTTCTTCACCGACGACCCGGCGCTGGGCCGACGCGCGGTGGATACGCGGGGGCGCTGACCGGCCGGGCGGCCGCTGGGCTACACTTGCGGCCGCCGCCTCCCTGGCACCCCACCTTCCACTCCCTCCTCCGCACCATGATCGGACGCATCGCCGGCACCCTTATCGAGAAGAATCCCCCGCACCTGCTGGTCGACTGCCACGGCGTCGGCTACGAGGTGGACGTGCCGATGAGCACCTTCTACAACCTGCCCGCGGTGGGCCAGCCGGTGACGCTGCTGACACAGCTGATCGTGCGCGAGGACGCGCACCTGCTGTACGGCTTCGGCAGCGCGGCGGAGCGCAACACCTTTCGCGAGCTGATCAAGATCACCGGCATCGGCGCGCGCATGGCGCTGGCGGTGCTGTCGGGCATGTCGGTCCCCGAGCTGGCGCAGGCCATCACGTTGCAGGAAGCCGGCCGCCTCACGCGCATTCCCGGCATCGGCAAGAAGACCGCGGAGCGGCTGCTGCTGGAACTCAAGGGCAAGCTGGGCGCGGAGCTGGGCCATGCACCGGGCACGCCGGCGGTGCCGGACAGCGCCGTCGACGTGCTCAATGCGCTGCTGGCGCTGGGCTACTCGGAGAAGGAAGCCGCCGCCGCGATCAAGCAGGTGCCGGCGGGGACCGGCGTGTCGGAAGGCATCAAGCTGGCGCTCAAGGCATTGTCCAGGGCTTGAGACCTGCATAGACGCGTAGAATGGCGGATTGTTGCCGCTGTCCGGGCCCCTGACGACCATGATCGAAACTGACAAGCTTGCCGCCCCCGCCCGCGTGATCGCCGCCACCCCCGCCTCGTCGCACGAGGAGGCGTTCGAGCGCGCGCTGCGGCCCAAGCTGCTGGACGAGTATGTCGGCCAGGAAAAGGTGCGCGGGCAGCTCGACATCTTCATGCACGCCGCGCGCAACCGCCGCGAGGCGCTGGACCATGTGCTGCTGTTCGGCCCGCCGGGCCTGGGCAAGACCACGCTGGCCCACATCATCGCGCGCGAGATGGGCGTCAACCTGCGCCAGACCTCGGGCCCCGTGCTGGAGCGCCCGGGCGACCTGGCCGCGCTGCTGACCAACCTGGAAGCCAACGACGTGCTGTTCATCGACGAGATCCACCGGCTCTCGCCGGTCGTCGAGGAAATCCTGTACCCGGCGCTCGAGGACTACCAGATCGACATCATGATCGGCGAAGGCCCGGCGGCGCGCTCGGTCAAGCTCGACCTGCAGCCGTTCACGCTGGTGGGCGCCACCACGCGTGCCGGCATGCTGACCAACCCGCTGCGCGACCGCTTCGGCATTGTGGCGCGGCTGGAGTTCTATACCGCAGAGGAACTGGCCCGCATCGTCACGCGCTCGGCGCAGCTGCTGCATGCCCGCATCGACCCGCAGGGCGCGCTGGAAATCGCCCGGCGCGCGCGCGGCACGCCCCGTATCGCCAACCGGCTGTTGCGCCGGGTGCGCGACTACGCCGAGGTCAAGGGTGATGGAAACATCACCCGCGCCATGGCCGACGCGGCGCTGGCCATGCTGGACGTGGACAGCGTCGGCTTCGACCTGATGGACCGCAAGCTGCTGGAAGCCGTGCTGCACAAGTTCGGCGGCGGCCCCGTGGGTGTGGACAACCTGGCCGCGGCCATCGGCGAGGAGCGCGACACCATCGAGGACGTGCTCGAGCCCTACCTGATCCAGCAAGGTTACCTGCAGCGCACGCCGCGCGGGCGCGTGGCCACGGCTGCCGCCTACCGGCATTTCGGCCTGGCCAACCCGCAAGGCGGCCCCAGCGAGCTGTTCGGCGACGCCTGACAGCACGCTGCAGCGCAGCAGTAGCGCCTTGGCTGGTCTCCGGCGCAGCACCAATTAAATGTTTTAATTTCCCGCTCCAAATTTTTTCGAAGTGGATTGCTGGCCCGTGGCCGATTGTCCACAATGGCTTTATCGGCACCGGCCCGGTACCGCGATGGCCGTGCCCCGCCAGGCACGGCACCTTCACAAATACGTCAAGGAAAGCCAATGATTCGCCAGTCGTCCAGCCTGCTCGCCGCAGCCCTCGCCGCCACCGCGTTCGCCGCCGGCAGTGCCAACGCCCAGCGCCCGCCGGCGCCGGTCGGCGTAGCCGAAGAAGCGGTCATCAGCGGCAAGATCGTCGATATCGATCCCGAATCCAAGGCCGTGCTGGTCCAGGGCCCGCGCGGCAACGTGGTCGAACTGGTCGGTGGCGACGAAGTCCGCAACTTTGGCCAGATCCGCAAGGGCGACATCCTCACCGTGGCGCGTGGCGCCGCGCTGGTCGCCGCGCTTGAGCCGGTCGACAGCAAGGCCACCGCACTGGCCGAATCGGTCGACCGCACCACGCGCGCCGCCGAGGGCGGCAAGCCCGGCATCATGCGCGAGATCACCACCACGGTGACCGCACAGATCACCAAGGTCGACCCGGCCCAGCGCCTGATCACCTTCCGCGGTCCGCGCGAGACGCTGCGCACCGTGAAAGTGCAGGACCCGGCCATCGACCTGAAGGGCATCAAGCAGGGCCAGATGGCCAAGATCGTCTACCGTGAAGTCGTGGCCATTACGGTCAAGGCACCCGCGGCAGCCGCAGCCAACTGAGCCACTGAGCCAGACGCGGTACTTTTCCCATCAGGAGGTTACCTATGAATCGTCGCCACTTTGTTACCCGGGTTGCAGGATCCGGCCTTCTCGTTGCGACCGCGATGGCCGCGGGCTGCACCACCACCGGCACCGGCGCGCCGAAAGACTCGGTCGCCAAGAAGCAGGAAATCGATGCGGGTGTCGACGGCGCGCTGAACCGGCTGTTCTCCTCGACTAACGGCTCGCGCGAGCTGGCGCAGCGTGCGCAGGGCGTCCTGGTATTCCCACGCGTACTTGCCGGCGGCTTCATTGTAGGCGCCGAATACGGCGAGGGCTCGCTGCGCTCGAAGGGCGCGACGGTCGGCTACTACAGCACGACGCAGGCCTCGGTCGGGCTGACCGCCGGTGGGCAGTCGAAGGCTGTCATCATCATGTTCATGACGCCCGAGGCCTACAACAAGTTCGTGGCCAGCAAGGGCTGGACGGCGGGCGCGGATGCCAACGTGGCGGTGGCAAAGATCGGCGCGGACGGCCGGCTCGACACGCTGACCAGCCAGCAGCCGGTGATTGCATTCGTGCAGACCAATGCCGGCCTGATGTTCGACGTCTCGGTGAACGGCTCCAAGATCAGCAAGCTGGAACTCTGACACCGCTGGCCCCGCCCCCTGCAGGGCCGCCACTCCCGAACAGATTCCCGGCTCCGGCCGGGAATTTCTTTTGGGGAGCGCTCTCTCGACGCGCCGCGGGGCGCCGGCTGGCATAATCGCGCCCAACCCACTGCGCCCGCGCGCGCGACCGGAGCCTTCATGTCAGCCATCCCCGCCAGCCCGGCCCGTGCCGCGCGTGTCTACCGCTACTACGACTTCGTCATGGTGGCCTTTGTCACCGTGCTGCTGTGCTCGAACCTGATCGGCGCGGCCAAGGCGGCGCAGGTGACGCTGCCGGTGATCGGTACGGTGACCTTCGGCGCGGGGGTGCTGTTCTTCCCGGTCTCCTACATCTTCGGCGACGTGCTGACCGAGGTCTACGGCTATGGCCGCGACCGGCGCGTGGTCTGGGCAGGCTTTGCCGCACTGGCCTTCGCCACCTTCATGAGCCTGGTGGTGCTGAACATGCCGGTGGCGCCGTTCATGGCGGATTATCAGAAGAGCCTGCAGGATGTGTTCGGCAACACCTGGCGGATCGCTCTCGGCTCGCTGATCGCGTTCTGCTGCGGCAGCTTCACCAATAGCTTCGTGCTGGCCAAGATGAAGCTGTGGAGCGCCGGGCGGTGGCTGTGGACGCGCACCATCGGTTCGACCCTGGCCGGCGAACTGGTGGACTCGTCGCTGTTCTATGTGATCGCCTTCTACGGAATCTGGCCGCTGGAAAAGGTGATCCAGGTGGCGGTGGCACAGTATGTGCTGAAGACCGGCTGGGAAGTGGTAATGACGCCGGTGACGTATAAGGTGGTGGGCTTCCTGAAGCGGGCCGAGAACGAGGACTACTTCGACCGCGATACCGACTTCACGCCATTCCGGGTCCGGGTCTAGCTTTCCGGCTACGGCACGCGCCGGTCCACCTCGTCCAGCGCCAGGTTCTCCAGGTGGCTGACATCGCCCCACTGCGCCAGCGTCAGGTGGGTGCTGTCGCTGCGTAGCCGGTTCACGCTGGCATTGAGCAGTTCATGCTGGCGCGGCGCTTCCAGCGTCATGCCGGTGGCCTCGCGGTACAGGCAGTCGAGCACGCCGCCGTGCGCCACCAGCGCGATGCGCTCGCCGGGGTGCCGGCGCGACAGCGCCAGCACCACCTCGACCGCGCGCTCATGGAAGCCCAGCAGCGACTCGCCTTCAGCCGGCGCGTAGTCCGGCACGCGCGCCTGCCAGCGGGCGAAATCTTCGGGCAGGTGCTCGGCCACCTCGGCGTAGGTCTTGCCCTGCAGCGTGCCGTAGCTGCGCTCGCGCAGGCGCGCATCGGGGCGTACCTGCAGCCCCAGCACCTCGGCCAGCGGCGCAGCGGTTTCCATCGCACGCGACAGGTCGCTGGCATAGACCGCATCGATCGGCTCGCCCGCCAGCGCAGTGGCCAGCGCGCGCGCCTGGGCGCGGCCGGTCTCGTTCAGGGGAATGTCGAGCTGGCCCTGCAGCCGGCGGTCCCGGTTCCAGGCCGTTTCGCCGTGGCGGATCACGATCAGGTGGGTATAGGCCAGCGAATGCGGCCCGGGGCTTTGCGACATGCCGTTTCCTTCGGGATTTCCTTGAGGCCGGCACCGCGCGGCTGGCGCGGCGCCGGCCAGGCGTTATTTCGCCAGCTTAGGGTTCAGCGTATAGGTGCCGGTGAGGCTGGCCTGCGCCAGCACATGGCCCTGGATCGCCTCGCGCGCCTGCGCGCCGGTGAAAGTGCCATCCAGCGGCAGCCGGTCGACGTCCAGCGCATACAGCGTGAACACGTAGTGGTGCAGCAGCGTGTCGTTCCACGGGGGGCACGGGCCGTCATAGCCGTAGTAGTCGCCCTTCATGTCGGCATCGCCGGCAAACCAGCCGGTGTAGTCGTTGATGCCGTGGCGCAAGCCGCCCGCGGTGGCGGTGCCGCCGGTGGCTTCGGGACCCGGCTTGCCGCGCGCGATCACGCCGTCGCTGTGCGAGCCCGCCGCGATCGAGGTCAGGCCCGGCGGGATGTCGACCAGCACCCAGTGGAAGAAGTCCACGCGCGGCAGCGAGGACGGCACTTCGCGGCCTTCCTGGTTGACGTCGTCCCCCTTGCTCGGGACGTCGCGGTCGTGGCAGATCAGCACGAACGAGCGCGTCTCGGCCGGGGCGTCTTCCCAGTGCAGGTCGGGATTGCGGTTGTTCGACAGGGCCACGTGGGCGGCGGCGTCGGGCACACAGAAGGCGAACTCGCCGGGAATCGGCGCGTTGTCGTTGAAGGACTTGCTCCAGAGTTTCATTTGTCTCTCCTGTCTTGGTGCCGCGCCGGGGCGCGGCAGCTTCGAATCTGTTCAGGCCGGCGGCACCCGCAGCCAGAAGGTGACCGGGCCGTCGTTGACCAGGCTGACCTGCATCATCGCGCCGAACTCGCCGGTCTGCACCTGCGGATGGGCGGCGCGCGCCTGCGCCACGAAATGCTCGTACAGGCGCCGGCCGTCCTCGGGCGAGGCCGCGGGCGTGAAGCTCGGCCGCGTGCCGCTGTTGGTATCGGCCGCCAGCGTGAACTGCGACACCACCAGCAGCCCGCCGGCGTTGCCGTTGCCGTCCATGTTCTGCACCGGCAGGTTCATCTTGCCGGCCGCATCGGAAAACACCCGGTACGACAGCATCTTGGCCAGCAGCCGCTCGGCCTGCGCCTCGGTGTCGCCGCGCTCGGCGCAGACCAGCGCCAGCAGGCCGGCGCCGATTTCACCGGTGGTTCGGCCTTCGACCGTGACGCGGGCCTGGGCCACCCGCTGGATCAGCGCGATCATCCCGGCCGCCTCAGGCCAGCGTCACGCGCGCGAAGCGGCGCTTGCCGACCTGCACGACGTAGGTGCCCGCCGCCACCTTGGTGGCTTTGTCGCCGACCGTGGCGCCATCGATCTTGACGCCGCCCTGCTCGATATTGCGGTTGGCTTCCGACGTGGACGGCACCAGGTTGGCCTGCTTGAGCAGTTGCGCGATGCCCAGCGGCGCGCCGCTCAGGCTGACCGCCGGGATATCGTCCGGCACGCCGCCGCGGGCGCGGTGGTTGAAATCTTCCAGCGCCTTCTCGGCATCGGCCTGGCTGTGGAAGCGCGCCACGATCTCCTGCGCCAGCAGCACCTTGCAGTCGCGCGGATTGCGGCCCGCGGCGATCTCCTGCTTCATCAGGTCGATCTCGCTCATCGGGCGGAACGACAGCAGCGTGTAGTACTGCCACATCAGGTCGTCCGAGATGCTCATCAGCTTGCCGAACATCTCGTTGGGCGCCTCGGTCACGCCGACGTAGTTGCCCTTGGACTTGGACATCTTCTCGACGCCGTCCAGGCCCACCAGCAGCGGCATGGTCAGGATGCACTGCGGCTCCTGGCCGTATTCCTTCTGCAGCTCGCGCCCGACCAGCAGGTTGAACTTCTGGTCGGTGCCGCCCAGCTCCAGGTCCGACTTGAGCGCGACCGAGTCATAGCCCTGCATCAGCGGGTAGAGGAACTCATGCACCGAAATCGGAATCCCGGAGCGGAAGCGCTTGGTGAAGTCGTCGCGTTCCATCATGCGCGCCACGGTGTACTTGGCCGCCAGCTGGATCATGCCGCGCGCGCCCAGCGGATCGCACCACTCGCTGTTGTAGCGGATCTCGGTGCGAGCCGGGTCCAGCACCAGGCTGGCCTGGCGGTAGTAGGTCTGGGCGTTGGCCTCGATCTGTTCGCGCGTGAGCGGCGGGCGCGTGCTGTTGCGGCCCGACGGATCGCCGATGGTCGAGGTGAAGTCGCCGATCAGGAAGATCACCTGGTGGCCGAGGTCCTGCAGCTGGCGCAGCTTGTTCAGGACCACGGTATGGCCGATATGGATGTCGGGCGCGGTCGGATCCAGGCCCAGCTTGATGCGCAGCGGCACGCCGGTGGCCTCGCTGCGCGCCAGCTTCTGCGCCCACTCGGATTCAATCAGCAGTTCGTCGCAGCCTCGCCTGGAGACTTCCAGGGCCTGCATCACCGACGGCGTCAGGGGGTATTTGGCCGTGGGGCCCGTGGCTACTTCAGTCATGACGTAAGTCTTTGAAATACTTGAAATTTTAGGAAATTTCCTGACAGCCACCAGGGCCGGATTTTGGTATAATCCGCGATTCCCGGCGCCTACGGAAGCCTTTCAAGTGCGCTACCCGCCACTTTGTGCAGCAATGCAGGCGGCCAAATAACAGTGAAGAGCCCGTGCCGCACCTCGGGGGAGGAAGGCAGACGAGACACATCGTCCCCGGCAGCGGTGCTCAGACCAAGGTTGAATTTTACGTGATGTGGTCCAGACTCCGCGAAGTTTTCGCGCGTGAGCTGGTGGTTCTTGTCGATCCGACCAACCCCCAGCACGCGCGGCGGCGCAAACAACTGACGGCCTCGGTGGGCGCAATCTTCACGCTCGGCATGGCCGCGGCGATGGGCGTTGCGCCGCGCAGCGCCTTTGACGATCCGCTCGCACCGCGCACGCAGCAGGCGCTGCGCATGCCCGACGTGCGCGAGCAACTTGAGCAGCTTACCGACAGCGAGGCCGTCTACGTGCGCGAAGAGCGCATGCAGCGCGGCGACACCATCGCCAGCCTGCTCAAGCGGCTGGGCGTGGACGATGCCGATGCGCAGGCGTTCATCGTCAAGAACCCGACCGCGCGCGGCCTGTTCAGCCTGAGCCCCGGCCAGGCGGTGCAGGCGGAGATCGACGAAAGCAACACGCTGGTGTCGCTGCAGGCCAACCTGGGCGGCGACGCAGCGGCCTCGCGCGAGCTGGTGATCGAGCGCGTGCGCGCGGCCAGCGACGACACCGCCGCCGCCTACAAGGCCAAGGTGCAGCGCGTCGACAACGACGTGCACTACGAGATGGCCTCGGGAGCAATTTCCGCGGGCGGTTTCTTCAAGGCCATGGACGCGGCCAACGTGCCCGACGAAGTCGTGCAGCAGATGCTGTCGATCTTCTCCGGCGTGATCGACTTCCACCACGACATCGCCAACGGCGACCGCTTCCGCATCATCTACGAAGCGGGCTTCCGCGACGGCACCTTCGTGCGCAACGGCCGCGTGGTCGCATTGGAGCTGATCAACCGCAACCAGCTGCACCAGGCGCTGTGGTTCGCGCCCGAGGACAGCAAGGACGGCGGCGCCTACTACACCTTCGACGGGCGCAGCATGAAGCGGCCGTTCCTGCGTTCGCCGGTGGAATTCTCGCGCGTGTCGTCGGGCTTCGGCGGCCGCGAGCATCCGCTGCATCATGACTGGGCGCAGCACAAGGGCGTGGACTTCGCCGCCCCGACCGGCACCAAGGTGCTGGCCACCGGCGACGGCGTGGTCGAGTTCGTCGGCCAGCAGAACGGCTACGGCAATATCGTCATCCTGAACCACGCCAACGGCTACTCGACCTACTACGCGCACCTGTCCGGCTTTGCCGGCATGCGCCAGGGCCAGCCGGTGCGCCAGGGTCAGCTGATCGGCTATGTCGGCTCGACCGGCTGGGCCACCGGCCCGCACCTGCACTATGAGTTCCGCTTCAACGACGTGCCGCAGAACCCGCTGACCATCACGCTGATGGAATCGCCGACGCTGACCGGCAAGTCGCGCCAGGAATTCCTGACCTACACCAGCGGGCTGCTCAGCCGCATCAATGCGCTGCGCACCTACAACGTGCTGACCGCCTCCAACTGAGCGCGCCCATCGTGACCCTGTCCGTGCCTGGCAGCGAACGCTATATCGGCATCATGTCCGGCACCAGCATGGACGGTGCCGACGCGGTGCTGGTGGATTTCAGCGGCGCGCGGCCCGCCGTGCTGGCGGCCGCCAGCCAGCCCTTCCCCGACACGCTGCGCGCGGCCTTCGCCGCCCTGCAGCAGCCGGGCGAGGACGAGATCCACCGCGAGGCACTGGCTGCCAATGCGCTGGCGCAGGTCTATGCCGGCTGCGTGGCCGCCCTGCTGAGCGAGGCGCAGGTCGACGCAGCCGCGGTGGCCGCCATCGGCGCCCACGGCCAGACTATCCGCCACCGGCCGGGCCTGTACGACGGCATCGGCTACACCCGTCAGAGCCAGCATCCGGCGCGGCTGGCCGAGCTGGCCGGCATCGACGTGGTGGCGGACTTCCGCAGCCGCGACATCGCCGCCGGCGGCCAGGGCGCGCCGCTGGTGCCGGCGCTGCACCATGCGCTGTTCGGCAGCAACGCCGAAACCCGCGTTGCCTGCAATATCGGCGGCATCTCCAATATCAGCATCCTGCCCGCGGCGGGCGGCGCCGTCAGCGGCTTCGACTGCGGCCCGGGCAATGCGCTGCTCGACTACTGGGTCGGCCGCCACCGCGGGCTTCCCTTTGACAGCAACGGCGACTGGGCCGCCAGCGGGCGTGTCGACGCCGCACTGCTGGCGCAGTGCCTGGCCGAGCCCTACTTCAGCGCAGCGCCGCCCAAGAGCACCGGGCGCGACCTGTTCCATCCGGGCTGGCTCGAAGCCCGTCTCGCCTCATCCCAACACCTCGCGCCTGCCGACGTGCAGGCGACGCTGGCCGCGCTGACGGCCGAGGCCATCGCGCGCGACGTGCGCACCCATGCCCCCGATGCGCGCCGCCTGATCGTCTGCGGCGGCGGCGCCCGCAATGCGTTCGTGATGGCACGGCTGGCGCAGGCGATGCCCGGCGTGGCCATCGAGACCTCGGAAGACTACGGCGTGCCGGTGTCGCAGGTCGAAGCCATCGCCTTTGCCTGGCTGGCACGCCAGTGCCTGGTGCGCCTGCCCGGCAACGTGCCCACCGTGACCGGCGCCGCCGGGCCGCGCGTGCTGGGCGCGATCTATCCGCGCTAAGCGCTAGGGCCTAGGGCAGGCGCATCGCGCCGCCCGCCTCCACCCAATCCATAAACGCCTGCGCCAGCGGCGAGGCCCGCATGGCCGGCGAGCGCGCCAGCACCACGCGCTGCGGCGTCACCGGCTCGCGCAGCGGCAGGCAGGCGATCGGCACGCCGTCGTAGCTGTGGTCGCCGGCCGGGCGCGTGCACGACAGCGCCACGCCATAGCCGTGCGCCACCAGCCCGCGCTGCATCTCGAAGGTCTGCGTGTACTGGTGCAGCACCGGGTGCAGGCCATGCGCCCAGAACAGCGACAGGAAGTACTCGCGCGTCTGCGGGATGTCCTCGAGGATCAGCCGTTCGCCGGCCAGGTCGGCCAGGCTCACCTCGGTGCCGCTTGCCAGCGGATGGCCGGCGGGCAGCAGCGCATAGGGTGCCAGTTCCGCCAGCGTGCGGCGCTCGGTGCGGGCATCGAGCCCCAGTTCATAGGTCAGCGCCAGTTCGGCCTTGCCCGCCTGCAGCGTGCGGTGGACGGTTGCCAGATCGGCCTCGAACAAGGTCACCGAGATGCCCGGATGGTGCCGGCGCAGCCCCGCCAGCAGACGTGGCACAAAGTACGGCCCGAGGTCCTGGAAGCAGGTCAGCGAGAGCTGGCCGATCAGCCCCCGGCCGCTGGCGTCGTCCACGGTGAGGCCGGCCGCCAGCGCGAGGATGTCTCGTGCCCGCCCCAGCAAGCGCTGCCCGGCGGGCGTCAGGGACAGCCCGCGGCTGACCTGGCGCCTGAAGAGAGGCTCGCCCAGGGTGTCTTCCAGCTGTGCGACCGCGGTGGAGACAGAAGGCTGCGACACATGACGCGCCCGAGCCGCCGCGCTGATACTGCCGTGCTCGGCTGCAGCGACAAAGTATTCGAGCTGGCGGAAGGAGAATGGAATCATGATTTCCTATATCACAACATAGGAAATATATGCTTTTCCTATCCCCAATGCATGGCGATACTGGGCACATCGCCCCCACACAACGTTGCCATGAACATCACCCAGGAACAGATCGACACCTACCAGCGCGACGGCGTGCTGGTGTTGCGCGGCGCCTTCACCGACTGGGTCGAACGGCTGCGCGACGGCTTTGCGCAGAACCTGGCCGAGCCAGGCCCCTTCGCCATCGAGAACGTACGGCCCGGCGAAAGCGGGCGCTTCTTCGAGGACTACTGCAACTGGCAGCGCATTACGCCGTTCGATGACTTTATCCGCCAGTCGCCGGCGGCGGCCTTTGCCGGGTGCATCATGCAGTCGCAGGCGGTGCAGGTATTCCACGAGCACATCCTGGTCAAGGAGCCCGGCACGGCCAAGCCCACGCCGTGGCACCAGGACCTGCCCTATTACTGTGTCGACGGCACCCAGACCGCGAGCTACTGGATCCCGCTGGATCCGGTCACGCAGGCCAATACGCTGCGCCTGGTGGCCGGCTCGCACCGCTGGCCGCGGCTGGTGCGGCCCAAGCGCTGGGCCAGCAACGAGAACTTCTATGGCGGTGACGACGCCTTCATGGAGATGCCGGACGTGGAAGACGGCAGCTACACCCTGCTCGCGCCGGAGCTGGCGCCGGGCGATGCCGTGGTGTTCGACTTCCGCACCGTGCACGGCGCGGCCGGCAATACCGGCACCGGGCGCCGACGCGCGTTCTCGGCGCGCTTCCTGGGCGACGACGTGCGCTTCATGCAGCGGCCCGGGCGCACCTCGCCGCCGTTCCCCGGCATCGATCAGCAGACCGGCGAGCGCATGCGCGAAGACTGGTTTCCCGTGGTCTGGCGCGCCGCGCAGTAAGCTATCGCGGAAAAGAAAAAAACGCACCCGAAGGTGCGTTTTTTTCTGGGGACCGGTGTGGGTCAGACCGAGAACGACGAGCCGCAACCGCAGGTGGTCGAGGCATTCGGGTTCTTGATCACGAACTGCGCGCCGTTGATGTCTTCCTTGTAGTCGATCTCCGCGCCGACCAGGTACTGGTAGCTCATCGAGTCGATCAGCAGGGTGACGCCGTTCTTGACCATGGTGGTGTCGTCTTCGTTGACTTCCTCATCGAAGGTGAAGCCATACTGGAAGCCGGAGCAGCCGCCGCCCTGCACGAACACGCGCAGTTTCAGTTCGGCATTGCCCTCTTCCTCGATCAACTGCTTGACCTTGTCGGCGGCGCTGTCGGTAAAGACGAACGGTGCCGGCACGTCCTCGGTAACGGGTGCCTCTGCGACTGCGTTCATGGGGTGTTCTCCTGTTTAGATACGCCTGTATTCTAAGCGCTACTGGAAGATCGTGCCGAAACCCTGTGTTTTCAAGGGGTTCCCGGCATGGCGGGCGCCGCTCAGGCGGCCTTTTCAGTGGGATGGGCGCCGGCAGCGGGCGTTGCGCGGTCCGTGACAGCAGCCTCGTCCGCCGCTTCCGTCACTTCAGCCGCCGGCGCCGCCTCGAGCAGATTCGGCAGCGCCTTGATTTCGCCTTGCACCAGCGGCATCAGGCGGCCTTCGACCAGCGCACCCTGGTGCATTTCCAGCGCCGCGTAGCGCACGTCACCCAGCACGCGGGCATGCGGCTGCAGTTCGAGCAGGTCGGTGGCCTGCACCGGGCCCTTGACGGTGCCGTTGAGCACCAGGTGGCCGACGCTGATCTCGCCCTCGACCATGCCTTTTTCGCTGACCACCAGCATGCTCGGCTTGCCCGGCGCCGCCGTGACGTTGCCGCGCACGCGGCCGTCCAGGCGCAGGCCGCCGGCAAACACCAGGTCGCCGTCGATGACGGAGTCTTCGCCGATCAGCGTATCGATCGAAAGGCCCTTCTTTTTCGAAAACAGCATCACTCTCACTCCTCTCTCGTTCGTGCCGAACCCTCCGGCCGTGGCGCATTCGCGCCGGCAAGCAGCACTTGCCGATGGCGACAGGGCGTGATTGTAGCCGCGCGCAGCCCATACCCCACAAAAGTATGGCTGCCCAATCGCTTTTTCGGCAGGCCAATGCATTTCCGTACCCTGGGCGCGAAAAAAAACCGCACGGCCAGCGTGCGGTTTTCTGGTCTCGCAAAGTCCGGCAGTACCGGACCCGCGAAAGCGCATCAGCGCTTCGAGAACTGCTTGCGACGACGCGCCTTGTGGAAGCCGACCTTCTTACGCTCGACTTCACGTGCATCGCGCGTGACGTAGCCAGCCTTCGACAGCGCCGACTTCAGGGTCGCATCGTAGTCGATCAGGGCACGGGTGATGCCGTGGCGCACTGCGCCGGCCTGGCCGGTTTCGCCACCGCCGGTCACGTTGACCTTGATGTCGAACGTTTCGCCGTGGGCGGTCAGTTCCAGGGGCTGGCGCACGATCATCAGCGAGGTTTCGCGAGCGAAATACTCTTTGATGGGCTTGCCGTTGACGACGATGTCGCCCTTGCCCGACTTGATGAAGACACGAGCCACAGCGCTCTTGCGGCGGCCAGTACCGTAATTCCAGTTACCGATCATGGATTGGCCTCCTTAGATTTCCAGCGCCTTGGGCTGCTGCGCTTCGTGCGGATGCTCGGCTTCGGCGTAAACCTTCAGCTTCTTGATCATCGCATAGCCCAGCGGACCCTTCGGCAGCATGCCCTTCACAGCCTTTTCCAGGGCACGGCCCGGGAAACGCTGTTGCATCTTGCCGAACGTCGTTTCGTAGATACCGCCCGGGTAGCCCGAATGGCGATAGTACTTCTTGTCCGTTTCCTTGGTACCCGTGACACGCAGCTTGGCTGCATTGACGATGATGATGTAATCACCCGTGTCGACGTGCGGAGTGAATTCCGGCTTGTGCTTGCCGCGCAGACGGCGTGCCACTTCGCTGGCGACACGGCCGAGGACTTTGTCCGTCGCGTCAATCACGTACCAGTCGCGCTTTACCTCATGAGGCTTGGCGGAAAAGGTCTTCATGATTTTTCCTGACTATTAGTTCGTACCCGAAATCCGACTCGCGAAGGCTTGTGCTCGCCCCTGCAAGTCTTGTGGCTGGCCCGTGAAGGCTGGCCTGATCCTGCTCTTTCTTCCGCGGGTATGACGGAAAGCCTTCCATTATACTGACGGCTGCCGGAAGCGCACAAGCAAAGACTGATCTTTTCGTCAAGATCGCTGCCATGGAGGGGCCAAGCCAGGGCAGCCTCGGGCACTTTGGCGTGCACGGTGCGCCAGGACGCAGGGGCGAAAAAAAACCCAAGCTGTTGAGCTTGGGTTTGAATCCACCAAAGGAGGAGGGTGGAGGAGACACTGGGAGATCGACGGAGGGACTGGCGGGCGGTGCGGAGGGCTTGCCCCGGGGGCTTCGCTTTCGCACTCTGGCGCGCTGTCAGCGCCGTCGTTCAATGATTCAAATTATACATGGGGTTTTCCCCAGTGCAAGGGAAATTTGCACTGCGAAATGCAATTTCGTATTGCGGAACGAAAAGCGCCGTGCGTAAGATAAGCCATTTCCGTTAAAAATCAATGATTTATGCAACACCCAGGCATGTCGCTGAACTGTCGCACTAGAGGAAACCCTCAGATTTTATAGGGGTATTGGCGTCAGCAGCTCAAGCTTGACGATGCCATATACTGAGAATTGCAAGATTCGAGATCACGCGCTTGTGATCGGAAGCACACAATACAAAAGACAGGAACGAACAAAATGGAATGCAAAGTGACATGGATGGGCGCGGACGGCATGAGCTTCGTGGCCCAGACCGGCAGCGGTCATATCGTTGCGATGGACGGTGCGCCCGAGGGCGGCGGCCACAATCTGGCGCCGCGGCCGATGGAGATGGTGCTGCTCGGCACCGGCGGCTGCACCGCCTATGACGTGGTGCTGATCCTCAAGCGCGGCCGCCAGGACGTCACCGGCTGCAGCGTGCAGTTGCAGGCCGAGCGCGCCGGCGAGGACCCCAAGGTCTTCACCCGCATCAACTTCCATTTTGTGGTGACCGGCAAGAATCTCAACCCCGCCACGGTCGAACGGGCCATCAAGCTGTCGCACGAGAAGTACTGCTCGGCGTCGATCATGCTGGCCAAGACGGCCGAGATCACGCACACGCTGGAAATCGTCGAAGCCTGAAGGGAAGATGCAGACCCGGCATGCCGTGGTGGCGCCGGGTCCCGGAAGAAGAAGCAAAGCAGGCCGATAAGCCGGATTCTGTGCGCCCCGCCCGCCTTGCGGCAAACGGTGCGTGACAACCATTCCTCTAGGCCGACTGTTACCAGCCGGCTCCAGCTCCCTACCCGCAGACTCAGCGGGCCGCTTCATCGCCTGCCTATTTGGGATTGCTCCAGGTGGAGGTTACCGCGTTTCACCCTTCCCGCCAGGCGAACCCGGCGGCAAGACTCGTCTCTGTGGCCCTATTCCGCACGTTGCCGTGGATGGCTGTTAGCCAACACCCTGCCCTGTGGAGTCCGGACTTTCCTCCCCCTGCACCTTGCGGTGCAGGCAGCGGTTGCCTGGCCTGCTTTGCGGCCCGCAGTCTAACACTGATTGGCGGCGCCTTCAGCCGGCGCGCCGTCCTGGGCGGAACACCGCGGTATCGGCGTAGAAGCCAGGTTCGGCGTTATCGTCGCACCAGCCCGGGATGCCCATCACCGGCAACGGCGCAAAACTGCGCCCGCCGCGCAGCGCGCCAGCCTGGGCCGCAGCGGCAAGGGAATGCGCCAGCATGGCGTCCAGCGACGGGCATGCCGTCTGATGCGGCGCCAGCGGCAGCACCCACGCATGCGCCGTGACCGACTTGTACGGCCGCACCAGTTTTTCGAGTAGCGCATGGCCGAACGGCACCACCGTGCAGGCCCTGCCCCACGCCGGCCTGCACGCGACGAACAGCTGCTGCCACGCAAACCCCTTGAGCGCATCCGCCAGGTCCTGATCGGCGCTGACAAACAGCACCGCATTTTCGTCGAACAGGGTCGCCGCATCGCGCACGCCGCCGCGCTTGGTTTGCACGCCTTCGCGCGCGATGACCTCGGCCTGGATCTGGTTGAGCACGCGCTTGGCCTGCGGGAAATGCAGCCAGGTCAGCGCGTTGAAGAAATCGTGGAGATTGTCGCGGGTCGGGATCTCGCCCGTGGCATGGATATGCGCCTCATAAGCGCTGCCTTCGGGCAAGGCATGCGGGGCGATAAAACGCAGCGGCAGGCCGCGCGCATTGCGCAGGCCAAGCTGGCTGGCGCGCGCTTCGAACAGCGCGCGCAGATCGGCCCCGCCCTGCGCCGCCGCAGCGAGCGCGGCACCCTGTGCCGCAAACGGCTGGAACCACGGCCGGGACCAGTCGATCCCGGCCAGCGCGGCGACGAAAGGCTCGTCGGCCGCGGGCACCTGCATGGGCAAGGCCTCGGCAGGGTTTAGCGGGCCTTCCAGCGCAGCGTCTCGCCGCCGCGCAGCGGCACCAGCGTGGTGTCGCCGTAGGGCAGCTCGGCCGGCAGTTCCCAGTCCTCTCGCTCCAGCGTCAGCGTGCCGGTGTTGCGCGGCAGGCCGTAGAAGGCCGGGCCGTTGAAGCTGGCAAAGGCTTCCAGCTTGTCCAGCGCGCCGGCGGCGTCGAAAGCCTCGGCATACAGCTCCATTGCATGCAGCGCGGTATAGCAGCCGGCGCAGCCGCAGGCATGTTCCTTCAGCCCGCGCGCGTGCGGCGCGCTGTCGGTGCCCAGGAAGAAGCGCGGGCTGCCCGAGACGGCGGCCGCCACCAGGGCCTCGCGATGGGTCTCGCGCTTGAGCACCGGCAGGCAGTAGTAGTGCGGGCGGATGCCGCCGGTGAAGATGGCGTTGCGGTTGTAGAGCAGGTGGTGCGCCGTGATGGTGGCGCCGACCGGGCCGCTGGCGTCGCGCACGTACTCGGCCGCGTCCTTGGTGGTGATGTGCTCGAACACCACCTTCAGCTCGGGCATGTCGCGGCGCAGCGGCGTCATCACGCGGTCGATAAAGACGGCTTCGCGGTCGAAGATATCGATGCTCGGGTCGGTCACCTCGCCGTGCACCTGCAGCGGCAGGCCCGCGCGCTGCATCGCTTCCAGCGCCGGGTAGCAGCGGCGGATATCGGTCACGCCAGCGTCGCTGTTGGTGGTGGCGCCGGCCGGGTACAGCTTGACGCCGTGCACAAAGCCGCTGGCCTTGGCCGCGGTGATCTCTTCGGCGGTGGTGTTGTCGGTCAGGTACAGCGTCATCAGCGGCTCGAACTGCATGCCGGCCGGCAGCGCCGCCAGGATCCGGGCACGGTAGGCCTGCGCCTGCGCCACCGTGGTCACGGGCGGCTTCAGGTTGGGCATGATGATGGCGCGTGCGAACTGGCGCGCGGTGTCGGGCAACACGGCGGCCAGGGCCGCGCCGTCGCGCAGGTGCAGGTGCCAGTCGTCCGGGCGGGTGATGGTGAGCTTCTGGGTCATGGCTAGCTTGGGCCTGCCGCGGCGGCGGCGGGCGTTCGTCGAAATCAGAGAATCAGGATAGCGCGGTAGTCGTTCACATTGGTGCGCGTCGGGCCGGTGACCACCAGGTCGCCGATGGCATCGAACAGGCCCCAGGCGTCGTGCGCGTCCAGCTGGCGCAGTCCCGGCAGGCCAGCGGCCGCGGCGCGCGCCAGCGTGGTCGGATCGGCCAGCGCACCCGCATTGTCTTCCGAACCGTCGATGCCGTCGGTGTCGGCCGCAATCGCATGCACGCCGGGCATGCCGTCAAGCTCGACTGCCAGCGACAGCAGGAATTCGGAGCAACGCCCGCCCCGCGCCTTCGCGGCATCACCGCCGGCAGGCAAAGTGACCGTGCACTCACCTCCGGAAATCAGTGCCACGGGCGTGGCAAACGGCGCATTGTACGCGCGAATCTCGCGCACCAGCGCAGCGTAGACGCGGGCCACTTCGCGCGCTTCGCCGGTCACGGTATCGCCCAGCACCACCGGCGTGATGCCGCGTTCGCGGAACAGCGCCGCGGCCGCCTGCAGGCTGCCATGGGCAGTGGCGATCATGCGGTTGTCGACCTGGGCGAACAGCGCGTCGCCCGGCTTGGGCGTTTCCGGCACCTCGCCGCGGGCGCCGCGCTCCAGGTGCGCCTGCACGCTGGCCGGCACCTGCGCGCCCCAGCGGCGCAGGATCGCCAGTGCATCGGCAAAGGTGCTCGGGTCGGCCACGGTCGGACCCGAGGCGATCGCGCTGGGATCGTCGCCGGCCACGTCCGAGACGATCAGCGTGGTCACCGGCGCACGGCTTGCCTGCGCCAGCCGCCCGCCCTGGATGCGCGAGACATGCTTGCGCACGATATTCATTTCGGTGATCGGCGCGCCACACCGCAGCAGTTCCCGGGTGGTGGCCTTCAGGTCAGCCATCGGGATGCCTTCGGCCGGCAGCGACAGCAGGCTGGAGCCGCCGCCCGACACCAGCACCAGCAGCCGGTCCTGCGGCGTCAGCGACTGCACGCTGGCCAGGATATCGGCGGCGGCCTGCTCGCCGGCCTCGTCGGGCACCGGATGGCCAGCCTCGATCACGCGGATATGGCCGGTCGGCAGCCCGTGGGCGTAGCGCGTGACCACCAGCCCTTCCAGCGTGGCCTTGCCGGCATAGGCACGCTCGACCGCCGCGGCCATCGACGCTGCGGCCTTGCCCGCGCCCACCACCAGCGTGCGGCCGCCCGCGTGCGGCGGCGGCAGGTGCTGCGCCACGATCTGCAGCGGATCAGCGGCCGCCACGGCGGCGTGGAAGCTGTCCAGCAGGAGTACGCGCGGCTCACCCGCGCCCGCCGCGCTCACAGCGCCTCCGCGATAGCCAGGCCCAGGTCGGCCGTGCCGGCCTTGCCGCCGATGTCGCGCGTCAGCGGCGCGTGTTCGGGGCCCGCGGCCAGCACCTTCTCGATCGCACCCAGCACGGCGGCGCCGGCTTCTTCATGGCCCAGGTGCTCCAGCATCATGGCGCCGCACCAGATCTGGCCGATCGGGTTGGCCACGCCGCGCCCCGCAATGTCCGGCGCCGAGCCGTGCACCGGCTCGAACAGGCTGGGGAAGGTGCGGTCGGGGTTGATATTGCCCGACGGCGCGATGCCGATGGTGCCGGTGCAGGCCGGGCCCAGGTCGGACAGGATGTCGCCGAACAGGTTGCTGGCCACCACCACGTCGAACCAGTCCGGATGCTGGACGAAATGCGCGGTCAGGATGTCGATGTGGTACTTGTCGACCTTGATGCCGGGATAGCTGGCCGCCATCGCCTCGACGCGCTCGTCCCAGTACGGCATGGTGATCGAAATGCCATTGGACTTGGTCGCCGACGTCAGGTGCTTCTTGGGCCGCTTCTGCGCCAACTCGAAGGCAAACTTCAGGATGCGGTCAACGCCGGTACGGCTCATCACGGTTTCCTGCACCACGATCTCGCGCTCGGTGCCCGGAAACATGCGCCCGCCGATGCTGGAGTACTCGCCCTCGGTGTTCTCGCGCACCACATAAAAATCGATATCGCCAGGCTGGCGGCCGGCCAGCGGGCTCCTGACTCCGGGCATCAGCCGCACCGGGCGCAGGTTCACATACTGGTCGAACGAGCGCCGGAACTGCAGCAGCGAGCCCCACAGCGAGACGTGGTCGGGCACGGCATCAGGCCAGCCCACCGCGCCGAAATAAATGGCGTCGTACTTGACCAGCGTGTCGAACCAGTCGTCCGGCAGCATCTTGCCGTGGCGGGCGTAGTAGTCGCAGCTGGAAAAGTCGAAGTGGTCCCACTGGAAGCCGATGCCGAAGCGCCGCGCCGCGGCGTCCATCACGCGGATGCCCTCGGGCATGACTTCCGTGCCGATTCCGTCTCCGGGAATCACGGCGATCTTGTGTTGGCGCATGGTGGTTGGGGAGATACGTGCAGGATGGTAGGTCGCCGCGCATGGCCCGGCCAACGCTGCTTGGCAGCGGCCCGGGTGCGCGGGATAATGTCTGCATTCTATTGCAAAGCGGCAGCCCGCTGCCGACCGGTGCCCCGATATGTGCCAGCTGCTAGGCATGAACTGCGCCACGCCGACCGACGTGACGTTCTCCTTCACCGGCTTTGCCGCGCGTGGTGGCCTGACCGACCATCACGCCGACGGCTTCGGTGTCGCCTTCTTCGAGGACAAGGCCTGCCGCCTGTTTATCGACAACCAGTCCGCCGGCACCTCGCCGGTGGCAGACCTGATCAAGCGCTACCCGATCAAGTCCAAGAACGTCATCTCGCATATCCGCAAGGCGACGCAGGGGACCGTGCTGCTGGAGAACTGCCACCCCTTCATGCGCGAGTTGTGGGGCCGCCACTGGATCTTCGCCCATAACGGCGACCTGAAGGGCTTCACCCCGTTCCTGTCCGGCGTCTACCAGCCAGTGGGCGACACCGACAGCGAACTGGCCTTCTGCACGCTGATGCAGGGCCTGCGCAAGCGCTTTCCGGGCTCGCAGCCGCCGCTAAACGAACTGTGCCATGCGCTGGCCGACATCACCCGCGAGATCACGCTGCATGGCGTGTTCAACTACCTGCTGTGCAACGGCCAGGCCCAGTTCGCGCACTGTTCCACGCACCTGTACTACATCGTGCGGCAGTGGCCGTTCTCGACCGCGCATCTGATCGATGCCGACCTGTCGATCGACTTCGCCCAGGTCACCACGCCGGACGACCGCGTGGCGGTGATCGCCACCCAGCCGCTGACCGACAACGAGACCTGGACCCGCTTTGCCCCCGGCGAGCTGATCATGTTCGAGGACGGGCGCCCGACCATGACGCTGACGGTGCCGATCCCGCCGGAAGTGCAGGCGAAGAACGCGGCCAACACGGCCTGCACCTGAACCATCGGAAACAAAAAAAGGGACGCCGAGGCGTCCCTCCTTGCTTGCCCTGCCGGCCGTTCAGTGATGCAGGATCTTCGACAGGAACTGGCGCGCGCGCTCCGAACGTGCATCGATATTGCCGAAGAATTCTTCCTTGTCGGCATCTTCGACGATCTTGCCCTGATCCATGAAGATCACGCGGTTGGCCACCTTGCGCGCGAAGCCCATTTCGTGGGTCACGCACATCATGGTCATGCCTTCCTGGGCCAGCTGCACCATCACGTCCAGCACTTCGTTGACCATCTCCGGGTCCAGCGCCGAAGTCGGCTCGTCGAACAGCATGCAGATCGGGTCCATCGACAGCGCGCGGGCGATCGCCACGCGCTGCTGCTGGCCGCCCGACAGCTGGCCGGGGTACTTCTCCGCCTGGCTCTTCAGGCCCACGCGGTCCAGGTACTTCAGGCCCTTGGCCAGCGCCTCGTCCTTGGAGCGGCCGAGCACCTTCATCTGCGCGATGGTCAGGTTCTCGGTGATCGACAGGTGCGGGAACAGCTCGAAGTTCTGGAACACCATGCCCACGCGCGAGCGCAGCTTGGGCAGGTTGGTCTTGGGATTGCCCACCGAGGTGCCGTCGACCAGGATATCGCCCTTCTGGAACGGCTCAAGCGCGTTGACGGTCTTGATCAGGGTGGACTTGCCCGACCCGGACGGGCCGCACACCACCACCACTTCACCCTTGGCGACCTTGGTGGTGCAGTCGGTCAGCACCTGGAAGGTGCCGTACCACTTGGAGACATTGTTGATTTCGATCATACAGCCACCTTTTTCTGGTAACGCTTGACCAGCAGCGAAGCGGAGAAGCAGATAACGAAGTACACCAGGCCGGCGAACAGCAGCATCTCGACGATACGGCCGTCGCGTTCGCCGATGCCGTAGGCCTGGCCGAAGAAGTCGGCCAGCGCGCTGACGTAGACCAGCGACGTATCCTGGAACAGAATGATCCCTTGCGTCAGCAGCAGCGGCACCATGTTGCGGAACGCCTGCGGCAGGATCACCAGCCGCATCGACTGGCCATAGGTCATGCCCACCGCCTGCGCCGCGAACATCTGCCCGCGCGACACGCTCTGGATGCCCGCGCGGATGATTTCCGAGTAGTACGCGGCCTCGAACAGCGCAAAGGCCACCAGTGCAGAGGTCATGCGCAGGTCGGTCGCCGGCGACAGGTTGAAGATGTTCTGCAGCACCTGCGGGATGATCAGGAAGAACCACAGCAGCACCATCACCAGCGGGATGGAACGGAAGATGGTCACGTACCCCTGCGCAAACCAGTTCAGCGGCTTGAACGACGACAGCCGCATCATCGCCAGGATGGTGCCCCAGACGATGCCCACCACCACCGCGGTGACGGTGATCTTGAGCGAGACCATCATGCCCTCGCCCAGGACATCGAGCGTGGCAGGGGTGATGGAGGTGAAATCGAATGAATAAGCCATGGCGCCCCCTTACTTGCCGCCGATAAAGCCGGGCACGCGCGTGCGGGCTTCCACCCAGCGCATGATCAGCATCACCGTCACGTTGATCAGCGCGTACATCAGCGTGACCGCGATGAACGATTCATACGGGCGCGCGGTGTAGTCCACCAGTTGCCGGCCCTGTGCGGCCAGTTCCAGCAGGCCGATGGTCGACGCCACCGCCGAATTCTTGAAGATATTCAGGAACTCGGAGGTCAGCGGCGGCACGATCACGCGGAACGCCATCGGCAGCAGCACGTGGCGGTACGTTTGCGGCAGCGTAAAGCCCATCGCCAGGCCGGCGTTCTTCTGCCCGCGCGCCAGCGAGTTGATGCCCGAGCGCACCTGCTCGCAGACCCGCGCGGCGGTGAAAGTGCCCAGGCACAGCATGGCGGCCAGGAACTGCTGCGCGAACGGGTTCATCTGCTTGATCGACTCGCCGCCGGGCAGCAGCTCGGGCATGACGAAATACCAGATGAACAGCTGCACCAGCAGCGGGATGTTGCGGAAGATTTCCACATAGGTGGCGGCGATGCCCGCCAACCACTTGTTGGGCACGGTGCGCAGCACGCCAAGCACCGAGCCGATGACCAGGGCGATGACCCAGGACGAGAGCCCCAGCGCAAGTGTCACCTTCAGGCCCGAGATCATCCAGTCCAGGTAGGTCTCGTTCTGGGCGGCCTGTTCGAGGAAGACTCCCCAATGCCAGTTGTAGTTCATGTTGCGTCCTCAAAAAGAAACGGAAGGACATGCCTTCCGTTTCACACTGCTGTCAACGGCAGGTCAGTCCAGCGCCTTGTCGTTCGGCGTCTTGAACAACGCCTTCATGTCTTCGGACAGCGGGAAGTCCAGGTTGAGGCCCTTCGGCGGCACCGGTTGCATGAACCACTTGGTGTACAGGGTGTTGATCGAGCCGTCCTTCATCATGCCGGAGATCACGGTATCGGACAGCTTCTTGAACTGCGGATCGTCCTTGCGGATCATGCAGCCATAGGACTCGCGCGATTGCGGCTTGCCCACCACGATCCAGTCGGCCGGGTTCTTGGCCTTGGCGCGCTCGCCGTACAGCAGCGCGTCATCCATCATGAACGCGACCGCGCGGCCCGATTCCAGCGTCAGGAACGACTGGCCGTGGTCCTTGGTGCTGATGATGTTCAGGCCCAGCTTCTGGTCATCGTTCATCTTGCGCAGCAGGCGCTCCGACGTGGTGCCGGCGGTGGTGACGATGTTCTTGCCCTTCAGGTCGGCCCAGTCCTTGATGCCGGCATCCTTCTTCACCATGATGCGCGTGCCGATGATGAAGATGGAGTTGGTGAAGGCAACCTGCTTCTGGCGTTCCAGGTTGTTGGTGGTGGAGCCGCACTCGATGTCGATGGTGCCGTTCTGCAGCAGCGTGATGCGGTTCTGCGAGGTGATCGGGATTTCCTTGACCTGCAGGTTCGGCAGCTTCAGCTGGTCCTTGATGGCTTCCACGATCTTCATGTTGATATCGTAGGAATAGCCGACTTGCCGCACGCCGCCCAGGTTGTAGTTGAACGGAATCGACGACTCGCGCACGCCCAGCGTGATGACGCCGGTGTCCTTGATCTTCTTCAGCGTGCCCGTCAGTTGTTCAGCTGCCTGTGCCGTCCCGCACATCACGCCCCCGGCAATCATCAGGGCAGCCAACTTGGCAAAATTCATAACATCTCCTTGACCATGAAGAGAAAGCGGGATTCTAGAGACAAAAACCCCACTGATGGAACAGTATTGCGCAGCATCCGCCGCAATACAACTGGGTTTTCTCCTAGAACCACACTTCAGGGCAATCACTGCGCACGGCATCCGGATATGACAACGCGGTCTCCGGCGCTAGCCGGAGACCGCGTCTGGCGGTCATAACCCAGGGGTGCCGGGACAATTGCTGCGTTGCACCATAGCAGTGCCTCGTCCCGGCTTTCCTGTCCTGCCTGTCAGGGATACAGGCCGCGCATCTCGCGCGCCTGCAGGATCCGCGTACAGGCCACGATAAACGCCGCCGTGCGCAGGGTCACCTTGTTGTCCTGTGCCACTTGCCAGATTGCCCGGAAGGCTTCTTGCATGATCCGTACCAGGCGCTGGTTGATCTCTTCCTCGGTCCAGAAGAAGCTCGAGAAATCCTGCACCCATTCGAAGTAGGACACGGTCACGCCGCCGGCGTTGGCGATCACGTCCGGGGCCACCAGGATATTGCGCTCGCGCAGGATGTCGTCCGCTTCCGGGGTGGTCGGGCCGTTGGCACCCTCGATCACCAGGCGGGCCTTGATCTGCGGCGCGTTCTCGGCCGTGATCTGGCCTTCCAGCGCGGCCGGGATCAGGATGTCGCAGTCGACTTCCCAGAACTGCGCGGTACGCAGGACTTCGCCGCGGAAGCCTTCGATGGTGCCGCTGTGCGAGGCGTATTCCATCAGCGCCGGCACGTCCAGGCCGGCCGGGTCGAACAGCGTGGTGCGGTGGTCCTGTACCGCCACCACCTTGGCGCCGGCCTCATGGAACAGCTTGGCGGCCACGGCGCCTACGTTGCCGAAGCCCTGCACCGCCACGCGCGCGCCCTTGATTTCCAGGCCGATATTGCGCGCGGCTTCGGAGCCGACCACGAACACGCCGCGGCCGGTGGCTTCGTGACGGCCGAGCGAGCCGCCCAGCGAGATCGGCTTGCCGGTCACCACGCCGGTGGCCGTGCTACCGGAGTTCATCGAGTACGTGTCCATCATCCAGGCCATGACCTGGGCGTTGGTGTTGACGTCCGGCGCCGGAATATCCTTGCTCGGCCCGATGATGATGTTGATTTCGCTGGTGTAGCGGCGCGTCAGGCGTTCCAGCTCGGCGTGCGAGAGCGTGCGCGGATCGACGCGGATGCCGCCCTTGGCACCGCCGTAGGGCACGTTGACCGCGGCGTTCTTCACCGACATCCAGGCCGACAGCGCCATCACTTCGGACAGGGTCACGTCCTGGTGGAAACGCACGCCGCCCTTGCCCGGGCCGCGCGACAGGTTGTGCTGCACGCGATAGCCCTCGAAATGGGCAATGGTGCCGTTATCCAGTTCGATGGGAACGTCGACGACCATCGCGCGCTTGGGGCGCTTCAGGGTTTCAACCCAGCGTGCCAGCGAGCCCAGGTAAGGCGTGACACGGTCGACCTGCTGCAGGTAGATGCCCCAGGGGCCGAGATTGTCGGCATTGAGGTAAGACGGGAGTGCGTGCTTTTGGCCAGCAATATTGGTCGGTGCTGCGGAAGACATCGGTTGGTTCCGGTGTGAAGAATGCCCGCAAGCTTAGGGGTGGCGCCCCACCCGAATCCAATGCCGTTTGCTCATCCCGTCATGCAAAACCTGCATAACCTTGTCATCTGGCGGAAACCGGGGCCCCGGCAAGCTGGGGAGCCTGGGCCGCCGACAAGGTCGACCACACCTGGTCGACCAGCTGGCGCTTGCGCCGTGCTCCGGCACGGCGCTCGTTGCCGTTCTCGCCCGGGCGCTCGCGGTACAGGCGGATTTCCATGTCGATCGACAAGGGCAGCCCGCGCGCCGACTCGGCCCGCACCAGCCGGCCCGCGGCCACGTCCTCGCGTACCGCGCTTTCGGGCAGGAAGGCCATGCCGTGGCCGGCCAGCGCCATCACCTTGAGCGCCTCGGCCATGTCGGTCTCGTAGCATTTGTCGAGCTTGAGCGCCTCGGAGGTATCTGCCAACAGCAGGTCGACCATGCGGCCGAGGAAGGCGTTGGGCGTGTAACTGAGGAAAGGCACCGGCTTCTTGTCGGTGCCGGGCAGCCGGAACAGCGGCTTGCCGGCGGCGTCCGGCACGCTGTAGGGCGACAGCCGCTCGGTACCAAGCACCAGCATGTCGTACCGTGCCGGATCCAGCTGGATCGCCTGGCGCGCGTGGTGGTAGACCATCACCAGGTCGCAGCCGCCCTCCACCAGCATCAGCACCGCGTCGTGGACGTTGAGCGCGCGCAGCCGGCACGGCAGCGTGCCGATCCGGCGCTCCAGCGCCTTGAGCCATTCCGGGAAGAAGGTCAGCGACAGCGTATGCGGCACCGCGAACTCCAGCACCTGGGCGTTGGCCGAGCGCTGGCCGCGCATCAGCGCGCGGGTCTCGCTGACCTGCGCCAGCATGGCCAGCGCCTGCTCGTAGAACACCTTGCCGGCCGGGGTCAGGCTGGTGGGGTAGCTCGAGCGGTCGATCAGCTCGGTGCCGACCCACGCCTCCAGCGACTGGATGCGGCGCGAGAACGCGGGCTGCGTGACGTGGCGCAGCTCGGCCGAGCGCGAGAAGCTGTGCGTCTCGGCCAGGCTGACGAAGTCTTCAAGCCATTTGATTTCCATGACGCGGATTATCCACCCGCGCCGGGGCCTGCGTCACCTGCCCGGCAGCAAGCCGTCAGCCGCGATGCGCCCAGCCGGTCATGCGCTTCTCGACCACCGCAAACAGCTCGTACATCGCCATCGCCATCACTGCGATCACCACCAGCCCGGCAAAGGCCAGCGGCATCTTCATGGCCGAACCGGCCGACACCAGCAGGTAGCCGATGCCCTCGTTGGCGGCGTTCATCTCCGACACCGTGGTGCCGACAAAGGCCAGGGTGATCGCCACCTTCAGCGAGGCAAAGAAATACGGCATCGCACGCGGCAGCCCGACCTTGAACAGCACGTCGCGCCGCTTGGCGCCCAGCACGCGCAGCACGTCTTCCAGCTCCGGCTCCAGCGTGGCCAGCCCGGTGGCGATATTGACCATGATCGGGAAGAACGAGATCAGGAACGCGGTCAGGATCGCCGGGCCAGCGCCCAGGCCGAACCACACCACCAGGATCGGCACGAAGGCGGCCTTGGGCAGCGCATTGAAGGCCGTCATCAGCGGATAGCTGGCGGCATAGAGCAGCCGCGACGAGCCCATTGCCAGCCCCAGCAGCACGCCCACGGCGATGGCCACGGCGAAGCCCACCATGGTGGTCCAGAAGGTGCGCCACGCATGGCCGGCGATCACGTCGGCATATTCCACCAGCGAGGCCACGATCGCCGACGGCGTCGGCAAAATGAAGTCGGACACGCCGAAGGCCATGCACGCGCCCTGCCACAGCAGCAGCACCGCGGCCAGCAGCAGCCAGGGCGCCACGCGCTGCACGCGGCGCTCCTGCGCGGAAGTGAGAGTCATCATCGTAGCTTTGCCTTAGTGTTGCCGCACATGGCCGATCTTCTCGCGCAGCACGTGCACCAGGTCGGCAAAGGGCTCGGTATAGGTCAGTTCCAGGTCGCGCGGGCGCGGCAGGGTAATCTCCTTGCGCATCAGGATGCGGCCCGGGCGCTGGCTCATCACATAGACGGTGTCGGCCAGGAACACGGCCTCGCGCAGGTCATGCGTGACCAGGATCACGTTGAAGCGCTGCGCCTGCCACAGGTCGCGCAGCACGCACCAGAGTTCCTCGCGGGTAAAGGCGTCGAGCGCGCCGAAGGGCTCGTCCAGCAGCAGCATGCGCGGCTCGTGGATCAGCGCGCGGCAGATCGAGGCGCGCTGCTGCATGCCGCCGGACAGCTGCCACGGGTACTTGTCCTCGTAGCCGGACAGGCCCACCGTTTGCAGCAGCTTGCGGGCACGCTCGACGTACTCGCCGCGACGTGCGCGCAGGGTGGAGCGGTACGGCTCGACGATCTCCAGCGGCAGCATCACGTTGTCCAGCGTGGTGCGCCACGGCAGCAGCGTGGGCGCCTGGAAGGCCATGCCGACCTGCTTGAGCGGGCCGGTCACCTTCTGGCCGGCAATCTTCACGACGCCGCGCGTGGCCGGCTTGAGCCCGGTCGCCAGCTTCATGAAGGTGGACTTGCCGCAGCCGGACGGGCCGACGATGGCGATGAACTCGCCCGGCGCCACCTGCAGCGAGATGTCCTCGACCGCGAACTCGCCCTTGTGCGCCAGCTCGTCGTTATAGGCCAGCCAGACCCGGTTGAAATCGACAAAGGGTTCCGCGGCCGCGGGCGCGGCGCTCCCGCCGGACGCGGGCATGAAGGCAGCCTGGCGCGTCATCATCGGAGCACATCCAGTTCAGCCGCGCTGGGCAGGAACGCGTCGGTCCACAGCGCATCAGGGTTGATGCGGCCCTTGGTGCCAAAGGCGTCGGCCACCTGCGAGGCCATCAGCGACAGGCGCGGCTTGCTGATGCGCCCGAAGCCCTCGGCCTTCGCGTCCGGCGACTTGACCACACTGTCCAGCGCCAGCTTCAGCCGGCGCACTTCCAGCTTCTCGTCGATGATGCCATCGCGCGCCTTGACCGCCTTGATGCCCTCTTCCGGACGGGCGATCACGTCGCGCGCCGACTTGCTGAAGGCCCGCAGGAAGGCCTTCACTGCCTCCGGGTTCTTCTTCATGAATTCTTCAGACGTGATCACCGCGTTGCCGTACAGCTTCACGCCGAACTGCGGGTACGGCAGCACCACGATGTCTTCATCCTTCACGCCGCGCGCGTTCAGGTTCAGGATCGAGGTGAACGAGAACCCGGTGATGGCATCGAGGTCGCCGCGCGTGAGCATGGTCTCGCGCAGCGTCGGGTCCATCGCCTGCCAGCTGAACGAGGACGCCTGCAGGCCGTTGGCCTTGGCGAAGATCGGGAAGGCGCGGCGGCCGGCGTCGAACACCGGCGCGCCCATGCGCTTGCCGGCGAGATCCTTCGGTGCGCGGATGCCGGACTTCTTCAGCGCGAGGACGGCCGCGGGCGTGTTGTTGTAGACCATCATCACGGCCACCGGCTTGTTCTTCGCGTCCGGGTTGTTGCCGTAGAACTCCATCACCGACGACATATCGGCGAAGCCCATGTCGTACGTGCCCGAGGCCACGCGGTTGACCACGTTGCCCGAGCCGTTGCCGGCGTCGATCGAGACGTCGAGCTTCTCGGCCTTGTAGTAGCCCTTCTGCTCGCCCAGCAGGAACAGTGCCGCCGGCCCTTCGAAGCGCCAGTCCAGTTGGAAGCGGACCTTGGTTGGTGCAGCCTGCGCGTGGGCCGCGCCGGCGAATTGTGTCGACAGCACCAGGCTGGTGCCGATCATCACGCCGAGCTTCAGCAGGCGGCGCCGAGCCGCGTTGCGGGACGCGCCCGTGCCGGTATGCGCATTGTTCTCGGCGGCAGCGGCGCAAACGCCGGGGGACGCTGGCGCAGCGTGGAAATAAGGCATGGACTCTCTCCGTTGACCGTGATCTCGGAAAGAGTCGTCCGCAAGGGACGTGCCAGGTTTTGAAGCCCCGTTTCAGGGCGTGCCCGCAAGCGATTGCCGACCCAAAAACGTGCGAGGCGATTGCCGCAGCGGTATCGTCGGCAATGATTGTCGACAATGCCCGCCACCCTTGGTGCACGTGGATGCAGGAGAACGCAGTCCCGTCAGGCGTCCTGCGTGGCGTCGCCCACATCGAGTGCCAGCGCGTCCGCGCTCACGGCTTCGCCGCCCTTGGCGGCGGCGCGCGCCTGGATGTCCCACATCTCGGCATAGCGGCCACGCGCGCGCATCAGTTCGGCATGGGTGCCGCGCTCGACGATGCGGCCGTGGTCCATCACCAGGATCTGGTCGGCATGCACGACGGTGGACAGCCGGTGCGCGATCAGCAGCGTGGTGCGGTTCTGCGCCAGCCGCATCAGCTCGGCCTGGATCGCCTGCTCGGTGCGTGAATCCAGCGCCGAGGTGGCTTCGTCGAAGACCAGCACCGGCGGGTTCTTCAGCAGCGTGCGCGCGATCGCCACGCGCTGCTTCTCGCCGCCGGACAGCTTCAGGCCGCGCTCGCCCACCGGGGTGTCGTAGCCCTGCGGCAGCTCGCGGATAAAGGTGTCGATCTGCGCGGCGCGCGCGGCGGCGATGACCTCGTCGCGGCTGGCGTCGGGCCGGCCGTAGGCGATGTTGTAGAAGATGCTGTCGTTGAACAGCACGGTGTCCTGCGGCACGATGCCGATGGCGCGGCGCAGGCTGTCCTGCGTGATCGTGCGGATGTCCTGGCCGTCGATCTCGATGGCGCCGCCGTTGACGTCATAGAAGCGGAACAACAGCCGCGCCAGCGTCGACTTGCCCGAGCCGCTGTGCCCCACCACCGCGGTGGTGGTGCCCGCCGCGATGGTGAAGTCCACGCCGTCCAGGATCAGCCGGTCCGGCTCATAGCTGAAGCGCACGTCGCGAAAACGCACCTGCGCGCCGTTCACCTGCAGCGGCTGCGCGCCAGGCGCGTCGGCCACCTCCTGGTTGGTGCCCAGAAGCACGAACATGCGGTCCATGTCGGTGGTGGCCTGCTTGATCTCGCGGTAGATCACGCCAAGGAAGTTCAGCGGGATATAGAGCTGGATCATGAGCGTATTGACCAGCACCAGGTCGCCCAGCGTGAGCTTGCCGTCGACCACGCCCACGGTGGCGCGCCACAGGATCAGGATCAGCCCCAATGCGATGATGGTCTGCTGGCCGAAGTTCAGGAACGACAGCGAATTCTGCGAGCGGATTGCGGCGGTGCGGTACTTGCGCAGGTTCTCGTCGTAGCGCTGCGCTTCATACTCTTCATTGCCGAAGTACTTGACGGTCTCGAAGTTGAGCAGGGAATCGATCGCCTTCTGGTTGGCGCGCGAATCCAGCTCGTTCATGCGGCGGCGGAAATGCGTGCGCCACTCGGTCACCACGATGGTGAAGACGATATAGCCCAACAGCGCGCAGCCGGTGATGGCCGCGAACCAGATGTCGTAGTGCAGGATAAAGAAGCCGATCACCAGCCCCATTTCCACCAGCGTGGGCAGGATGCTGTACAGCGAATACGAGATCAGCGACTGGATGCCGCGCGTGCCGCGCTCGATGTCGCGGCTCATGCCGCCGGTCTGCCGGTCCAGGTGGAAACGCAGCGACAGCGCGTGCAGGTGCCGGAACACCTGCAGCGCGATCTCGCGCACCGCGCTCTGCGTGACCTTGGAAAAGAGCATCTCCCGCAACTCGGTGAACAGCGTCGCCGACAGCCGCAGCAGCCCGTAGGCAACGATCAGCCCCACCGGCACCGCCAGCAGCGCGCGCGGATCGCCCGGTTGCAGGTTCATGCTGTCGATCAGCTGCTTCATCAGCACCGGCACGCCCAGGTTGGCCACCTTGGCGGACACCAGGCACGCCAGCGCCAGCATCACGCGCCACTTGTAGTGCCAGACGTAGGGCAGCAGGTTGCGCACCGTCTGCCAGTCGCTGCGCGGCGCGCGCTGACCGGGAAAGAGCGTGTTTGAAGCAGGAGCGGGGGCCGGCTCAGCGGTCGTGGAATAGCGGCGCATACGTTAGAATTCAGGCCAATGCACGATTGTCGCAGAGTTCGCATTACGTGGCAGGCGAAGGGTCTTTCGCCCCGCCCCGCCTCCTTCCGCAGTCCACCACACACCGTCATGAACGCTCCCCACACCGTCCCCGCCCTGCCCGCCGGCAAGAATCCCGCTCTGCGCGTGGTGCCCATGCCCGCCGACGCCAATGTGCACGGCGACGTGTTCGGGGGCTGGATCATGGCGCAGGTGGATATCGCCGGCTCGATCCCGGCGGTGGAACGCGCCCAGGGCCGCGTGGCCACCGTCGCGGTCAACTCCTTCCTGTTCAAGCATCCGGTGTTCGTTGGCGACCTGGTCAGCTTTTATGCGGACATCGTCAAGACCGGCCGTACCTCGATCACGGTGTCGGTCGAGGTCTATGCGCAACGGATGCGCCACAGCAATGAGATCGTCAAGGTGACCGAGGCCACGCTGACGTATGTGGCGACGGATGAATCGCGGCAGCCGCGGGTGTTGCCGTCGGCTTGAGCGCCTTCGCCCCCGATTGCAAAAAGCCGCCTGCGTAAAAGCAGGCGGCTTTTTTCCTTTCCGGGGCTCCGGCCGGCCTACTCGAATTTCGTAAAATCCGGCTTGCGCTTCTGGAAGAAGGCAGCAAACGCCTCTTTCGCCTCCGGCGCCGCCAGCATCCTGCGGAACACCGCGCCCTCGTCGGCCATCTGCTTTTCCACCGCCGCCATATCCCCCGCCTTCATCAGCCGCTTGGTCTCGCGCAGCGAGGACGCCGGCAGGGCCGCCAGCTTGCGCGCCTGCTGCAGGGCAAAGTCGTGCAGTTCGGCCACTGGCAGCACCCGCGTCACGAGCCCGATCTCCAGCGCCTCTTGCGCGCTGAAGGCTTCGCCCAGCAGCAGCTTCTCGGCCGCGCGCTGGTAGCCGACCAGCCGCGGCAGCAACAAGCTCGAGGCTGCCTCGGGGCACAGGCCCAGTTGCACGAACGGCAGCGACAGCTTGGCCGTATCGGACGCATAGACCAGGTCGCAATGCAGCAGCATGGTCGTGCCCACCCCGACCGCGGCACCGCTGACGGCTGCCACGATCGGCTTGGTGGCGTGGCTGATCTGGTAGAGGAACTGGAACACCGGCGCCTGCTCGGCGCCTTCGCCCGCGGCAGGCGGGCGCTGCATGAAGTCTTCCAGGTCGTTGCCGGCGGTAAAGATCTCTGGCTTGCCGCGCAGCAGGATGGCGCGCACGGTGCGGTCGGTCTCGGCCGCGCGCAGGGCGTCGGCCATGGCCTGGTACATCGCCGCGGTAATGGCGTTCTTCTTGTCGATACGGTCGAACTCGATGGTCAGGATGCCCTGCTCGATGCCGGTGCGGATGCTCATGGTGTCCTCGTCTGTGGATGCATTGCTTGGAGGGTTATTCAAAAGGCGGCGGCGATTCGGAAAGATAGCTCAGCCCGAACGCGCGCGCGCCGACATTCAGCGCCACCGTCAGGCTCATCGGCGCCAGCATCAGCGCCACGCCCTGGCCGCGCGCGGTGCGCTCCAGCGACTGGAAGGCCGGCATCGCGCGCACGGCGTCGAGCGGGCCGGCATAGCAGACAGAGATCGCCGGCACCATCAGGTCGCCGCCGCGGATGCATTGCTCTGCATGCTGCAGCACGCGGCGCGCACCTTCCTCGGAGCCGCGCGCCTTGGCGATGGCGTCGGTGTGCCCGCGGTGCATGCGCACCACCGGACGGATATTGAAGGCGCTGCCCATCACATAGCGCCCCCAAGTGATGCTGCCCTCGCCCTTCTGGCGCGCGCGGGTGTACATGTAGAGCAGCTCGTCGGGCACCAGGAACATATGGGCGGCATCGCGCAGGCGCGTCTCGACCGCTACCTGCACCGCTTGGGGGCTGGCGCCGGCGGCCGCCATGCGCGCGGCTTCACGCACGATCAGCGCCTGGCCCGGCCCGATCGCGCCGGTGTCGACCACGGTCAGGTCGAACAGGCCGGTGCGCCCGGCTTCCTTGCGCAGGCGCACGCTGCGCGCCACGGTGCCGATCACCGCGCCGGTGGCATGCGCATACAGCTTGCTGCGCGAACTGGCGATGGTGAACAGGATGGCGCGGTCGCAGTGGGCCACCACGTTGTGCAGCAGGTGTTCTTCCAGCTCGCGCTCGAGCAGCGGGATCGATTCGGCGTAGTGGTCCTGCCGGCCGACCAGGTATCGCTGGTAGAGCGTGGGCAGCGCGTCTTCATCGCGCGTATCGGCGACGAAATGCTCGCCCGCGCGGATGCGGAACGGAATCGTGTGGACCTTCAGCTGGGCCATGACGTCGCGCGGCAGATCGCACGCGGCATCAGCCAGGATGGCTGTCTCCTGCATATTGTTGTCTCCACAGAACCCGTTTCACCATGAAGAAGGAGACGCGTTCAAGCCAGGCGCGGCGCAGGCTAGGCGCGGGCCGCCGGCCTTGGTCATTCCAAGGTCAAGGCCCG
>NZ_KB903108.1:0-1302 GCF_000379565.1 Cupriavidus sp. UYPR2.512 | reverse complement strand
GCCTCGTCGCCCATCTCGACGCGGCTGGTCTCGCCTGCTTGCCAATTCCGTTGACCCCCGCCAGATCGCTTCAACCGAAACTCGCAACCAGTTGGTTCACTTCCGCGGGGGCTGCTTGGTTGACGCCTCGGCAACCTGGTCGCGCAGGATCTGCAGGATGCGCGCGTCGATGACGACCGGGGTGGCGTCAGGCTTCTCCGGATTGGAAGCTCGCCAACTCTTCAAGTGCGCCAGCACCGTATTCGGCGAACCGCCGCCCAACTCGTTGATGACGGCGCGCACGCTGACCTTGCGGCCCGTGCTGGCCAGCGCTTCGGCCGCGTCCCGAACATTTTCCGCGGTCACGAGCGGCGTCTTGGTCATTCGCGCTTGATTGTATCTCAATTGAGATGCATAATGGGGGCTAAAAGCACGTACGGGAGAATTTCATGGCACATACCTCGATGCTGCACATCCGGGTGGACGACGACCTCAAGGCACGGGCAGCGCAAAGCCTGGCGAACGTCGGCCTGACGGTGTCCGACGCGGTCCGCATCCTGTTGGCCCGCATCGCCCGCGAGGGCGGCCTGCCGGCCGGCCTGGCCACTGACCCCGCCAGCTACGACGCCTGGTTTCGCGCCAAGGTGCAGGAAGCATTGGCCGACCCGGGCGCGTCGATCCCGCATGACCAGGTGATCGAAGACGCCCAGGCGCTGATCGACCGGAAGCGTCGTGAGCGCGGTTGAATGGACGGCCCCGGCCCGCGCCGATCTGCTGGCCATCGTTGACTATATTTCGGACGACAATCCGGACGCGGCCCAGCGCCTGGTGGACGAGCTGCAGGCGAAAGCCGCGCACCTGCCCGAGCATCCATTGCTGTACCGGGCAGGGCGCGTCGCGGGCACGCGCGAGATGGTGGTGGCGGCGAACTACCTGGTCGTCTACACGGCTGGCGCCAACGCCATCCGCATCCTGCGGGTACTTCATGCCGCGCAGCAATGGCCGTCGCCAAGCGAGCCCAATCACGACACGTGAGATCGCACAGCCGGTGGCCTGCGGGCGGTTTTTTTGCGATGCGCGTCAATGCCGCTAAGTCGTATTGGCGGCATGGCCTCGGGCGATCCTTTGGTGGCTAGCTTTCTCCATGGCGGAGTAGTGCGGGGAAGCCCTTTTGCCGAAGAATCCCTGGCGGTCGCCCGCACGGCGACGGTTTGGCACCAATCCACCCAACAACTGGTTGCGGGTTTCTCAAGGCTGCCAAATTTGCCTGAAGTCCTTTGTGGGTATGACTTTCGCCGATTTCCGCCGTGATCCGCTAGAATT
>NZ_KB903107.1:0-1317 GCF_000379565.1 Cupriavidus sp. UYPR2.512 | reverse complement strand
CTGAAGGAATGGCTTGAGCCGGATGCGGGGCGACCTGCACGTCCGGTTCTGAGGGGGCGGCGGCGCAGTAATGCGTCGCTGCTACCCGACCAGGTTCACTGGGTGGATGCTGACACAGGCGAAATCGTGAACAAGCAACTGAAGCGCGCCGTGTTCCTCGAACATTTTGCGAATCGCGAACCCTGTTTGATTGGTATGGAGGCCTGTGGCGGTGCCCAACACTGGGCGCGGCGATTGATCGAGATGGGCCATCAGGTCAAGCTGATGCCGGCCAAGTTCGTCAAGGCATTCGTGATCGGCAACAAGAATGACCCGGCGGATGCGCGCGCGATCTGGATGGCCACACAGATGCCAAGCAAGGCCGTCGCAGTCAAGACCGAATCGCAGCAGGCCGTACTGGCGCTGCATCGGTTGCGGCAACAGAAAATTAAGATGCGAACGATGCAGATGAACAGTCTGCGAGGGTTACTGTCCGAATACGGTGAGGTGATGGCCAAAAGCCGCGGCGCACTGGATAAGGCGATCCCAGGAGTGCTGGCAAGGCTTGCGGAGCGACTGCCAGCAATGCTGATCGAATCTTTACGCGATCTGTGGAATGACCTTGACCGCCTCGACAAGCAAATCGCAGAGATCGAACGGCGCTTGCAGACGTGGATGAAGGAAGACAAGGCGTGCAAGGCGATCGCCGCGATCCCGGGCGTTGGCTTGCTGACAGCGACGGCCACAGTCGCGAGCATGGGTGACGCAAAGGCGTTCAAGTCTGGGCGCGAGTTTGCCGCCTGGCTCGGTCTCGTACCCAAGCAGACTGGCACCGGGGGAAAGGTCCAGCTACTCGGAATTAGCCGGCGCGGCGACACGTATGTGCGCACGCTCCTGATCCATGGCGCGCGCAGCGTGCTCTTCCACGCGAAGCATGCCGGAACGTGGGCGGAGCAAATGCAGAAACGACGACCTGCGAACGTGGTCACCGTAGCACTTGCCAACAAGATGGCTCGAACTATCTGGGCTATTCTCGCGCATGACAGACCATACAAGCAGGATCACGTGAGCACACGACCGACTTGACTCAAAGATAGAAAATAGTGCCGCGGGTATCCGCGAAGATTACAGGGTGACGTCGAAAGGTTGCGTTGGCAATCGAGTGTGATGACAAGACAGATCGGACCGGGATTCGCTAAACCTGAAAGATAGTTTGAGCGTTCAGCTCGCGCGACAAATGAGGAGCGAGTCGCATTGACTCATCAGAATTGCAACTCGCGCTGACTTGTTGCCTCACGTAGTTTGCTACCCGTCGGATTGTCCGGCGGGAGCGGCTCG
>NZ_KB903106.1:0-1332 GCF_000379565.1 Cupriavidus sp. UYPR2.512 | reverse complement strand
ATTATGCATCGGAATCCTTAACATTCCTGCGTTTCACGCAGGCTGCTTAAGCTCGTCCCTGTAACGCAAAAATCGCGTGTTTTGAACCACGCCCCTTCCGCCGCCTGCTGCTGCGCTTCGAACGCATCAGTGCCGTGCACTACGCGCTCAAGACGCTCGCCTACACGATGATCAACCTGAGGCACTACTGCCGCAGCTGATCGCGGCCCTCAGGGCGGCCTGTCGCTACTTCGCCGGCACATTGCGCCATGGCCGCGCGCGTCGTTACCATGTCGATCACTTCGCAAATCAGACTTCCGCTTCGCGTTGCCTGTCTTGCCAACTCATGCATTTCATGAAACATATGCATTACTGATCAAATGCAACTTCAGTCTGCTTGAAACCCACAATCAGTTGCTCGCCTGCTTGCCAATTCCGTTGACCGCCGCCAGATCGCTTCAACCGAAACTCGCAACCAGTTGTATCAGATTTCACTGACAGCGCAGTACGCGCGACGGACAAACACCGTTGCGATGCCGTACAAACAGCATGGTACCAAGCCTAAACGTTTTTCAGAACCGGCTGATTCCGGCATCGCCGCCCGGGAACGATACTACCGGCATACATGGGGTACCAGTTGCCGGCATCAGCAGCAGGGCATCCAGCACGCTAGCTGGGGCCACCGGGGCAAGAGCGATCAGCGCAATAAAGGTAGCAAGGGGGAAACGATGAGCGGCGATCACCACATCGAACACGCACAGCGCCTAGCGGAAATCGCCGAGGAAATTCCTCCTGGCGCACATCTGAAGACGGACCGCCGTGGCTATGTCCACCATGGCATCTATGTCGGAAACGGCGAGGTGGTGCACTATGTCGGGTTCAAAGGCTTCCTGCGTTGCGGCCCAGTCGAAAAGACGACCCTTGCAGGTTTTGCCAACGGCTTCGGCTTTCGCGTCGAGTCGGGCACGCAGGCAAGGAACATCCAGACGGAAGTCGTACGGCGCGCGACGGCGCGGCTTGGAGAGGACGATTACCGCCTTCTCACCAACAACTGCGAGCACTTCTGCACGTGGTGCCTCTCTGGTGAGAGCCGCAGCGAGCAAGTGGAGGCGCTGCTGAGCCACCCATGGCGTGCGCTGCTGGCTATTGTGGGTGTACTCTGTAGTGCGGCGGGCATGCTGGGTCAGGATCGAACCGAATGCATGGGCGGGCTGAGCAGGCAGGGCTGCGTGCCCAGGCAGCAGTTGAGGGCGCTATAACAACAGCGGAAAGGCGCATGCGGCGAGGGACCACAGTTCCAAGAAGGCAAACGCCACGATCAAGACGCCGATGACGCCCTTGACTACGGCGACC
>NZ_KB903105.1:0-1346 GCF_000379565.1 Cupriavidus sp. UYPR2.512 | reverse complement strand
TGTATTGCTCAAATCGCTCGCTCGCGCTCATCGCTCTTCATGAACTGTGCCAAGAAGTTTATAGTATGGCACATTTATGACACAGTAAGACTAGGTCGTCGTCCCTTCAGAAGGCTGCGAAGGCAGTCTGAACAACGGGTTGAGGAAAGCGAGGGTGATTGAGAACTCGCAGAAGAAATATTGATCTAATCCATTTCCTGGAAGTCGAGAACCTGCCCAATGAGCAGGCCCTTTTTTTCGTAGCCGCCTGGACGGGATGATCTACATCCCGCCGCTTTGGCTATAGTCGCGCGATGAAATCGGAATCCACGCAGATGCGTCCCGAACTACCCGAAAACGGCGCCGGGAGCCCGGCCGACGCCCCGGCGCGCCACCGCGCCGGCTGGCGCAGCACGCTGGTCAGCGTGGCCGTCAATATTGGCCTGACCGCTGTGCAGGCCGTCGCGGGCGTGATCTCGGGCTCGCAGGCGCTGATTGCCGACGCCGCACATTCGCTGTCCGACCTGCTTTCGGACTTTGTCGTGCTGGCCGCCGGATGGCAAAGCCGCAAGGACCCGGATGCCGATCACCAGTACGGCCACCTGCGCTTCGAGACCGCGGCGTCGCTGGCCCTGGGTGTACTGCTGCTGACGGTGGCGGCGGGTATGCTGTGGGCGGCGCTGGGGAAGCTGCAGCATCCGGCCGGGGCACAGCTGGTTCAGCCGGTAGCACTTTGGGTAGCGCTGGTCGCGCTGGCCTCCAAGGAACTGCTGTTCCGCTACATGCTGGCGGTGGCGCGGCGGGTGCGTTCGAGCATGCTGGTGGCAAACGCCTGGCATGCGCGCTCGGATGCGGCGTCGTCGCTGGTGGTGGCGCTTGGCATCGGCGGCAACCTGCTTGGCTATCACAGCCTCGACCCGATCGCGGCGATCGTGGTGGGGCTAATGGTGGCGCGCATGGGGCTGCGCTTCGGCTGGGACGCACTCAATGACCTGATGGACCGTGCCGCCGACGAAGAAACGGTCGAAGCGATCCTCCGTACCATGCTCGCCACGCCCGGCGTGCGGGGTCTGCACGACATGCGCACGCGCAAGATGGGTGACCAGGTGCTGGTTGATGTCCACCTTGAAATCGACGCCACGCTGACCGTAGCGCAAGGCCATGCGATCGCCGTCGATGCCCGGCGCCGCACGCTGGAGCACCATCACGTGCTCAACGTGATGACCCACGTCGACCCGGTATACGTCGCCGGCACCCCCGCGACAGAATAGATTATATGAACGCCCCCGATGCGCCAGGTTTTCTTGTGTTCTGATTCGACAGGATAGGTTGCAGCTTTATATGCGGCCTTTCTGCAGCATACGCTG
>NZ_KB903104.1:0-1350 GCF_000379565.1 Cupriavidus sp. UYPR2.512 | reverse complement strand
ATCGTTTGTCCTCCAGAGGCATCACATCTTACCCGCGTCGCTTTGCGCACGCCAGGTCCACTTCGGGAAGTTATTTCTCACTCGTTCCTAAGCGCGCGCCTGCCTCCGGTTGGAACCCGCCGGCCCATTCATCGGCGGTCTCCCGCACCCATGAATTGCAGCCGCAACCACATGTCGATCGTCAGGGTCCGGCAACGTAATGGACTCAATAAGGTGCTCATAACCGCTAACGAGCGAATCGCGAACACTTCGGTTCATCAGTTCGCGCGTGTTAGCAAGGCGATTTGCGGAAAGCTCCGGCCGCCGCGCGAGGAGGTTGCGAATCCACTCGTCATGGATTTGATTCGTCCACTTGGCACGGTACAGGTCGGTCAGCGCGAGCCGCATCAGCAGATCGCGCAGCGGAGCAGGATAGAGAACGCAGGCATCGTAGACTACAGCGAAGTTGGAAGCCATGCTCAATAGCCCATGTCCAGCTCTTGGGCCTGGGCTGCGAGTTCGTCTAGTGCCTTGCGTCGCTCGCTATCAATGCGCTGCTTGTAGCTGACAACGTCCTGGTAGAGGACGCGCCGATGCGTGTTGACTTTGCGGAACGGAATGTCGCCCTTCTCCAGAAGCTGGACCAAGTATGGCCGAGAGACGTTAAGCAGGTCCGCCGCCTCTTGCGTCGTCAACTCGGCGTGAATTGGAATAATAGAGACGGCGTTCCCTTGGCCGATTTCCGCTAGAACCTCAACGAGAAGCCTCAGCGCAGAGGTGGGCAAGGTGACGCTATGCAACTCGCCATTGTCAGTCTTGAAATCGAACTGCTGCGTATCGGATCGGCTGTCCAAGGCCACCGCCAGGCTGCGGCTCGATTCCCGAGCGATGGCACTTTCGTCTGCTGATGGCAGCGCGGTATTGGTGATGGTTGCGTGCATGGAAGTCCCCGGATCGTACCCTGAGAGTCCATAGTAATTCGAAACAATCGAATTCGCAATATTCGAAACGAGCGGGCCCATCTAAGTGCTTCATTGGTTACTCCACGCGGTTTGAATGCGGGCTTATATGGCGTTTAGGCGACACAAAGTTAAGATGTCGGCCGATTCGGCCGCCTTTTCGGGGCGATAGGCAGTTCGTGTCGTGCCTTATCGCGATGGCATCAATCTTCGGGGAACCTTCGAGTTTCCGAAGGCTCTTCACGCCAACCGGCTCCTGCCAAGCGCGACGGGCTGCGGGAGCAAGCCCAGGGGTGCCGGCGGCGCAAGAGTACCCTGCTAAGGAACGAGTGAGAAATAACTTCCCGAAGTGGACCTGGCGTGCGCAAAGCGACGCGGGTAAGATGTGATGCCTCTGGAGGACAAACGATGC
>NZ_KB903103.1:0-1320 GCF_000379565.1 Cupriavidus sp. UYPR2.512 | reverse complement strand
ATCGTTTGTCCTCCAGAGGCATCACATCTTACCCGCGTCGCTTTGCGCACGCCAGGTCCACTTCGGGAAGTTATTTCTCACTCGTTCCTAAGCGCACGACCTCATTCAGACGCGGTGACGTCTTCGGTGGTTTCTTCTTGTTGAGAATGAATGCCGCGCGCCATTCATCGCGCTCGAACAACAGCCCTGCATCCAGGTCCGGGCAAGTTCGGCCCAGTCGCATCAACCGAGCGATGCGCCATGCCACCACCATGAACAGCGCCAAGGCACGCTCAAGCCGTGCCATCACGCCTCGACCCGAGAAGGGGATCACCTGATCCCAGGCGCGTCGCCAGGCTGCTGCGATCGGCGTGTACCGGCGGCCCCATTCCCCTTGCTCGAAGGCTCCCAACTCGGCCAGCGCCGCCTCGGCGCTGGGTGCCGTGTACAGCGCCGCAGCCGCGGCCCGGCGCTCCCATGCCCTTGAGGCCGTCGGTGACCGCAATCAGAATGTCCTGCGTGCCACGGGTCTTCAGGTCATTGAACACCTTCATCCAGAACTTGGCGCCTTCGGTGTTCTCGATCCACAGGCCCAGAATGTCGCGCGTGCCGTCTGGCAGCACGCCCAAGGCGAGGTAGACGGCCTTGTTGCGCACCACGCCGTCCTCGCGCATCTTGACCCGCAGCGCGTCGACGAACACCACCGGGTACATCGCCTCAAGCGGGCGAGCTTGCCAGGCGGTGACCTCGTCTATGACCGCATCGGTTACCGAGCTGATGACCTTCCAGCTGACGTATTCCAAACTGCCCCGGATCAGGTGCACGATGCAGGTCTGCAGCGTCGTGTGCGGGAACACGGCATTCAGGGCCTGTTCCTGGAGCATGTATGCCACGCAAAACCAAGACGAGCCAGGCCGCCGACCATCCCCGAGGACTTGATTGCCAATTTCGTAAAGGGCCCGATGACTGCGGAGGCGGTCCAGGACGCTTCGATGGCGTTCAAGAAGGCCCTGATCAAACGCGAGCTTTGGGCGCCGAGCGCCCGGCCGGCACGGCCAACCAGCGCAACGGCAAGAGCGCCAAGACGGTCCTGACGGACGACGGGCCTCTGCAGTTAGACATCCCGCGCGACCGCGACGGCAGCTTCGATCCGATCCTGATTCCCAAGCACGAGCGGCGCTTAACCGGGTTCGACGACAAGATCATCGCCATGTANGCCCGTGGCATGACCGTGCGCGCGATTCAGGCGTTCCTGGCCGAGCAGTACGGTACAGAGGTCTCGCCCGGAGTTCTGGACCTGTCAGAAATTTTGTGTTTAGGGCATAACATGTCACCAAGGAG
>NZ_KB903102.1:0-1380 GCF_000379565.1 Cupriavidus sp. UYPR2.512 | reverse complement strand
ACCCGACGACCTGCAACATTGGCGATGGACCAGACCGCAGCCACCCATCATTTACCGTGCCCGTGCGCCCATCGAATCCCGTGCTCACGCACACTTCCACTTAAAAACTCCGGATCCCTNTCCGAACAAACGGTGCCACCTCTGACGGCAATATACGCAGACCCTCGCAAATTCAGTTTGCAGATACCGCTTGTACGTCTGGTAGCGCTTGAACTGCCGTGGAGCTAGCGTGCGGTTGTGTCGCGACTTTGGATATTGGAACAGCCCCATCTCAACCTAGGCCTAGGCGACGCGCCCGTTCCTCACGTCGGGCATTTGACTTCGCAACATGGTTCGCCGCTGCTTCTAGGGCCCGTACCTGATCTTGCGATACTCGCGGCGCCTGCTCTAGCAATCGATTGTTTAGGATCTCAAGGCGTGCCACGACTTCCGCTTGTGCGCTGGCCCCAGCGTACTTCGCTGCAAGCAGAACAACCCGGTCCTTTGCTATACGTTCAACGTTCGTGCTACGAACCTTCGCATCGTCAGCGTTGAACTGCCGGGACGGCACACCTTCGTTCAGCGTTTGCGTTTTGCTTGGCTCGGATTTCGCATACAACTCGGTCGTATGCGTCGGAGCCGTCGGGCGATCTGGATCCCATAGGAGCTGCTCCTCAACGCGCTTCCGCCGAGAAAAAGTCACGAACTCTGTACGATGCGAGGTGCGCGGGCGCGGCCTTTCATCCGTAAGAAAAGCTGATGCGTTGTGCCAGTTTGAATAGGACTCAGCTGACGGAACGTTGGGGTCGTAATAGCGCATAGGTCAATTATCGCTTCGCAGAAGTGCGTTCTGCCGAGAGATATTCGCGGGCCTTGTCACCTATGGCCCAGTCAAACATCTCGAAAGCCTGCTTGTGCATTGCGTCCAGTGCAGCGGATGCATCCTTTATTAGTACCTCCGTGCGGTACGCGTCTACGTCGATATAGTAGCTGGGAACTGTCTTCCCAGCTTCACCGGTCGTAGGCGGAAGTGTCTTGAGCCGGATTCCGTGCTGCAGAAGACAACCACCGTCTGCTGCCGCCAGCTGAAGCTTGCCACTGTAGTCCTGAACGCCCTGAAAGCGTTGGGAGAGCAATGGCGCCGTCAACTCTGGATTCACCCACTCATCAACAGGATCCTCCGTATCGCTCGTTACTACATTGATATATCGCAGCCCCACTCGCGTGAAGAAGTCAGAATCGATCACCTGAGAAGCCGCCTCAACCACATGAAGCGTGCGCTCCTTCATTTCCTCGTAAGTGGTGTACTTAGGAACGTGCTCGAAATAACTTCCCGCTATGCGGCGTTCCGTGAGCGGATGCTGTAGTTCCACGCAGGCAAGGTTGAGTCGTACTCGATGT
>NZ_KB903101.1:0-1383 GCF_000379565.1 Cupriavidus sp. UYPR2.512 | reverse complement strand
CGGCGGGCCGACTGCATCAAGCACAGCGTGCGACGATGATGCTCAGCAAGCCGCGTCAGCACCACCTGTTGAGTATTGAGCAAGTATTCCATTGCTTCGAGCGGGGTCACGCTGTTCAAGCCGGTATGCGGCGTACCGTTGTACGTCGTGATCGCATACTCAACCAGCTCCTCCAGCTCGTCGAGCGACACATAGAGCCGAAGATTGCCCTTCGGATCGGCGAGCGCGCGGCGCAAATCCCGTGGGTGCGAACCCGTGTAGCCGGGTAGGCGCGAAGACAGTCGCTGCGCCATCGTGCCGAAGAAGCGTTCGATGTATGGGCGCTCATCCGGACAGTACCTGGGGCCTGCATCGACGAGACAACCGATGAATTCACACAGTGCCCTCAGCGTTTCGTTAGCCAGGTTCGCCTTGGCGTTGTCGAGCTTCATCCATTCCCACGTGACATACGAGAGCTCTGGCCACCTTTGTGACGGAAGGCCTCCCTGCGCCTCATAGCCGAGCCCATCTATGGAGAAGGCGCGGGCACGATGGGGCTCCAATGCCTTCTCGATGGTCTTGATCACGTCGTAACGGCTGTATTCTCGCGCCAGTACGAGGTGATAGCCCAGCACGGCCCGCGTGCAGACGTCAATGATCACTAGCAACCACACCCGCTCAAGCTCGAACTCATGTTCAAAGCCAAGCGGATCGCGGACGATAAGCTTCAGCCGAAGATCGAGTCGGTGACCGTCGAACTCGACGATCTGATAAGGATGCGTTGCCGCTGGACAGCCGTCGCCACCCTCTCGACGTGGCAGCCCCTTCAGGTGTGACGCACCCGCCGAACGTGCCGCCTGGCCGAAGCTGCGCAACATTTCCGCCTTCAGAAGCTCCGACAGTGAGCGAATCGCACGCCCTGCCGTATTGAACGGGTAGTCCGTTAGCTTCAGGCCCACCATCCGACACTGCCGCAGGAATTCATCATGGAGAGCTTGCAGTCCACGCAGACGTGTGCGCAGCCGCCGGTCTGTATTGATCTGCTCGAGCAGAACCCGACGCTGCTTGATCTGCAACCGCAGCCAGGTGCTAAGCGACGGATAGCGCTCGAAGAGTTGCGACAGTGCACCGGCCCCGCCGGAATTGCCGCGCTCTCCACCAATTCTTACTGTGCTGACTCGAGCATACTCTGCGATCCGCATATAGCGACCCAGGGCACGAAAACCGTATGGCCGGCCATCCGAGTGTGGAACCATGGCTCGTTCAAGCCAGCGATACAGATCGCGCCGGCTCACCCCCGTGGATTGCTCAATCTGCCTGAGCGATTCACCTCCGGCATAGCGCACGATCGCCTGTCTACGCCTTTCAAACGCGTGCCGCTGCACGGAATCGAGCTCTGTATAG
>NZ_KB903100.1:0-1403 GCF_000379565.1 Cupriavidus sp. UYPR2.512 | reverse complement strand
CTGCGCCCGCAGTCTGGGAGGCCGTCCTGTCTGCTTGATGAGGTATCCTCTATATAACAACAATCTCGTACAGACCGCCTATTTGCACCAGAGCCATCGTCGGAGGCTTCTGCTTCCACTTGAACTTCGTCGGACTCTTGCGTTATTTCGCTTTCGTTCAAGTCGTCGCTGATGCCATCGACCAGTTCGTCGATACGCAGCTCGCCGGCAACGATGCGGCCCACATCGGCAAGAATCGCGGACACGACTGACGGACACGCGGCGATCGCCTGAATCATGTCCTGCAAGCCGCCTTCGATGCGTTTTGCGATTTCGATTTCGCCGGCGCGGGTCAGCAGTTCACGGGCACCCATTTCGCGCATGTACAGTCGGACCGGATCAGTTGTGCGGCCGAATTCGGAATCGACGGTCGACAGTGCAGCTTCCGCTTCCTCGTCCGCCTGATCGTCGGATGCCGCGGCATGCGCGGCGTCGCTTAACAGGAGCGTCTCCACGTCCGGCGCCTGCTCGTACACGGTCACCCCCATGTCGCTGAATGTGCTGACGATCGTCTCCATCGCCGCAGTTTGCGTAAAGTTGTCCGGCAGGTGATCGTTGATGTCCGCGTGGGTGAGATAACCGCGCTCGCGGCCAAGCGCGATCAGCGCGCGCATCTGGCGTTGACGCTCCTCGTCCTGGCGCGCCATGGACGCGATCTCCAGCGGTGTTGCGACTGCTTGAATCTTTCCTTTTGGAGAGCGGTGGCCGGTCTTTGATGTGACCGCGATCGTGCGAGATGCTGAATCGTCGCGAACTGAATTTGCCAATACACTCTCCTCGACAGATTGGCCGACGATCGTCGCGGACATGACGCTGGTTAAGCCCGTCGGGGTGCGAACGAAATCGTGGAATCACGCACGGACATTTGAGGCCGGAATGCCTCCCGTGGAGTCCAGTGTGCGCAGAATGGGGGATTTTTAATAATACCAGATGTCGTTGTGCGGTGCAATATGCGATTACCACCGGTCTTGCCAGCAGTCATCGGACAGGACCTGCTGTCTGCCACCAGGTTAGCCCGCTCGAATTAATCCCTGGGTAAGAATGAGGGCTGACCGGGTTCGCGATGGTGAGCTGTGGCGCACATTTCGGATCCCGCTCAACCTTTCCCAATGTGTCCGATAATCGCATGCGGCATGTTGCGAAGCAGCAAATTTCCGCGATGGGAGATCTGTAAGGCTTCCCGCCACGCTACGAACAGTTCTTCAAAGAAGTGGGCGGCTCGTCATTGGCTGCCGTCATGCTGGTCCAGGCGACATCGAAGCCCACCAATCGCTTAGGAACGTGCTCGAAATAACTTCCCGCTATGCGGCGTTCCGTGAGCGGATGCTGTAGTTCCACGCAGGCAAGGTTGAGTCGTACTCGAT
>NZ_KB903099.1:0-1408 GCF_000379565.1 Cupriavidus sp. UYPR2.512 | reverse complement strand
ATCGTGCAGGCGGTCAAGCGCGTGACCGACATCATGGGCGAGATCAGCGCGGCGTCGGCCGAGCAGAGCGCGGGCATCGAGCAGGTCAACCAGGCTGTGGCGCAGATGGACGAGGGCACGCAGCAGAACGCGGCGCTGGTGGAAGAAGCCGCCGCCGCCGCGGGCTCGCTCGAAGAGCAGGCCATGCGCCTGCGCGACGCCATCGCCACGTTCCGCGTCAGCATGCAGGCCGAGGTGCGTCCGCAGCGCCTGCCGGCCCATGCGCGTGCCGATGCGGACCAGTCACTGGCACAGGCCTAGTCCACGGAACCAGGCCAGTCCGAATCAAAGACGAGGCAGGCGCGGAGCTCCGGCCTGCATGCGTACCAAGCGGGTGCGGCACGCCGCGCCCGAGGCTTCAGTTACAAGGGGGAGTTGCTATGCATTGGTTCAATCAATTGCGCGTCACGACCAGGCTGGTTGCCGGATTCCTGGTCGTTGCCGTGATCGGCGCCGTGATGGGGCTGCTGGGGGTGGTCAACATGGGGCGCATGGCGGACTGGACCGGCAAGATCTACAACGACGACCTGCAGGCGCTGAAGGCTGTGCAGGACGCCAATATCAACCTGGTCTATGCCAGCCGCGCGCAGATCGGGCTGCTGTCGGCATCGACCATGGGCGAGCGTTCGGCCGAGAAGGAGCAGATCGTGAAGTCGCTCGGCACGATGGATGAACGCATCCGCCAGGTCGCGGGCGCATTCGAGAAGCCTGAGGGCAAGGCCCTGGTCAAGCAGTACCAGGAGCTGTCGCCGGCCTTCCGCGCGCGCATGGAGAAGTACGTCGGGCTGGTCAGCAAGCAGCCGCTGGATACCTCGCAATTTGAAAGCCAGGTGTTCTCCGAGAGCGCCGACCTGCTCAAGGACAGCCATGCGCTGGAAGCGGTGATGTTCCAGATGGTCAAGCGCCGCGACGACCGCGCCCGCAGCAACATGGAAGAAGCGCGCAGCGTCTATGAAGCATCGCGCCTGTGGATGCAGGGCCTGGTGCTGGGCGGCCTGGCGCTGTCGGTGCTGCTGGGCGTGCTGCTGGCGCGGGCGCTGGCGCGCCAGCTCGGCGGCGAGCCGGGCTATGCGGCCGCGATTGCCGCGCGCATTGCCGAGGGCGACTTCTCCTCGCCGGTGACCACGCGCGCAGGCGACAAGAGCAGCCTGGTCTATGCGATGCAGCAGATGCAGCAGCAGCTGTCGCGCATGGTGCGCGATTTCAAGACGTCGGCCGAATCCATCGGCAGCGCCTCGCGTGAAATCGCCGCGGGCAACAACGACCTGTCGCAGCGCACCGAGCAGCAGGCGGCGTCGCTGGAGCAGACGGCGTCGAGCATGGAAGAGCTGACCAGTACGGTGCGCCAGAACGCGGACAACGCGCGCCA
>NZ_KB903098.1:0-64811 GCF_000379565.1 Cupriavidus sp. UYPR2.512 | reverse complement strand
CAGAAGATGGCCAAGCTGTGCGATGTCTACGTCAACGATGCCTTCGGCACCGCCCACCGTGCCGAAGCCACCACGCATGGCATCGCGAAGTACGCCCCGATCGCCTGCGCCGGCCCGCTGCTGGCCGCCGAGATCGACGCGCTGGGCAAGGCGCTGGGCCAGCCGGCGCGCCCGCTGGTGGCCATCGTGGCCGGCTCCAAGGTCTCGACCAAGCTGACCATCCTGAAGTCGCTGGCCGACAAGGTCGACAACCTGGTGGTCGGCGGCGGCATNGCCAATACCTTCATGCTGGCCGCCGGCCTGAAGATCGGCAAGTCGCTGGCCGAAGCCGACCTGGTCGGCGACGCCAGGACCATCATCGACATCATGGCCGCCCGCGGCGCCTCGGTGCCGATCCCGGTCGACGTGGTGTGCGCCAAGGAATTCAGCGCCACCGCCGCGGCCACGGTCAAGGACGTCAAGGACGTGGCCGATGACGACATGATCCTGGACATCGGCCCCAAGACCGCCGCGATGCTGGCCGAGCAACTCAAGGCCGCCGGCACCATTGTCTGGAACGGCCCGGTGGGCGTGTTCGAATTCGACCAGTTCGGCAACGGCACCAGGGTGCTGGCCCAGGCCATCGCTGAATCGAAGGCGTTCTCGATCGCCGGCGGCGGCGACACGCTGGCGGCCATTGCCAAGTACGGCATTGCCGACCGCGTGGGCTATATCTCCACGGGCGGCGGCGCGTTCCTGGAATTCCTGGAAGGCAAGACGCTGCCCGCATTCGAAGTGCTGGAGCAGCGCGCCGCAGGCTGACGCATCCGCCGGGCCTGGCGGTGTTGCCGGGGCCCTGAACCAGGAATTCCGCGCATGACTCGTTCCACCAAGATCGTCGCCACCATCGGCCCCGCCTCCAGCTCGCTGGAAATCCTGACCCGCATGATCGCGGCGGGGGTCGACGTGGTGCGGCTGAATTTTTCGCACGGCACCGCCCAGGACCATCTCGACCGCGCCCGCCTGGTGCGCGAAGCCGCGCAGGCATGCGGGCGCGAGGTCGCCATCATGGCCGACCTGCAGGGCCCCAAGATCCGCGTCGGCAAGTTCGAGCACGGCAAGATCACCCTCAAGGCGGGCGACTCGTTCATCCTGGATTCGAGCTGCCAGCTCGGCAATGAGCAGCGCGCCGGCCTGGACTACCGGGACCTGCCGCGCGACGTCGGCCCGGGCGACCTGCTGCTGCTCAACGACGGCCTGATCGTGCTGGTGGTGGACCGTGTGTTCGGCACCGAGATCTTCACCACCGTGCGCGTGGGCGGCGAGCTGTCCAACAACAAGGGCATCAACCGCCAGGGCGGCGGGCTGTCGGCGCCGGCGCTGACCGCCAAGGACATGGACGACATCAAGACCGCCATGGCCCTTGGCGCCGACTACGTCGCCGTCAGCTTCCCCAAGAACGCCACCGATATGGAAATGGCGCGCCAGCTGGCCGCCGTGGCCGGCCAGCCGCACGGCCACAAGGCCCGCATGATCGCCAAGATCGAGCGCGCCGAAGCGATCCACCCGGGCGTGCTGGAAGAGATCCTGCAGGCGTCCGACGGCATCATGGTGGCGCGCGGCGACCTGGCCGTCGAGGTCGGCAATGCCGCCGTGCCGGCGCTGCAGAAGCGCATGATCAAGCTGGCGCGCGAGGCCAACAAGCTGACCATCACCGCCACCCAGATGATGGAGAGCATGATCGTCAACCCGGTGCCCACGCGTGCCGAAGTCTCGGACGTGGCCAACGCCGTGCTGGACGGCACTGACGCGGTGATGCTGTCGGCCGAAACCGCCGCCGGCCGCTACCCTGTGGAGACGGTCGAGGCCATGGCCGCGGTCTGCATCGAAGCCGAGAAGTCCGAGGTGGTGCAGCTCGACACCGATTTCCTGAACCAGACCTTTTCGCGCATCGATCAGTCGGTGGCGATGGGTGCGCTGTTCACGGCCTATCATTTGCAGGTAAAGGCAATTGCCGCGCTGACCGATTCCGGCGCCACTGCCTTGTGGATGAGCCGTCACCGCATCCATGTGCCGATCTATGCGATGACGCCCAACCTGGCCTCGCAGCGCAAGATGCAGCTGTACCGCAACGTGGTGCCGCTGCCGCTGCAGTCCAGCGCCGACCGCGACACCGCGCTGGAGCAGGCGGAAGAACTGCTGCTGGCGCAGGGCGTGGTGCAGCGCGGCGATTTCATCGTGCTGACCATTGGCGAGCCGATGGGCCAGCCGGGCGGCACCAACACCCTGAAGATCGTCAGGGTGGGCAGCTGAAGATGAGATGAGGCAATGCGTGCCATGCCGGACGGAGCGCCCGCGCGGAATGCGCAAGGCTGGCGGAGCCGGCAGGCACGGGCGATGCGCTGCGTAAGTCGATGCACTACGTAAGCGCGGACAGAAGAATACGCGGAAGACACCCCATTTTTTATTAGGAGTTAGACATGCCACTCGTATCGATGCGCCAGCTGCTGGACCACGCGGCCGAGAACAGCTACGGCCTGCCGGCCTTCAACGTCAACAACCTCGAGCAAGTGCAGGCCATCATGCAGGCTGCCGACGAGGTCAACGCCCCGGTGATCATGCAAGCCTCGGCCGGCGCGCGCAAATACGCCGGTGAGCATTTCCTGCGCCACCTGATCGAAGCCGCGGTCGAAGCCTACCCGCATATCCCGGTGGTGATGCACCAGGACCACGGCCAGTCGCCGGCGATCTGCCAGGGCGCGATCGACCTGGGCTTCTCGTCGGTGATGATGGACGGCTCGCTGCGCGAAGACGGCAAGACCCCGGCCGAGTACGACTACAATATCGACGTCACCCGCAAGGTGGTGCAGCTGGCCCACGCCGTCGGCGTGACCGTGGAAGGCGAACTGGGCTGCCTGGGCTCGCTGGAAACCGGTGAAGCCGGCGAAGAAGACGGCATCGGCGCCGTCGGCGTGCTGGACCACTCCATGCTGCTGACCGATCCGGAGCAGGCCGCCGACTTCGTCAAGGCCACCCAGCTGGACGCGCTGGCGATCGCCATCGGCACCTCGCACGGCGCCTACAAGTTCACCCGCAAGCCCACCGGCGATATCCTGGCGATCAGCCGCATCAAGGAAATCCACGCCCGCATCCCCAACACCCACCTGGTGATGCACGGCTCGTCGTCCGTTCCGCAAGAGCTGCTGGAAGAGATCCGCAAGTTCGGCGGCGACATGAAGGAAACCTACGGCGTGCCGGTCGAGGAAATCCAGGAAGCGATCAAGTACGGCGTGCGCAAGATCAACATCGACACCGACATCCGCCTGGCCATGACCGGCGCGATCCGCCGCTTCTTCGCCGAGAACCCGAGCAAGTTCGACCCGCGCGAATACCTGAAGCCGGCCCGCGAAGCCGCCAAGCAGGTGTGCAAGGCCCGCTACATCGCCTTCGGCTGCGAAGGCCAGGCCGGCAAGATCAAGCCGGTCGGCCTGACCGACATCGCGCAGCAGTACAAGGCGGGCAAGCTGTCGCAGGTTGTGCAGTAAATGTCCCTAGTCCGCCTTCCGCGCAAGGGGCGGGCGGATCGCAGTTCCGGCCGCCGCGGCACGCATCCAGCGCCCGGCGGCTTCGCCGTTTTATCGGAACCATCATGTCCAACGCTCTCTACCAGTCCTCCATCAACTCGCTGCCGCTGCTGGGCCACGGCAAAGTGCGCGACAACTATGCCGTCGGCAATGACAAGCTGCTGATCGTCACCACCGACCGCCTGTCGGCGTTCGACGTCATCATGGGCGAGCCGATCCCTGACAAGGGCCGCGTGCTGAACCAGATGGCGAACTTCTGGTTCCGCAAGCTCGCGCACATCGTGCCGAACCACGAGACCGGCATTGCGCCCGAGACCGTGGTCGCGCCGGAGGAAGTGGAGCAGGTCAGGGGCCGCGCCGTAGTGGTCAAGCGCCTGCAGCCGATCCTGGTGGAAGCGGTGGTGCGCGGCTACCTCGCCGGCAGCGGCTGGAAGGACTACCAGGCCACCGGCAAGGTGTGCGGCATCCAGCTGCCGCCGGGCCTGCAGAACGCGCAGAAGCTGCCCGAGCCGATCTTCACTCCGGCCGCCAAGGCCGAGATGGGCGAGCACGACGAGAACATCTCGTTCGCTGAGGTCGAGGCCCGCATCGGCATCGCGCTGGCGCGCCAGATGCGCGAGATCTCGATCCGCCTGTACAAGGAAGCGGCGGAGTTTGCCGCTACGCGCGGCATCATCATCGCCGATACCAAGTTCGAATTCGGCCTGGACGACAATGGCGTGCTGACGCTGATGGACGAGGTCCTGACCGCCGATTCGTCGCGCTTCTGGCCGGCCGATTCGTACCAGGTGGGCACCAACCCGCCGTCGTTCGACAAGCAGTTTGTGCGCGACTGGCTCGAAGCCGTGCGCATCGACGGCAAGCCCTGGCCCAAGACCGCGCCGGCGCCGCAACTGCCGGACGACGTGATCGAAAAGACCGCCGCCAAGTACCGTGAAGCGCTGACGCGCCTGACGGGCGAAGAACTGCAGTAACGCAGGGCGCCGTTCCCGCGCGTGCGGGAACGGCCAACGAAGGAACAGACAAAGTGAGCAAGCAAGACAAGCCGCTGGTCGGCGTGGTGATGGGCAGCAGTTCCGACTGGGACGTGATGCAGCACGCAGTGGCCATGCTGAAGGATTTCGGCGTGCCGTTCGAGGCCCAGGTGGTGTCCGCGCACCGCATGGCGGACGATATGTTCCGCTATGCCGAGAGCGCGCGCAGCCGCGGCCTCCGCGCCATCATCGCCGGTGCCGGCGGGGCCGCGCACCTGCCTGGCATGATCGCCGCCAAGACCATCGTGCCGGTGTTCGGCGTGCCGGTGCCGTCCAAGTATCTGCGCGGCGAGGATTCGCTGCTGTCGATCGTGCAGATGCCCAAGGGCGTGCCGGTCGCCACCTTCGCCATCGGCGAGGCTGGCGCCGCCAATGCCGCGCTGCATGCGATCGCCACGCTGGCCACCACCGACGAGGCGCTGGCCGGCGCGCTGGAAGCCTTCCGCGCGAAGCAGACCGAAGCCGCGCGCGCGATGACTTTGCCACTGTAATGCTGCCGCTGTAATCCTCCGGACATCCCACGGAACCGAGCAATGCCTACCGATATCCATCCCTACCTCTCCGAAGCCCACACGCCGGAATCGCGCGCCGAGTTCGGCGTCGACCGTCCCGACGCGCCCATCCTGCCCGGTGCGTGGCTCGGCATGCTGGGCGGCGGCCAGCTCGGCCGCATGTTCACGCATGCGGCGCAGGCGATGGGCTATCGCGTATGCGTGCTCGATCCGGACCAGGACAGCCCGGCCGGCTCGGTGGCGGACAAGCATATCTGTGCGCAATACACCGACGAGGCCGCGCTCGCCGAGATGGGCAAGCTGTGCCAGGCGGTAAGCACCGAGTTCGAGAACGTGCCGTCGCTGTCGCTGGACCGGCTCGAGCAGCTGGGCGCCTTTGTCGCGCCGCGCGGCTACTGCGTGTCGATCGCGCAGAACCGCATCGGCGAGAAGAAGTTCTTTGCCGCGTGCGCCGAGCGCACCGGCGTGTCGCCGGCCCCGCACTGGGTGATCCAGCACGACGCCGATGTCGACCAGCTGCCCGACCACGTGCTGCCCGGCATCCTCAAGACCGCACGCATGGGCTACGACGGCAAGGGTCAGGCGCGCGTGAAGACGCGCGACGACGTGCGCGCCGCGTGGAACGCCATGCAGCACGTGCCGTGCGTGCTGGAACAGATGCTGCCGCTGGCCTATGAGGTCTCGGTGCTGGCCGCGCGTGCCGCGGACGGCTCCACTGCCACCTGGCCGCTGGCCGAGAACGTGCACCGCGACGGCATCCTGTTCTCGACCGAGATGCCGTCGGCCAGCGTGTCGCCTGACATTGCCGACCGCGCGCGCGCCGCAGCCTCTGCCATCGCTACGGAGATGGGCTACGTGGGCGTGCTCTGCATCGAGTTCTTCGTGCTGACCGACGGCTCGCTGGTCGCCAATGAGATGGCGCCGCGCCCGCACAACTCCGGCCATATCACCATGGATGCGTGCGAGACCAGCCAGTTCGAACAGCAGGTGCGCGCGATGGCGCGGCTGCCGCTGGGCAGCACGCGCCAGCACTCGGCCGGCAAGATGCTGAACCTGCTGGGCGATGTGTGGTTCGAGTTCGGCCTGGAACGCACGCCGTCCTGGGACGAAGTGGTGGCGCAACCCGGTGCCAAGCTGCACCTGTACGGCAAGGGCGATGCGCGCCCGTCGCGCAAGATGGGCCACGTCAACTGCGTGGGCGAGCATGCCGAAGCGGCCGCCGCCGCCTTTGCCGCCGCCGCGCAGGCGCTGCATATCCCGCTCTGAAGCCAAAGCTCCAAGGAACACGATGTCACCGCGCATGCCCACGGCCGCTGAACTGGACGAAGCCGTCCGCCTGCTCGAGGCCGGGCAACTGGTCGCCTTTCCCACCGAAACCGTCTACGGCCTCGGTGCGGATGCCGAGAACCCCGAGGCGGTCGCCCGCATCTTCGCGCTGAAGGGCCGGCCGTCGAACCATCCGGTGATCGTGCACGTGGTCGACGGCGCCGATATCGGCTACTGGACCGACGAGGTCCCCGAGGCCGCGCAGCAGTTGATCGAGGCCTTCTGGCCCGGCCCGCTGACGCTGATCCTGAAGCGTGCCGCGCATATCGATGCGGCCGTCGCCGGCGGCCAGGACAGCATCGGCGTGCGTTGCCCCTCTCACCCCGTGGCGCAGGCGCTGCTGGCGCGCTTCAAGCGCGGCCGCGGCGGCATTGCCGCGCCCTCGGCCAACAAGTTCGGCCAGGTCAGCCCGACCACCGCGCAGCATGTGCGCGAAGAGTTTGGCGATGCGGTCTATGTGCTGGAAGGCGATGGGGTGGAGGTCGGGATTGAATCGACGATTGTCGACCTGTCGCGGCTGGGGCAGGGCATCGGGCCGGTGTTGCTGCGCCCGGGTGCCATCACGGTGGGAATGCTTGCGCAGGTGCTGGGCGAGGCCCCCTTGCCTCCCGATGCTGCCGCGCCGCGCGCGTCAGGCACGCTGAAGGCCCATTACGCCCCGCATACGCCGCTGCGGCTGGCCGATGCGCAGGCCGCCGCTGCGCTGCTAGAAGCGCTGCCGGGCGATGCCCGCGTGGCGTGGGTAGGGCGGGCGCCGCTGGCTGATCAGCGCTGCACGTGGGTGCAGGCGCCGGCAGATGCGGCTGCCTATGCGCGCGAGTTGTATCGGCTGCTGCGCAAGCTGGATACGCAAGGCTATACGCAGCTGGTGTTCGAAACCTTGCCCGAAGGGCAGGAGTGGGCAGGCGTCAGGGACCGGCTGGAGCGGGCAGCGGCGGCGTTCGCGGGGTAAGGCCTCGCCGGCACAGCCCGCCAGCACGTTCACTCGAGCTTGCCCCCGCCTTTGCGCACTGCCTCGCCCCAGCGCACCGCCTCATCCTTGATGAACGCCTGAAACTGCTCGGGCTTGCACCTTCGGCAAGCGCCTGGCCGACCACCAGGTGGTGCGCTTCCAACGGGTCGACATGGCCACGCGCGTCGAAGCCACGCGCGCGCTGGTCGACGACCTGGCCAGCCGCCTCGACGACGGCGCCGCGCCAGTAATAGGGAAACATCAGTAGGTCCTATATCTTGGTCGCGTGCCGGCAGGACGCTTCCAGTCAGCCATGCCCACCTAGCCAAGCTAACCAAGCGACTGACGATAGGAAAATTCCCAATCGCATATGAAGGTTGCCAAATCATGATCTGAGTCAATGATCCATTTGGGGAGATGTCAGATATCTCACGGGCGTGCCGTTGCGCAGCAACCAGCGCATCCCTTGCCATGAGGCGGCAGCTGACCCCGCCCCGCCGGAGGAATCATGACATTGCCCGGATCACCCGCGTCCTCGGACACGCCCGCCGCCCTGACGCTGGTTACGGTTTCCGAGTTGCATCGCCTGACGGAGCTCCTTCACTGCCGCTATGAGATCGACGTTCAATGCGACAGCGATGGATTGTGGATCGTGACCTTTACGATTGCCGATCGACGCTATGTACTTGCCACAGTAAGGGGACGAACGCGGCGCTGGCGACAACTTGAACCGGTTCTGGCCTTCCTGCAGCAAAACTGCAGGCACCCCGGCGCAATTCGGCTGCATACCGATTCATGGATGTTCTGCGGAGCCGGCTTGCCCGACGACAAGGTCTTTCCTGCCCTGCGTGCGCCACAGCATGACTGCACCACCTATGACAGCCAGGCTTCCACTGAGGACGAACACCAGCGGAATGCCGAGTAGCCCCGCCATCGAGGCACCCAGGAGCGGGCCCAAGACCAGCGCGCCGAGCTGTGCGCTCCGCGCGGCGGCACTGACGGTGCCGACTGCCTCGGCTGGGCTTTCCTGCTGAAGCGTGACGCCGAAGCTCATGGCGGTCAGGCCATAGGCGCAGCCATTTGCGACCCATAGTGCCAGCCACAACGGAAGCGGAATCGCTACCCCGCCTGCAGCGAGCCCTCCTGGAAGCAGGACGGTCAGGCCGAACGCTACCAGTCCGCCAGATGGCAGATGCCTGCCGTACCGTCGATGCAATGTGCGGAATGCCAGGGCGCCGGCCAATGCGCCGCCCGCGGTAAAACTTACGATCATGCCGAAGACCGCCGCCGGCATGCCTTCTTCCTTCAGGAAAAGTGAAAGCTGTGGGTCATACAGTCCGAGAATGGCCGTCAGCCAAAGCACGCATACAAAGGCCTGCCGGAAGCGGCGATTCTCGCGGACCAGCTGCAACAAGGGCCCATAGTGCCACTTTGAGCGCCCGGTCACCATCTGCTGCGCACGAGCAAGCGCCACCCGCCTCAGTGCGGGCAGGCATAGGATGCCAACCATTGCCAGCGCCGCCGACAGCCCAAGTCCCGTCGCCGGCCGATAGAGTCCAGTCAAGCCCGCCGCCGCCAACGGCGCACAGATCTTTGTGAATTGGTCCACTGCCGTCATGACACTCGCGTTCGACACGAGTTGCTCCTTATTCAGCATCGAACGAATCAGAATCTGCTCCGCAGGCATTGCGCCGAGGTTGGCGATCCCCTTGATCAGCACAAGCAGGACGAAGAGTTGCAGGTCAGGTGCCACGATGAGCAATACTGACGTGACGCCGCGGGCGAGATAGCTGATGACCAGCATCATGAGTGGATTGCGGCGGTCCGCCAGCGATCCTAAGAAGGGTCCAAGCACAAGTCCCGGCAGCCCATACAAGGCGGAGGACATGCCGATCGTTATCGCATCCGCGTGCCAGTGATAGCTGAGAAGCGAGAAGATCAGAGTGAAATCCAACCACAGGGCGACTGAACTGGTGCAACGCGCGGCTAGCAACGCCTTGTATCCCGGGACGGTGTTCAGACTAGTCATCGGATCTCATTTGCATGTGGGTTGCCAGTCGCGCAGGAACAACGTCCCCTGTATCACAAAGCCATCCAATCCGGCTTGCTCCGCATAGGAAACCAGGTCAGAGGTCCGATTGATGAAGCCAGCGCCATGGAAATTCAGGGAGGTATTGCAGAGCACCCCATAGCCGGTCTTTGCCTTGAAGGCGGTAAGCAGGCGATGCACGCTGGGATTCTGCGAGGCGCTTACGCTCTGCACCCGCGATGACCCATCCACGTGAGTCGTGGCCTGCAGTGCCGAAGATCTGGCCTTGCTGAAATAGAGCATGAAGGGGCTTGGGCGAGACAGATCGAAATGCGCTTCCAAATCTTCCTCAAGGCATACCGGCGCAACGGGCCGGAAGCGCTCCCTGCGCTTGATCGCATTAATTCGCTCAAGCGTTGATCGATCGAATGGAGCTGCGACAATCGATCGGTTCCCGAGTGCCCGTGGTCCTATCTCGGTACGCCCGCTGACGATGGCCAGTACGGCGCCGTTGTGCAGCGCGGCCGCGATCTCGTCGATGCGCGAGGTGTGCCTGCGAAAAGCACCAAGCCTGCCTACGGTTTCATAACCTATATCGTCGACAAAGGGCTGTCCAGAGTAAACCGTCCACTCAAGCTTTGCATTCCTCGTGAAATGCCACTGGGCATCGGCGGCAGAGCCAATCGCCGATCCCGTGTCGTTCGGGCAAGGGGGTACGAAGACGTCCGAGAACAGACCCGAATCCAGCCACGCCCGATTCCATTCGCAATTCAGGCCACATCCCCCCGCGATCAGTAACGGCCTTCGTTCATGCACCAATGGCTTGATCTGTCGATGGAAGATATCAAAGATGCGGTCAGTTACCAGCCTTGCCAGTCGCTTGGACTGCTCTGAGGCGACGCCACTGTTGTAGATGGCGAAATCGCGAAAGTCGGATTTCAGGAACTGCGGCGGTTCAGACAGTTTTGAGCATAGTGTGTCCAGGATAGCGGTCTCCTCCGCGGACGGATTCACGGCTTGTGCATAGGCCGCCAACGCCATCTGCTTCCCGGCGTCGCCCAGCCTGACATGCCCCCGTCCAAGGAAAAATGATGGGTCAGCAAGTCCATAGGCAAACGCGTAGCGAATGCCTGGTCCGACCATGATCTGTTTGATGCGACGAAGCGTCAGCGCTCTATCGATCTCGTAGAAGGCGCCGATGTGTCCTTCCCAGATCAGCGCATAGCACGGCTGTCGCTGCGGGAACGGCGACATCGCATAAGCACTCATTAGATGGGAGCGCTCGTGGGACGACGTGGCCAGCCATGTTCTGCGCCCAAGCAACTCGATCTTAGTCACGCTCGGCTCTTGCAGGCCCAGGTACCCGCCGCCGATCGGACGTCCAGAGACTACTGACCCTGCAGCCCAGCCGCTGACCACCAGCGCGTCGGGTACCTCCGCCACGTGCCGCAGCGCTTCCAGCATCCCGGCAACATCCAGCGGCGCATAACGCGTGCCCGAGTCCTTTTCCGATTCATAAGAGAATTCAAGACGGCCATTCGCGACGTACACGACACTGCCGTCATGCCCGGGCTTCAGGGCAAGCAACCGCATCATTGGACCTCTGCGTTAAAACGCCGCAAGGTTTCCAGCGCCTCACGAGCGACGGCGCCTCCACCTATGCCAGCGCCGAGGAAGAACATCGCAGACTCTATGTCAGGGTCGACATCCAGAAGCTTGTTGACCTCGTGATCGATGAAGTAGCCGGTAGGCCAGGATTGAATATGGCGCGCATTGCAGACCAGTTGAAATGTCTGGATCAGGCAGCCGATATCCAGTAGTGCAACGCGATAGGCGCGCGAGTGAGGATACTTCCACCACATCTTATCGAAGCGCGACGTCACGAATATCCCGTATGACAGGGCATTGGCAAACGTCTGGGCACACAGCAACTTTCCCAGCGTGGTGGTTTCAAAGTTGTCACGGACCACACTGAGTTCATGCTTATGGGATCGATAGTGATAGATTCCCGGCGGAAGCCCGTCGATGCGCATCGCCACCAGATATGCCTCGCTGGGATGAAGAGAGCCGCCCGATGGTGAGGTCCGACGATAGCCCACTGGCATCAAGCCGATCGCTTCAAGGTCATGGCGGCAATCGCCATGGATGGTCCCAAAGGTTGCCCAAAGCGCGCTAGCGACTTCCTCCAAAGGCAACATCTTGCTCTCGAACGCCCGGCATGTCTGGCGGTCACGGAGGGCTTTCCACAAGGGCATCTCGCCCAGTTTGCTAAGTTCCGCTTGGGGAAGCTGAATTACCTTCCCCGGCCTCTCGATTTTGAACTCGGGAACCTTGTCCGCAATCGACGCGCAGTACTCGATGTACCCTCGATAGGCGTCCTCTTCAGGAAGAGCCTCGTCCTGCCGCAAGGCGATTTGCGTTCCGACATGAAAGATGCGTGACAGGCAATCCCAGCCCCATGCTGGGGGATCGATGTCATCCAGGCAACCGGCTGTGGAGAGCGCGGAATCAGCCGGCTCGTCGGTAGGCTTGTCTCCGCCAGACAGTTGCATCAGCCTGCGCAAATGATCGAGATCGATTTCAAATTGCTCATGCCTGACGTAGTTCCACAGAATGAGCCGGCCATCAATGACGCGGAGAAATATCGAGGGAGTCATAGCATCCTTGGAGCCCTTGCCGTGCACAGTGTCAGGCCCCGGTACACGTCACGTATGCCGGGGCAGTGACGTTAGCCCTGGCGCGGCGTCATTGGTGCGGTATATACGCTCTGGTAGGCATCATTGGATTGATAGGAAAGCGTCGGCTCAAGCAAAACTTTCTTCATCGCAATCTCCTTTTCAAGCAGCAAGATCGCTGCTCAAGTCATATTATTTATACAAATCCATAAATACAAGATTTAATAATTAATGATAATTTTACTGTGATATTTTTTTGTTTATATTTATAAACGATGTGCGGATTATAAAATTAAATTGCAATCATTATTTTCGATTTATGTTTGCGGAAATGTCTCTTCGTCAGGCAGATGCGAACCACAAAGTCGGGATCTGCCAGCACTTTCCGCAAAAGCATACGGCTAGGATCGGTTCGAACCGACGATAAGATGGCCGATGCAAGCCGAAAGCTTTTTCCGTATGCGCGTGCGAGTATTGCAGCGCGGGCGGGCATGGGCTGCGCGCGTTCGCTGCCGCAAGCAAACGATCAAATCGACTTTATGCGCAATGGGGTTCTGCTAGCGTGCGAGCCCTGCACGGCAGACCCCTGAACGCGATGATGGCATCACCGTTCACTGGGGGAGTCGGCTACCACGGGCCATGGCATGGTGGCGGCCAGGTAGTCGCTCAACCCGGGGGTAGTCAGGAGGGCCTGATTCGAAGCGGGCTGCTGGACGGGGCATTCCAAAGTCGCGACCGGGCTGCAGGTATTTCAACCTGAGTGCCATCCGGCGTCGCGCGGAGCTCACAGGACGCCTTTAGCCCACAACCAATCGCAATCCCGTGTACACCGCCATCCCCACCGCAATCATCCCCACCATGCGCCGCGTCAGCAGGTAGAACAGCGTCGCGGCGACGCCTGCCACCAGCTTGTAGTTCGACAGGGCCACCGTGAAATGCCCCTGCCAGGTCATCAGGTCCGGCAGGATGATCGCCGCCAGCGCCGCAGCCGGTGCATAGCGCAGCGCGCGCTGGATGCGGTCCGGCACGGTGACGTGTTCGCCGGCCATCAGGAACAGGGCCCGGGTGATCACGGTAACGACCGCCATGCCGACCAGCGCGATCCAGACTTCGGTATGGCTCATGCGCGGTCTCCCGGCGGCGCATCCGCCGCGTTGGGCGTGCGATGGGTGATCGGCGCCTGCTTGCGCTGGCGGATGCCGCGCAGCGCTGCGCGTGCCGCGAGTTCGTCGCTGGCCATGCCGGCGGCGATCGCGCCCACCACGGCCACCACCAGCCCGAGGCGGTACGGCAGGTCGAGGCACAGCAGCGCCAGCACCGCTGAGATCACCACTGCCATCAGCGTGGAGCGCGAATTGATGGTGGCGATCATCACCGGGATCAGCGCCATCGTGCCGGCAAGGCCGAGCCCCCAGCTGTCAGGGAACATGCTTGCCAGCACGATGCCGAGGATCGACGACACCTGCCACATGGCGAAGTTGGTCAGCGCCATGCCCCAGAAGTAGCCTTCCTTGCCCGGCTCGGAGCCGGGCGTGCTGTACCTCTGCATGAAGTAGACGAAGTGCAGGTCGCCGTTGAAGAAACCCAGCACCGTGCGCCGCGCCAGCGTCAGGTAGCTGAAGTGCGGCTGCATGCCCGCGCTGAAGATCACGAAGCGCAGGTTGACCATGGCCGCAGTCAGCCAGATCGTCCACAGCGGCAGGCCGGCTGCGAACAGCGGCAGCACCGCCAGTTGTGCCGAGCCGGCATAGACCAGCAGCGACATGCCGATGGCTTCAGGCACCGTCAGCACCGATTTGCTCATCGCCACGCCCGTGACCAGGCCCCAGGAGAACACTGCGGGGAGGGACGGGGCAAAGCGGCGCGCGCCGGCGATAAAGCCGTCGCGTTCGGCGGGTGCGAAGCGATGCCAGAGGCGCAACCACACCGGGGGTTGTCGGGAAGTCATGTCAGAGGAAGAGGGGGCGATGCAGGCCCGGGGCCGAGGGCCGGCCCGGAAGGCTGCCGCCGCAGGACGCGGCCGGCACCCTGGCATTATAGGGTGGGATCGTGCGCTGGTAAGCGGCTGCTTAACAAAATGCCTGCGCAGCGTTGGCGACAGGCCACGGCGCCGCGCCATCGCCTGCCCTCAAGTGCTTCAGGGAGCCTCAGGAACGCTCAGGGTGCGCCGCGGTACACCCATTGCAGCAAGGCGTCGTGCACTTCCTGTGCCTGCGCGGCGTTGGGATGGTTGATCATGCTCACCACAACATAGCGGCCGCCCTCGACAGCATCCACATAGCCGGCCAGCGCGCGCACGTCGGCCAGCGTGCCGGTCTTCAGGTAGCCGCTGCCGGCCGCGTTAGCGCGCGTCAGGCGGTTGCGCAGCGTGCCGTCGACGCCCAGCACCGGCAGCGAATCGATCAGCACCGGCCCCACGTTGCTGGCCGCGGCCTGCTGCAGCAGGCGCGCCATGTCATAGGCGCTGATGCGTTCCTCACGCGACAGGCCCGAACCGTTATCCAGCACCAGGCCGGGCATGTCCAGCCCCTGGCGCGCGAGCCAGCGCTGCACCACGCGGGTCGAGCGTGCCGTGCTGGCCGGGCCGCCGCGGTCCATTTCGGCGCCGATGGTCAGGAACAGCTGGCGTGCCATCACGTTGTTCGAGAACTTGTTGATGTCGCGCACAATGTCTGCCAGCGGCAGGCCGTAGTGGCGCGCCAGCAGCACCGCGCCGCGCGGCACCGTGCCGCTGCGCAGCCCGGGCAGATGGGCAAAGCGCCCGCCGGCGCGCTGCCACTCGGCGACGAAGCCGCCCCAGGTAAATTCCGCGTGCGACAGCGTGGCGATATTGAGCACGTGCTCGCCGCAGTCGCTGGAATAGTCGCCCGAGAAGGACGCAAGCACGGTGCCGTCCGCCTGCGGCAGCACGCTCGGGCTGGCGCTGGACTGCCAGTCGCCGCAGCGGCCGTTGGTCAGCGTCAGCCGGTTGTCCAGCTTGAGCTGCGCCAGCTCGGGCGTGACGCTGACTGCCACGGTCTGGCTGGCCGGGTCCGGCGTCAGCGTGAACGAGAGCGTCTTGAACGCATAGAGCAGCGCATCCGGGCCGACGTTGTAGGCGCGCTGCACCTCGCCGTCGATGGTGCCGTTGCCGTCCAGGCCATCGGCAAAGTAGCTGCGGTCCAGCACCAGATCGCCGTTGATGCCGGTGGCGCCTCCGGCGCGCGCCTTCGCCACCAGCTTGGCCATTTCCTCGGGCACCAGCTTGGGATCGCCGTGGCCGCGCAGGTAGACGTTGCCGTTGACGGTGCCGTCGAAGCCGGGCTGGGCGTCGGCGTAGAGCGAGGTCTGCCAGCGGTAGTCGGGCCCCAGCAGCTGCAGCCCGGCAAAGGTGGTGACCAGCTTCATGGTCGAGGCCGGGTTCATCGGCTGCTGCGCATTCCAGCTGGCGCGGGCGGTGCCCGCGCCCAGCCTGACCACGTAGAAGCTGGCGGCCGAGGCCGGCACGCCGGCACGGCGCAGCGCCGCGGCCACCGAGGCCGGCACGCCGGCCCTCACCAGTGCGGGATCGGCGGCGGTTCTTGCGGCGGTGGCGGCCTTGGTGGCCTTGGCCGCTTTGACTGCCTTGGCGGGCGCCCTGGCTTGCGCCGGGGTGAGTGCGGGACCGCCGGCCAGCAGCACGGCGGCAAGGATGGGCGAGAGCAGTGGCGACAGGCGGCGCAGCAGGGCGCCGGGTCGCGATGCAGTAGGCGCGGCGATTGTTCTTGGCATGGCGGCCATGTTAACGCATGGCCGCTGGCGGGCGGATGACAGTCTTGCCGACTGCCCTCAGCCGGCCCGCGGCGGCGCCAGCCGCGCCAGCAGCGACTTCAGCGTGGCCTGCTCGGCCTCGGTCAGCGCCGAGCCGACGTGCGTGTCGTGCGCCACTACCGCCTGCGTGGCGGCTTCCAGCGTGCGGCGGCCGGCTGCCGTCAGCACCAGGCTGTAGGCGCGGCGATCCCCGGCGGCCGGGCGGCGCGCCACCAGGTTCATCTCTTCCAGCGCGTCGACCAGCAGCACCGCCCCCGAGCGGGCGATGCCGAGGATCTGCGCCAGCTCGGTCAGCTTCAGGTGCGGGTTGCGCGAAATGATGATCAGCGCCGAAAAGCGCGGCGGCGTGATCTGCCATTGCGCCAGCGACAGCACGAAGTCTTCATAGATGCGGATCTGCGCGCGGCGGATCGCGTAGCCGATCAGGTTGTCGAGCACGCCATAGTCGATATTCGGCACATGCGGGTCGAAACCGGCATCGGCACCGCCGCTTGCGGCCGGATCCGGCGCGAGCGGGTCCCGCGCCTTGCGCCGCGCGGACGCGGTGGTGGTGCTGCCCGGCCGCCTGGGGGCGGCGGGCGGTGTGCCGGATGCGTCAGGACTCATTTGAGCAGTTTCCAGTTGCCGTTCTCTATTGTCAGCATAACGCGCCCGCGCTGGTCGAAGCCATAGTGGTCTTGCCCACTGTAATTCAGCACGCCGTGCGAGACCACGATGTCGCGTTCGGTCTCCAGCGCCTGCCGCAGCGCTTGGCGGAACGCCGGCGTCCCCGGCCTGGCGTGCTTGAGCGCCGCCGGCACGATGCGCTCCAGCACCAGCCCGGCGTCGTAGGCATGGGCGCCGAACTGGGTGCGGCTGTCGGCACCGTACTGCTTCTCATACCGGGTGACGTAGTCCAGCCCCGGCTTGCGCACCGGGTCGCCCGCGGGCAACTGCTCCGGCACGATCACCGGCCCGGCCGGCAGGATCGCGCCATTGACCAGGCGCCCGCCGATGCGGATCAGGTCCTTGGTGGCGGCGCCATGGGTGTGGTAGATGGTGCCGCCATAGCCGCGCTCGCGCAGCGTGGTGTGCGGCAGCGCGGCGCCGGTGCCGGCGCCGGCGATCAGGATGGCATCGGGCCTGGCGGCAATCAGCTTGATGGCCTGCGCGGTCACGCTGGTATCGGCGCGTCCGTAGCGCTCGGTGGCAATCAGGCGGATGCCGTTGGCACTGGCGGCGGCGGTGAAGTCCTTCAGCCAGGTCTCGCCGTAGGCATCGGCAAAACCGATAAAGCCGATGGTCTTGACGCCGTTGGTCTTGGCGGTGGCAGCCACCGCATTGGCCATCAGCCGCACCGGCTGTGCCAGCCGGAAGGTCCAGGCGCCGCGCCCGGGCTTCAGTTCGATCGGCGAGAACGCCAGCTGCACGGTCTGGGCTTCATCGGCCACCTCGGCAATGGCGATCGACGGCGCCACCGCGGACGAGCCCAGGATGATGTCGACCTTGTCCTCGGAGACAAAGCGGCGCGCCACCTTGGCGCCCTGCGTGGGGTCCGAGGCATCGTCCAGCACGATGTAGCGCACCGCCTCGCCGCCGATCTTCTGCGGCAGGTAGGCCAGCGAGTTCTTCTGCGGGATGCCAAGCGACGCCGACGGGCCGGTGGCGGACAGGCTGACGCCGACGATGATCTCGGCAAGCGCGCCGCCGGCGCAGAAGGCAAGTGCAGCGGCCAGCGCAAGGCGGGCCAGCTTGGTGGTGGTCAGGGGCGCCATGGTGTCTCCTCTCTCGATGTTATTGTCGTAGCTCCGGCCTTGCCGGACTTACCGGCTGCCCTGCATCGACTGCCGGTCGAATCCCGCCAGCTGCTTGTACCGCTGCGAGATCGCCTCAAGCTCCGCGTGCGGGATCACCTGCCCGATATCGGCAAAGCCCTGCGGCGCGCGTTCCTCGGCCAGCTGCATCACCTGCTCGGGGCCGTTCATCCGGTTGCGCAGCACGATGCCGGCGGTGCGCGGCAGGCGCTCGGCCTCGTATTCGCGCAGCGCGTAGCCGGTGTCGGGGGTGCCGAGCAGGCTGTCGACCAGGTAGCGCGCGTCCAGGATGGCCTGGGCGCTGCCGTTCGAGCCGATCGGGTACATCGGGTGCGCGGCGTCGCCCAGCAGCGTGACGCGGTCGAAGGTCCAGCGCGGTAGCGGGTCCTTGTCGACCATCGGGAATTCGTAGATCGCCTCGGCACCGTCGATCAGTGCGGGGATGTCGATCCAGTCCCACTGCCAGTCGGCAAATGCGGCGCGGAACACGGCTTTGTCGACCTGCTTGTTCCAGTCACTGCGCGGCGGGGTGTCGGGAAAGCTGTCGGGCACGCGCAGCTCGGCAATCCAGTTGACCAGTGAGCGGCCCTGGCGGCGCAGCGGCTCCGAAATGGGATAGGCCACGAACTTCTGGTCCTGGTGGCCGGCCATGAACATCGAGCGCCCGTCCAGGTAGGGCGGCGCCTCGGTGACCGCGCGCCACAGCAGGCGGCGTGAGAAGCGAGGCAGGTCGCCGGTGGGGTAGAAGTGGCGGCGCACCGCCGAGTGGATGCCGTCGGCGCCGACCAGCACGTCGGCGCTGGCCTGGACCTCGGCATTGTCGGTACGCCGGCGCAGGGCGAAGCGCGCCTGGCCGCGCGCGCCGCTGTCCAGCACGGTTTCGAAGCTGTGGCCAGTATGTACGGCGTCGGCGCCCAGACGCTCCACCACCGTGCGGTGCAGCAGCATCTGGAATTCGCCGCGGTGGATCGAGAACTGCGGCCAGTCATAGCCGGCCGCGAGCCCGCGCGGTTCATGCCAGATGCGCTGGCCGCGCTTGTTGTAGTAGGAGAGCGATGAAGTCTCGATGGCGATTTCCGCCAGCGCGTCGCGCAGTCCCAGCTCGGACAGGATGCGCACGGCGTGCGGCAGCAGGTTGATGCCCACGCCCAGCGGGCGCAGCGTTTCGCTGGCCTCCCAGACCTCGGCCTCGATGCCGTGGCGGTGGCACAGCAGCGCCAGCGTCAGTCCGCCGATGCCGCCACCGGCGATTGCGATCTTCATGGTGTCTCCCCGCGTGCAGATTGCGCCGATGCGCACGCGCAGGGCGCCGCATCCGGCCCGGTTGAATTTGTTATGTAGTATAACAATTCGGCCACTCGCGGCAAGACGGGAAAGACCCCGAAGTGATCCCTCCGGGGTCGGGAAAAACCCGCGTTCAGCTAAGCGCGGCGCCTTCCGGCTTGGGTTGTGCCTTCAGCGAAGGCACCGGGAAGACAATGTCGTACAGCCAGTTGTACACCAGCGCGTAGACCATATAGAAGCCGGCCACGGCAATGTCCATGATGAGCGCGTCGACCAGGCTGATACCCAGGTACCAGGCCACCGACGGCAGGAACACCACCAGCAGGCCCAGCTCGAACAGCACGGCGTGCAGCACGCGCACCCGTACCGACTTGCGCAGCTGGCCGGTGAACCGCAGCATGCCCTTGTCGAACAGCACGTTGTAGAGGTAATTCCAGCCGGTGGCAATCAGCGAGGCGACCGCGCCGATCACGCCCATCTCGTGCAATTCATAGCCGAAGGCCCAGCTGGCCAGCGGCGCGAAAATCAGCAGGCCGACCGCCTCGAAGCCGACGGCGTGGCGAATCCGGTCCCAGGTCTTGCGCATCGTTGTTCTCCTTGCGTGTCAAACGCGATGGAAGCTAGTCTATCTGCTGGGTAGGGATTGCCAAGTTGGATACTATCTGCAAAACAGATAAATAAACGTTTAAAGTTATTTATGAGCCTCTCCATCGAGCAATTGCAGGCATTCGTCGCGGCGGCTGACACCGGTTCGTTCTCGGCCGCCGCGCGCCGGCTCGGCAAGGCGCAGTCGGTGGTCAGCGCGGCGGTGTCCAACCTGGAAATCGACGCCGGCAACGCGCTGTTCGACCGCTCCGGCCGTTACCCGGTACTGACCCCCGCGGGCGAGCGGCTGCTGGCCGAGGCGCGCGTGATCCTGGAGCGCTGCGAGCACTTCCGCGGCGTGGCCAAGAGCCTGGGCGAGGGCGTGGAGACGCGGCTGGTGCTGGCGGTGGACGAGCTCTATCCGGAAGAGACGCTGGGCATGCTTCTGGAAGAGTTCTCCAGCCGCTTCCCGGCGGTGGAGCTTGAGCTGCTGTTTCCGCTGATGGAGGACGTCAGCCGGCTGGTGCTGGAAGGCGGCGCCGACCTGGGCATCATGTGGCGGCAGGAGGTGCTGCCGCCGGCGCTGGGCTTCCATGCGCTGGGCTGGGTGCCGATGCAGATCCTGTGCGCGCCCGGGCATCCGCTGGCCGGCCAGCGCGTGGACTGGGAAGAGCTCAAGCGCTACCGCCAGCTGATGGTCGCGACCCGCACCGCCAGCGAAGAGAAGATGCGCCTGCGCGTGGCCGCCGACGTGTGGTGGGTGGAAAGCCAGTGGGTCATCGTGGAACTGGTCAAGCGCGGGCTGGGCTGGGCCTTCGTGCCGTGGCACGTGGTGGCCAATTCACCGGCCGCGGCGCAGCTGGTGTCGCCGCCGCTGGCGTTCCAGCAGCAGGACTGGCCGGTGGCGATGGAACTGGTCTGGCACAAGCAGCGGCCGCTGGGCAAGGCCGCCACCTGGCTGCGCGAGCGCATCTGCCGTCAGCCGCTGCCGCGCGCGCCCGCGGCTAGCGCTGGCTGACGGCCTGGTTCGTACCGGCCTGTGCCGGCGCAGCCGCCGCGCCGGGCGCATGCCAGCCGCCGCCCAGCGCCTTGATCAGCACCACCGCCGCCGTGTACTGGCGGCCGGCGATCGACAGTGCGGTGCGCTCGGCGGTATAGGCGCTGGTCTGCGCCGTCAGCACGTCGAGCAGGCCCGCGGTGCCGGCGCGGTAGCGGTTGTTCACCAGCGCCAGTGCCTCGCGCGCCGAGCGCAGCGCGTCGTTCTGCACCACCGCTTCCTGTTCCAGCAGCCGTTGCGCAGCGAGATTGTCCTCGACTTCCTGGAATGCGCCGAGCACGGTCTGGCGGTAGTTGGCCACGGTCTGGTCGTAGGCCGCCACTGCCTGCGCCTTGGCCGCGCTGCGCGCACCGCCGTCGAACAGCGTGCCGGCCAGCCCGCCGCCGATCGACCAGATCCGGTCCGGCAGCGACATCCAGCGCGCCAGCGTGCTGGCGGTCAGGCCGCCGCTGGCCGACAGCGACAGGGTCGGGTAGTAGGCCGCCTGGGCCACGCCGATCTGCGCATTGGCCGAGGCCATGCGGCGCTCGGCCGCGCCGATGTCGGGGCGGCGCTCCAGCAATTGCGACGGCACCGCGGCCGGCACGCGCGGCGGCGCGGCGCGGAAGTCGTCGGCGGCCAGCGTCAGCGCCGCGGGTGGCTTGCCCACCAGCACGGCGATGGCGTGCTCCAGCTGTGCGCGCGTGATCTGGATGTCGATCTGCTGCGCCTGCGCGCTCTTGAGCTGGGTCTCGGACTGCAGCACGTCCGAGCGCTGCGCGGTGCCGGCGGCGTACTGGTTCTGCACCAGCTGCAGCGACTTCTGGTAGTCGGCCACGGTGCGGTCCAGCAGCGCCTTCTGCGCATCGGCCACGCGCAGCAGGAAGTAGCTTTGCGCCAGCGTGGCCTGCGTCGACAGCAGCGTCGAGGCCAGGTCGGCCTGGCTGGCCTGTGCGCTGGCCTCGCTGCTTTCCACCTGGCGCCGCACGCGGCCCCAGACGTCGATTTCCCAGGTTGCGCCCAGGGTCGCGCTCTGCCCGTTGAGCGTGCTGCCGCTGGCGCCGCGGGCGCGCGAGGCGCCGGCCTGTGCGTCCACGGTCGGGAAGAAGCCGGCGCGCGCGGCCTGCAGCGACGCCACCGCCTGGCGGTACTGCGCCTCGGCGGCCTTGATGTTCTGGTTCGATATCTGCACCTCGGACATCAGCGCGTCGAGCTGCGCATCGCCGAACACGGTCCACCAGCCGGCACGCGCCAGCGCATCCTGCGGCTCGGCGGGCTTCCAGTCGCCGCTCCAGGCGGCGGTGGCATCGGCCTCCTTGAAGGATGCGGAGACCGGCGCGCCGGGGCGCTGGTAGTCGGGGCCGACGGCGCAGCCGGCCAGCAGCAGCGCGCAGGCCAGCGGCACCGGCAGGGCATGAGTCAGGAGGCGGGAAAGAACTGTCATGTCGAGTCTTCGCAAATCTAGACGGCGGCCGGCTGGTCCGGCGTGCCAGTACTGCGGCGGCGCTGGCGCCAGGCCTTCACCTTCAGGCGCCAGCGGTCCAGCGTCAGGTAGACCACCGGCGTGGTGTACAGCGTCAGCAGCTGGCTCACCACCAGCCCGCCGACAATGGAGATGCCCAGTGGCGCGCGCAGCTCGGCGCCGTCGCCGCGGCCGATCGCCAGCGGCACCGCGCCCAGCAGCGCCGCCATGGTGGTCATCAGGATCGGGCGGAAGCGCAGCAGGCAGGCGCGGTAGATGGCGTCGCGCGGCGACAGCCCCTCGCGCCGCTCGGCATCGATGGCAAAGTCGATCATCATGATCGCGTTCTTCTTGACGATGCCGATCAGCAGGATCACGCCGATCAGCGCGATGATGCTGAAGTCCGTCTTCGAGGCCAGCAGCGCCAGCAGCGCGCCCACGCCGGCCGAGGGCAGCGTCGACAGGATCGTCAGCGGGTGCACGTAACTCTCATACAGCACGCCCAGCACGATATAGATCGTGATCAGCGCCGCCAGGATCAGGATCGGCTGGCTCTTGAGCGAATCCTGGAACGCCTTGGCGCCGCCCTGGAAGTTGGCGCGCAGCGTCTCGGGCACGCCGATGCGCGCCATCTCGCGCGTGATCGCGTCGGTCGCCTGCGACAGCGAGGTGCCCTCGGCCAGGTTGAACGAGATCGTCGAGGCGGCGAACTGGCCCTGGTGGTTCACGCCTAGCGGCGTGCTGGTCGGGGTCACGCGCGCGAACGCCGCCAGCGGCACGCGTTTGCCGTTGCCGGTGACCACATAGATGTCCTTGAGCGCATCGGGCCCCTGCAGGTACTCCTGGCTCAGTTCCATCACCACGCGGTACTGGTTGAGCGGATGATAGATGGTCGAGACCAGCCGCTGGCCGAAGGCATCGTTGAGCACCGCATCCACCTGCTGCGCGGTCACGCCCAGGCGCGAGGCCGCGTCGCGGTCAATGATCACCGAGGTCTGCAGGCCCTTGTCGTTGGTATCGGTATCGATATCCTCCAACCCCTTCAGGTTGGACAGCGCCGCGCGCACTTTGGGCTCCCATGCGCGCAGCACCTCCAGGTCGTCGGACTGCAGCGTGAACTGGTACTGCGAACTGCTTTGCCGCCCGCCGATGCGGATGTCCTGCACCGACTGCAGGAACAGGCTGGCGCCGGGCTCCTTGGCCAGCTTGCCGCGCAGCCGCGCAATGATGGCGTCGGCCGATTCCTTGCGCTCAGACAGCGGCTTGAGCGTGACGAACATCTGCCCGGTATTGCGCTGCGAGCCGCCGGTAAAGCCGGTCACGTTCTCCACCGCTGGATCCGAGCGCACGATGGTGATGAAGTTGTCGAGCTTGCCGCGCATGGCCTGGAACGAGGTGGCCTGGTCGGCGCGGATAAAGCCGATCAGCCGGCCCGTGTCCTGCTGCGGGAAGAAGCCCTTGGGCACGATCACGTACAGGTACACGTTGAGCGCAATGGTCGCGATCAGCACCAGCCATACCAGCGGGCTGAAGCGCAGCGCCGTGGCGAGCGAGCGCGCATAGCCGTCGTGCAGCCACTGGAACATGCGCTCGGTGGCGCGGAAGAAGCGGCCCTGCTTTTCCGGCTCGGGCGGGCGCAGCAGGCGCGCGCACATCATCGGCGTGGTGGTCAGCGATACCACCAGCGACACCAGGATCGCCACCGAAAGCGTGATCGCGAACTCCTGGAACAGCCGGCCGACGATGCCGCCCATCATCAGCAGCGGAATAAACACCGCGATCAGCGACAGGCTCATCGACAGCACCGTGAAGCCCACCTCGCGCGCGCCGCGCAGCGCGGCGGCGAGCGGCTTCATGCCTTCCTCGATATGGCGCGAGATGTTCTCCAGCACCACGATGGCATCGTCCACCACAAAGCCGGTGGCGATGGTAAGCGCCATCAGCGACAGGTTGTTCAGCGAGAACCCGGCCAGGTACATCACCGAGAACGTGCCGATCAGCGACACCGGCACCGCCACGCTGGGGATAAAGGTGGCGCGCACATTGCGCAGGAACACGAACACCACCATGATCACCAGCGCCACCGAGATCATCAGCGTGTGCTCGACCTCGCGCAGCGAGGCGCGGATGGTGGGCGTGCGGTCCATCATCACGTCCATCGAGATCGCCGCCGGGATCATCTTCTGCAGCTGCGGCAGCATCTCGTTGACGCGGTCGACGGTCTCGATGATGTTGGCGCCCGGCGAGCGGTTCAGCACCAGCAGCACCGACGGCTTGCCATTGGCCGAGCCCGCATTGCGGATGTCCTGCACCGAATCCACCACATTGGCCACGTCGCGCAGCCGCACCGGCACCGCGAACGAATTGGGTCCGCTGGTGGCACTGGTGCCGCCGGTGGCCCCGCTGGTGATGGTGGTGGTGCCGCTGCTGGTGGTCAGCGTGGTCACGGTGACGCCGTTGACTACCTTGGTGCTGACGCCGCCGCTGGCGGCGGCGTTGGCGGTGCTGGCAATCAGCGCGCCCGCCGACGTCGACGAGAAGGTACCCGGCGTGGCGTAGCGGATGATCAGCGGCATGTAGTCTTCCGCCTTCATCGCCTGGTCGTTGGCGTAGACCTGCCAGTTGCTGGCTGCATTCTCCAGCGTGCCCAGCGGCCGGTTGGCGTTGGTCGCGCTGATGGTGTTGCGCACGTCTTCCAGCGAGATGCCGTAGCGGTTCAGCGCGGTCGGGTTCAGCTCGACCCGCACCGCCGGCAGCGAGGCCCCGCCGATGGTGACCTGGCCCACGCCATCGACCTGTGACAGCTTCTGCGCCAGGATGGTCGAGGCCGCGTCGTACAGCTGCCCGCGTGTCATGGTCGGCGAGGTCAGCGCGATGATCATGATCGGCGCGTCGGCCGGGTTGACCTTGCGGTAGGTCGGGTTGTTGGGCAGGCTGGTCGGCAGCGTCGCGCGCGAGGCATTGATGGCCGCCTGCACGTCGCGCGCGGCGCCGTCGATATTGCGCGACAGGTCGAACTGCAGCGTCACCCGGGTGGAGCCGAGCGAGCTGCTGGAGGTGATCTCGGTCACGCCGGCGATGGTGCCGAGCGCGCGTTCCAGCGGCGTGGCCACGGTGGCGGCCATGGTCTCCGGGCTGGCGCCCGGCAGCGACGCCGACACCGAGATGGTGGGGAAGTCCACCTGCGGCAGCGGCGACACCGGCAGCAGCCGCAGCGCGGCCAGCCCGGCCAGCAGGATGCCGAGCGTCAGCAGTGCGGTCGCGACCGGCCGGTGGATAAAGGCAGCGGACAGGTTCATCGCTGGGCCGGCTCCTCGCCGGTGCCGCCTTCCTCAGGGTCGCCGAAGCGGCGCTTGCGCCAGCCCTTCACGCGCGTGGCGATGCGGTCGAAGGCCAGGTAGATCACCGGCGTGGTGAACAGCGTCAGCACCTGGCTGACCAGCAGGCCGCCCACCATGGTCACGCCCAGCGGCCGGCGCAGCTCGCTGCCGATGCCGGAACCCAGCATCAGAGGCAGCGCCGCCAGCAGGGCCGCCATGGTAGTCATCAGGATCGGGCGGAAACGCAGCAGGCAGGCCTGGAAGATCGCGTCGCGCGGGCGCATGCCGCCCTCGCGCTCGGCCTCGAGCGCGAAGTCGATCATCATGATCGCGTTCTTCTTGACGATGCCGATCAGCAGGATCACGCCGATGATCGCGATGATGCCCAGTTCCTGCCCCGCCAACAGCAGTGCCAGCAGCGCGCCCACGCCCGCCGATGGCAGCGTCGACAGGATGGTGACCGGGTGGATGGTGCTTTCATACAGCACGCCCAGCACGATATACATGGTCACCACCGCGGCCAGGATCAGCCACAGCGTGTTCGACAGCGACGCGCGGAACGCCAGCGCGGCGCCCTGGAAGCTGGTCTGCATCGAGATCGGCAGGCCCAGCTCATGCTCGACCTGCGTGATCTTGTCGACCGCGGCGCCCAGCGATTCGCCAGGGGCCAGGTTGAACGAGATCGTCGCGGCGGGGAACTGGCCCTGGTGGTTGACCACCAGCGGGCCGGTGCGCTCCGTGATGCGCGCGAACGAGCCCAGCGGCACTTGCCCGCCGGAAGAAGAGGGCAGGCGCAGGTCGGCCAGCGACTGCGGGCTCTTGCGGAACTCGGGCATGGTCTCGAGCACCACGCGGTACTGGCTGGATTGCGTGAAGATGGTGGAGACCAGCCGCTGGCCGAAGGCGCTGTACAGCGCGCTGTCGATCACCGCGGTGGTGATGCCGAAGCGCGCCGCGGCGTCGCGGTCGATATCGACATAGGCGCGCAGGCCGTTGTTCTGCTGGTCGCTGGTGACATCGCGCAGCTCAGGCTCCTGGCGCAGGCGCTCGACCAGCTTCGGCACCCACGTTGCCAGCGTTGCGGGATCGGGATCCTCGACGGTGAACTGGTACTGCGTGCGCGAAACCTTGTCCTCGATGGTCAGGTCCTGCACCGGCTGCGTGTACAGCGACACCCCGCCCAGTTCGTGCACGGCCCGCTGCAGGCGCTGCGTGACCACCTCGATGGGGTCGCGTTCGCCCTTGGGCTTGAGGTTGATCAGCATGCGCCCGGCGTTGAGCGTGGTGTTGGTGCCGTCCACGCCGATGAACGACGACAGGCTTGCCACTGCCGGGTCCTGCATCACCACCTTGGCCACGGCCTGCTGGCGGCGCGCCATGGCGTCGAACGAGGTGGTCTGCGCGGCCTCGGTGATGCCCTGGATCACGCCGGTGTCCTGCACCGGGAAGAAGCCCTTGGGCACCAGCAGGTACAGCAGCACGGTCAGCGCCAGCGTGGCCACGGCCACCACCAGCGTGGCCTTCTGGCGGTCCAGCACCCACTCCAGCGCGCGGCCGTAGCGGTCGATCACGTTGTCGAAGAAGCGGCCGCTGGCGCGGTGAAAGCGCGACAGCTTCTCTTCCGGCACATGGTGCAGCAGGCGTGCGCACATCATCGGCGTGAGCGTCAGCGATACCACCGCCGAGATCAGGATCGACACCGCCAGCGTGATCGCGAACTCGCGGAACAGGCGCCCGACCACATCGCCCATGAACAGCAGCGGGATCAGCACTGCCACCAGCGAGAAGGTCAGCGAGATGATGGTGAAGCCAATCTGCTTCGATCCCTTCAGCGCCGCCGCCATCGGCGGATCGCCTTTTTCGATGTAGCGCATGATGTTCTCGATCATCACGATCGCATCATCGACCACAAAGCCGGTGGCGATGGTCAGCGCCATCAGCGTCAGGTTGTTGATCGAGAACCCCGCCAGGTACATCACGCCGAAGGTGCCCACCAGCGACAGCGGCACCGCCACGCCCGGAATGATGGTGGCCGGTATATTGCGCAGGAACAGGAAGATCACCAGCACCACCAGCGCGATCGCCAGCAGCAGCTCGAACTGCACGTCCTCGACCGAGGCGCGGATGGTGGTGGTGCGGTCGGTCAGCAGCTGTACATGGACCGAGGCCGGCAGCGCATTCTGCAGCTGCGGCAGCAGCGCCTTGATGCGGTCCACCACTTCGATCACGTTGGCGCCCGGCTGGCGCTGGATGTTCAGCACGATCGCGGGCTTGTCGTTGGCCCAGGCGGCCAGCCGGCTGTTCTCGGGGCCGTCGACGATCTCGGCCACGTCGGTGATGCGGATCGGCGCGCCGTCCTTGTAGGCCAGGATGATCTGGCGGTACTCGTCGGCCGAGCGCAACTGGTCGTTGGCGTCGATGGTGGAGGCGCGCGCCGGCCCGTCGAAGCTGCCCTTGGCGCCGTTCACGTTGGAGGCGCCGATGGCGGTGCGCAGGTCGTCGATCGACATGCCCAGCGAGGCCAGCGCGGCCGGGTTGGCCTGGATGCGCACCGCGGGGCGCTGGCCGCCGCTGATGGTGACCAGGCCCACGCCCTGGATCTGCGAGATCTTCTGCGCCACGCGCGTGTCGACCATGTCCTGCAGCTTGGGCAGCGGCATGGTGTCCGAGTTCATGGCGATGGTCATGATCGGCGCGTCGGCCGGGTTGACCTTGCTGTAGACCGGCGGCATCGGCAGGTCGGACGGCAGCAGGTTGCTGCCGGCGTTGATGGCGGCCTGCACCCCCTGCTCGGCCACGTCCAGCGGCAGCGTCAGCTCGAACTGCAGCGTGATCACCGAGGCGCCGCCGGACGAGGACGACGACATCTGCTTGAGGCCCGGCATCTGGCCGAACTGGCGCTCCAGCGGCGCGGTCACCGACGAGGTCATCACGTCCGGGCTGGCGCCGGGGTAGAGCGTGGTGACCTGGATGGTCGGGTAGTCGACCTCGGGCAGCGCCGACAGCGGCAGCAGCCGGTACGCCACCAGCCCGGACAGCAGGATGGCCAGCATCAGCAGCGCCGTGGCGACCGGGCGCTCGATGAAGAGGCGTGAGGGGTTCATGCGCGGTCCTTACTGCGGCTGGCGGCGGGGGCCATCGGCGCCCGGCGCGCTGGCGCCAGCGTCGCGGTGGCGGCGATGTTCGCCGGCCGCGCCGGAAGCGCCGGGGGCCGCGGCCCCGCTGGCGTCGGCGTGCGCGCCGCTGGCGCCGCCGTCCCGGTTGCGGCGGCCGCGCCCGCGCGGCTGGCTGGCCGGCACCACCGCGGCGGCGCGCGCGGCCGGATCGACGGCCTCTACGGTCATGCCTTCCTTGAGCCGGTCGGCGCCGTCCACCACCACGCGCTGGCCGGGCTCCAGGCCCTTGAGCACCGCATTGCGGCTGCCGTCGCCCGGGCCCAGCGTGACCACCTGCACCTTGACCTTGCTGGCCTCGTCCACGGTGTAGACAAAGGTGCCCTGCTGGCCGCGCTGGATTGCGGCGACCGGGATCACGGTGGCGTCCCTGAGGGTATCGACGCGCGTGCGCACGTTGACGAACTGGTTGGGGAACAGCATGCCGTCTTCATTGGGGAAGACCGCCTTGAGCTTGACCGTGCCGGTGGTGGTGTCGATCTGGTTGTCGGTGGTCAGCAGCGTGCCGTCGCCCAGCTGGTTGCGCACCTGGCGGTCCCAGGCCTGCACCGGCAGCTTCTCGCCGGCATTGAGCTTCTTCAGTACCGAGGGCAGGTTGTCCTCGGGGATGGTGTACATCACGGCAATCGGCTGGATCTGCGTGATCAGCGCGATGCCGTTGGTATCGCCGGTGTTGACGATATTGCCCGGGTCCACCTGGCGCAGGCCTATGCGGCCCGACACCGGCGCCACGATCCTGGTGTACCCCAGCTGCAGGCGCGCGTTGGCGACATTGCCCTGGTCGGTCTTGACCACGCCCTCGTACTGGCGCACCAGCGCGTCCTGGGTATCGACCTGCTGCTTGGAGATCGAGTCCTGCCCCAGCAGGGTACGGTAGCGCTGCTGGTCCAGCCTGGCGTTCTGCAGCAGCGCCTGGTCGCGCGCCAGCTGGCCCCCGGCCTGGTCCAGCGCGGCCTGGAACGGGCGCGGGTCGATCTCGGCCAGCACGTCGCCGGCCCTGACCATCTGGCCTTCCTTGAACAGCACCTTGAGCAGCGGGCCGGACACCTGCGCGCGCACGGTGACGTTGGACACCGGGGTCACATTGCCCAGGCCATTGAGCACCACGTCCATATCGCGCTTGGCCACGGTGGCGACCACCACGGGCGAGCGCGGCATGCCGGGCCCACCGGCGCCTCCACGCGCGCCCGGGCCGCTGGCGCCCCGTTGCGCGCCCGCCGCCTGCTCCGGCGCCTGGCCGCGATGGGCATGCCAGTACCAGGCGCCCCCCGCGAGCAGCAGCACTAGCACCCCGGCGGTCAGCCGGCGCCGGCCGGTGCGCCGCGGCGGAGTGCCCTCGGGCGGACGCGAAGAGGGGGGCGGGGAGGGAGTAGGTTGGCCTTGTTCGGGGTTGGACATGTCCGCAAATCCTGGGGCGGCGCGCGCGGCGCGCCGGCAATGTTCGGTCTGGCAAGTGACGATGCAGCAGTATGCCGCAACGCCACGGGCGCCGGCCCGCGGTGTGGGAGGGCGCGCCGCGGGGTGGCCGGCAGGCTGGCAAGTGCCGTGTGGCGCGCAATGCGGCGGCGCCGGTGGCACGTCATGCCGCAAGGATAATGTGCGGGCCCGGACGCCCGTATTTCGGCGCCCGGCGCTTTTATTACAGCGGATTACCAGCGCCCCGGGTGTAACCTCCGGAAACAAAACCGCCCGGCCAAACCGGCATGTGTGGCGCCGGGGCTGACTATCATGTGCCTATGCGAACGAACCAGCCTACCCAGATCCTCGTCGTCGACGACGATCCCGAACTTCGCGACCTGCTGCGCGAGTACCTGACCCAGCAGGGTTTCGCCGTCTCGGTGATGCATGACGGCGACGGCCTGCAGGCGCGCCTGGAGCGCGAGCGGCCGGCGCTGATCGTGCTGGACCTGATGATGCCCAAGGTCGACGGCCTGACCGCGCTGCGCAACCTGCGCGCCAAGAACGACGATATCCCGGTGATCCTGCTCACGGCCCGCAGCGACGAGATCGACCGCATCGTCGGGCTTGAGATCGGCGCCGACGACTACCTTGGCAAGCCGTTTTCGCCGCGCGAACTGCTGGCGCGCATCAATGCCGTGCTGCGCCGCAAGCTGGCGCGCCCGGCGGCGGCGCCCGAGGACCGCGAATCGGTCGCCTTCGGCCCGTTCCGCGTCAATTTCCGCCAGCGCACGCTGAGCCGTGCCGGCCAGACGCTGTCGATCAGCGATACCGAGTTCGCGCTGCTCAAGCTGCTGCTGATGCATCCGCTGGAAGTGCTGTCGCGCGAGCGCATCGTCGAGCTGATGTACGGCAGCGCCAGCGGCATCAGCGACCGCGGCATCGACGTGCAGATCTGGCGCCTGCGCCGGCTGCTGGATGAAGACGCGCAGCGCCCGCGCTATATCCAGACCGTGCGCGGGCGCGGCTACACCTTCGTGCCCGACGAAGCGGAAGAGATGTCCGCGGGGCTCCCCGAATAATGGCCGCGGCGCCAGCCCGCTGGCGCCGCATGCCACCAGACTCTGCTTTCCGATGAAGTTGCGACGTATCGACACCCTGTTCGGCCGCATTGCGCTGCTGATTGCCGCCGTGCTTGTGATCAGCCATTTCTCATGGCTGGCCATCCTGCGCATGGACCGCCGCCAGCAGCAGGTGGACTATTCCGTTGAGCAGATGCTGTTCCAGCTCGACAGCATCGAGCGCGCGCTCGATGCGCGGCCGCCGGCGAAACTGCCCAGCCTGGTGGAGACGGCCAACACGGCCGACGCCGAAGAGCATGCCGCCGTGCCCAAGGGCGGGCGCTCGCGCCGGCTGGTCGAGCAGTTCATCGGCAGGCTGCCGCAGGGCACCGAGATCCGGCTGGAGGACGAGACCACGCCGCGCATCTGGATCAAGCTGCCCAGCCGCGCCCGCTGGATCGCCATGCCGATCCTGTGGGTCCACAATCCGCCGCCTGACAACCGGCTGGTGCCTGGCGTGATGCTGGTGGTGGGAGTGGCAATCATCTTTGCCGTGCTGATCGCCTGGCAGATCCAGCGGCCGGTGCGCGACATGGCCAATGCGGCAGAGCTGCTGTCGCGCCAGCACGCCGTGCCGCCGCTGCGCGAGCGCGGCCCGCATGAGCTGCGCCAGCTGATCGAGCGTTTCAACCGCATGGTGGCCGACCTGGCGCGCATCGACCAGGAGCGCAACACCATGCTGGCCGGCATCGCGCATGACCTGAAGACACCGCTGGCGCGGCTGCGCCTGCGCGCCGAGATGCTGGCCGATCCCAAGGCCGCCGCGGGGGTGACGCGCGACGTGGAGTCCATGTCGGCCATCGTCGAGCAGTTCCTGAGCTTCGCGCAGACCAGCGAGTCGACCGCGCGGCCGGTGCCGGTGGACCGGCGCGTCAATGAACTGGCCGCGTCGCTGGCCGAGCAGGAGCGCCAGGTGGTGCTGTCGCTGGGCGCGGGCGAGGGCTTTCGCATGATCGCCACGCAGCTGGACCGCATCGTCGGCAACCTGGTCGACAACGCCTACGCCTATGGCAAGCCGCCGGTGTGCATTGCGACCGCGCGCACGCCGGAGGGTTTCCTGCTGGTGGTGGAGGACCAGGGCGCCGGCATCCCTGACGGCGACAAGGAGCGCGCCACGCTGCCCTTTGTGCGGCTGGACCCGGCCCGGGGCGGCAATGCGCATTCCGGGCTGGGGCTGGCGATCGTGGACCGGCTGGTGCGGCAGGCGGGTGGGAAGCTGAACCTGGTGAATGCCGACGGCGGCGGCTTCCGGGTCGAGATGCTGTTCGGGGCAGCCGAGGCCTGAGCCGGCGTCAGGGCTGCCTCAGGCCGTTTTCAGACCTTCTTCTTCTCGCCGATCCGGCTTTCCTTGCCGGCCAGCAGTTTGGCAATATTCTGCCGGTGCCGCGCAATCAGCAGCACGCTGATCACGAAGATCGCCCCCGTCATCACATCCACGCCGTTCATCAGCACATGGAAGAACGGCGCGAAGATCGCCGCCACCAGCGCCGCCAGCGACGAGTAGCGGAAGAAGAACGCGATGATCAGCCACGTGGCCAGCGTGCCCAGGCCCAGGATCGGGTCGATGGCCAGCAGGATGCCGGCCGCTGTGGCCACGCCCTTGCCGCCGGCGAAGCGGTGGTACACCGGGAACAGGTGGCCCAGGAAGACCGCCAGCGCCACCATGGCCAGGCCGGTTTCGTTCAGCCCGTAGGCCGGGCCGAAGCGCGCGGCCAGCCATACCGCCAGCCAGCCCTTCAGGGCGTCGCCGATCAGCGTCAGGACGGCGGCCTTCTTGTTGCCGGTGCGCAGCACGTTGGTGGCGCCGGGATTGCCGGAGCCATAGGAGTGCGGGTCCGGCAGCCCCATCAGCTTGCTGACGACGACAGCGAAGGAAACGGAGCCGATCAGGTAGGCGGCAAGGGCGAAAAGCAGATTGGCCATGTGCAGTGGGGTGTTTTCAGGCTGGCGCGATTGTAGCGCGGCAGGGGCCTCGCTACGTCCGTGACTTCCCGGATTGGCATCGAGGCTTCCCTCGGTGTGTGCGGGGGCGCTCAGTCATGTGCTCAGTCAGGCAGTGCGCATTGCACCGGCTGGGCGTCCACCAGCATGGGCAGCAGCTTCGGGTCCACGCTGACCAGGTAGCCGCGGCGCCCGCCGTTGATATAGATGCGCGCCAGCTCCAGCACGGTCGATTCCACGTAGACCGGCATGCGCTTCTTCGTGCCGAAGGGCGAGGTGCCGCCCACCATGTAGCCGCTGTGGCGCTGCGCCACCTCGGGCTTGCATGGCTGCACGCTCTTGCGGCCGGCCTGGCGCGCCAGGTTCTTGGTCGAGACCGAGCAGTCGCCGTGCATCAGCACCACCAGCGGCTGCGCGCGCTCGTCTTCCATGATCAGGGTCTTGATCACGTCGTGCTCGGGAACGCCCAGCTGGCGCGCCGATTCGCCGGTGCCGCCGTGCTCGACATAGTCATACGGATGCTCGCCGAAGGCGACGCCATGCTTGCGCAGGTACTGCGTGGCGGGGGTTTCTGATACGTGCCTGGTCTTGCTCATGATGGTCGCCGCCCGCTTGCTCAGCCGCGCGGATGGTGCTGCTGGTGCAGCTCGCGCAGGCGTTCGCGGGCGACGTGCGTATAAATCTGGGTGGTGGAAATATCGGCGTGGCCCAGCAGCAGCTGCACCACGCGCAGGTCGGCGCCGTGGTTCAGCAGGTGCGTGGCAAAGGCGTGCCGCAGCGTGTGCGGCGACAGCGGCGCGTGCACGCCGGCATCGCGCGCATGGCGCTTGATCAGGTGCCAGAACGCCTGCCGCGTCATGCCTTCGCCGCGCTGCGTGACAAACAGCGCGTCGCAGGCGCGCCCGGCCAGCAGCGCGGGGCGCGCACTGGCCAGGTAGCGGCGCAGCCAGTCGCCGGCCTGCTGGCCGAACGGCACCAGCCGCTCCTTGTCGCCCTTGCCGCCGACCACGCGCGCCACGCCTTCGTTCAGGCTGATCTCGATGGTCTTCATCTGCGTGAGCTCCGACACGCGCAGCCCGCTGGCGTACATCAGTTCCAGCATGGTGCGGTCGCGCAGCCCCAGCGGCGTGTCGGTGTCGGGCGCTTCGAGCAGCGCGTCGACCTGGGACTCGGTCAGGGTCTTGGGGTAGCGCGGCGGCTGCTTGGCGGGGCGCAGCAGCAGGCAGGGGTCGGCTTCGACCAGGTGTTCGCGCAGCAACCACTGGTAGAAGCGGCGGAATACCGCCAGGCGCCGGTTGGCCGACGAGGCGCGGGTCTGCGTGTGGCGCGCGTTGAAGTAGGCCGACAGCGCGCTGTCGTCCGCGCCCGGCAGTTCGCCGCGGTGCTCATGCTGCAGCCAGCGCGCCAGCAGCGTCAGGTCGCGCCGGTAGGCATCGATGGTGTTGCGCGAGAGGCCGTCTTCCAGCCACAGCGCGTCGCAGAAGCGGCTGACCAGTGCCACGTCGGCGTCGCTGGGCGCCGCAGCCTGCGCGGCGCCGCTCATATCAGCATGGCGCCCTCATGGCGCAGCAGCCAGCGTTTGACGTCGAGGTAGAAGCCGTCTTCGGCGTGGTGCGAGAAGCCGCCGATGCCGCGCGCCGAGACCACGCGATGGCAGGGGATCACGATCGGGAAAGGGTTCTGCCCGCAGGCCTGGCCCACCGCGCGCGGCATTGCCCCGATGGCCTCGGCGATGGTGCCATAGGTGGTCACCGCGCCGCGCGGCACCGCGCTGATGGCCTGCCACACGCGCTGCTGGAAATCGCTGCCGGCCGGGGCCAGCGGCAGGTCGAAGGCGGCGTCGGGATTGGCGTAGTAGGCCTCCAGCTGTGCCGCCAGTTGCTGCGTCAGCGCGTCTGCAGGCGCGCGTGCCTCGACGTGCCCGGGAAGGTACACGAGAGCCCGGATGCGCGCGCCGTCCGTGCGCACCCCGATCTTGCCAAAGGGGGCGGGGAGGATGGCGTCATAGGTGGCGGGCATGGCGGTCAGGCTGGAGCGAATGCTGGATTTTAGTGCTTTTTGGCGCGGGCAAGAAAAAAGGGCCGCCTCGCGGCGGCCCTTCGCGGGGCGTCACACCGGCCGGATCATTGCTCCAGCTTGATGTTCTGCACCTTCACAAGATTCTTCATCTTGTCGAATTCTTTCTTGATCTCGGCCGCATGCTGCGCCGGCGTGTTGCCCGACGGCTCGGCGCCGGCGGTGCGCAGGCGCTGCTGGAAGTCCTTGTCCTGCAGGGCCTTGACGGCGGCTTCGTTGAGCTTCTTGATGACGTCGTCAGGCGTGCCGGCCGGTGCCACCAGGCCGTACCAGGCCGGGTCGTTCGGCTCTTTCAGGCCCATTTCGCCGAAGGTCGGCACGTTGGGCATGGATTCCAGGCGCTTGTTCCAGGCCACCACGATCGGGCGCAGCTTGCCGGCCTTGATGTAGGGGATCGAAGAGGGCAGGTTGTCCACCATGATCGGCACCTGGCCGGCCAGCACGTCGTTCAGCGCCGGGCCCGCGCCGCGGTAGGGGATGTGGACCATGAAGGTCTTGGTCGATACCTTGAACTGCTCGCCCAGCATGTGGCCGAAGCCGCAGGTGCCCGACGAGGCGTACGAATACTTGCCCGGGTTGGCCTTGAGCACGGCCAGGAACTCCTTGTAGTCCTTGGCCGGGAAGTTCGGGTTTACGGCGATCACGTTGGCCACGTTGGCCAGGTTGGTGATGGGCTTGAAGTCCTTGATCGGGTCGTACGACAGCTTGGGGTTGCAGGCCGGGTTCACGGCCATGGTCGAGACCGTGGAGATGCCGATGGTGTAGCCGTCCGGCGCGGCCTTGGCGATCGCGTCAGCACCGATCGAACCGCCCCCGCCGGCGCGGTTCTCCACCACCACGGGCTGGCCCAGGATGCGGCTCATCTGGTCCGCGGCGCCGCGGCCGACGATGTCGGTGGTGCCGCCGGGTGCGAACGGAATGATCAGTCGGATCGGCTTGGTGGGGTAGCTCTGGGCCTGCGCCGCGGTGGCGGCGGCGGCCAGGGCCAGGGTCAGTGCGAGTTTGCCAGCTTGCATGAGATCATGTCTCCCGTCAGGAAATCCGGGCAGGGTGCCGCCCGGAAGCAAAAAAACCGTCGCAGTGCCACAGGTGGGGCCGTGCGCCGGCAGCGTAATTGCGTCAGCCGCCCAGCAGCCCGCGCTTGACCTCGGCGTCGACCGGGCGCTCGCCCAGGAAGACCCGCAGCACGGCCTGGTAGAAGTCTTCGCCGGGGATCGGCCGGCCGCGAGGCGTGCCGTTGATGGCGACGACGGTCCCAGTCTGTGGGGAAAAATCCAGGTTGATCACGTCGCCCTTGTGCGCGGTGCCGACCTCGCCCAGAGTGCGCTCGAACTGTACCAGCCGCGTGGCCAGCTCCTGCATCTGCTGCTCGCTGTGGTTGTTGCGGATGCCCTGGCGGATGGCGCGCACGAAGGCCGGCGGTTCGGTCTCGCGCAGCATGCGCAACTGTAGCCGCTTGGCGCCGGGCGTGCCCAGCACCAGGGCCGCGTTGCGGGCTTTCTCCTGCAGGTACAGGGCGGCCACGTAGCCCTTGGCCAGGAAGCCCGCGCGCAGGGCGGTGCCGTTGAGCTGCAGTTCCTTGCCGCCCACGCGTGCCGCATCGTCAAAACGTATCCCTTCGATCTCCACCGAGCGCGCCGGCACGGGTACGGCGCCCGCGGCCGTGGCGGCGCACAGCGCCACCAGCACGGCGGCCAGGCGCATGCAGCGGCCCGGGTGCAGACCAGGGCGGAAGGGGGCGCGGAGGTGGGTGTCCGGGCGCGGCGGCGCGGACCGGGTGCGGGACAACATGGCGGCAGGCATACAACTTGGCATGCCATGCTGGCCTAAATCTGGAAAAATACCTATCCGTATCTGCCCTAGTCTGCACATTCCGGTTTTTTTGCCGTTATCTGTCCCCCACCGCCGCAGCGTGCGACGGCCGGCAGGGCAACTGCACGTCATGCCACCGCCACCAAAACAACGATAAATGTCTCCTGCTCTCCTGCTGGTCCCGGACTTCAGCCTGATCCTCATCGGCTGGCTGCTGGTGCGCTATTCCCCGTTCGACCGCGCCTTCTGGAGCGGCGTGGAACGCCTGGTCTACTTCGTGCTGTTCCCGGCGCTGCTGCTGCAGTCGACCAATACCGCGGTGCTGGATTTCTCGTCGACCTCGGCCATGCTGGGGTTGGCGCTGCTGGTGATGGCCACAGGCATGGTCGGCGGCTACGCCGTCAAATGGGTGTTGCGGCCGGACGCGCTGAGCTTTGCCTCGGGCCTGCAGACCGCGTTCCGCTTCAATTCCTATATCGGGCTGGCGCTGGCCTCGCGCCTTGGCGGCTCCGAGGGGCTGGCCCTGATGGCGGTGATCGTCGGCTGCACGGTGCCGCTGTGCAACGTGGCGGCGGTGTGGGCGCTGGCGCGGCACGGCCAGACCGCGCTGTGGAAGGAGCTGGCGCGCAATCCGCTGATCCTGGCCACCGCCGGCGGCCTGCTGACCAACCTGCTGGGGCTGCATGCGCCCGAAGTTCTTGGGATGACGCTGAACCGGCTGGGCTCGGCCTCGACCGCGCTCGGGCTGATGACGGTGGGTGCCGGGCTGCAGATGAGCGGCGCCACCGGTACCGCCGGCCCGGTGGCCTGGTGGACCGGCGTCAAGCTGCTGGCGATGCCGTGCGTGGCCTGGCTGGTGGGACGGCACCTGCCGCTGACCGCGCTGCAGTACCAGATCGTGGTGCTGTATGCCTCGCTGCCCACGGCCTCCAGTGCCTATATCCTGGCGGTGCGCATGGGCGGCAACGGGCCGATGGTGGCGGCGACGATTTCGCTGATGACGGTGGCGGCGATCGTGACCACGCCGCTGTGGCTGGCGCTGGTCAGCTAGCGTCCGGCGGCGGGCCACCCTGGGCCAGGGCCCAGTCGATATGCTCGCGCACCAGCGGCGTGGCGGCCTCGCGCCGCTGCTGCAGCGCTGCGCGGATGCGCGCGGCCAGGGCCGCGTCTTCGGCGCGCGTGCCCGACAGCGCCGCGCGCAGGCTGTTGCCCAGCCCCACCGCCAGGTTGCGCAGCCAGCGCTCATGGCCGATGCGGCGGATCGGGCTGCCTTCGAGCCGCTGGTTGAATTCCGCTTCGGTCCACTGGAACAGCGCCACCATGTCGGGCGCGTCAAGCCCGTTGCGCACGTCGAAGTCCGGCACCATGGCCACATGCGCGAACTTGTTCCACGGGCAGGCCAGCTGGCAGTCGTCGCAGCCGTAGACGCGGTTGCCCATGGGCGCGCGGAATTCCACCGGGATCGGGCCCTTGTGCTCGATGGTCAGGTAGGAGATGCAGCGGCGCGCATCCAGCCGGTACGGCGCCACGATGGCACGCGTGGGGCAGATGTCCAGGCAGCGGTGGCAGTTGCCGCAGTGGCCGGACTCGGGCGGGTCCGCCGGCAGCGGGAGGTCGACCAGGATCTCGCCCAGGAAGAACATCGAGCCGCCGTCGCGGTCCAGCAGCAGCGTATGCTTGCCGCGCCAGCCGAGTCCGCCCTGGCTGGCCAGCGCCACTTCCATGACGGGTGCGGAATCGGTAAAGACGCGGTAGCCGAATTTTCCGATTTCGGCCTCGATCCGGCTGGCCAGTTGCTGCAGACGGCTGCGCAGCACCTTGTGATAATCGCGGCCGCGCGCATACAGCGACACCACTGCGGTGGCCGGATCGTCCAGCCGCGCCAGTTCGTGGCGGCGCCAGTCGGTGGCGCCGGCCTGGGCGCCGGCAGCCGCAATGTACGGCATCCGCGCCACGACCGCGCGCACGGTGCCGGGCACCAGTTCGGCCGGGCGGGCGCGCCGCAGGCCGTGGTTCGCCATATAATCCATGTCGCCGTGGTAGCCCTGCGCCAGCCACGCCATCAGCCCCGGCTCGGCATGACTGAGGTCGACATCGGCAATGCGCACGGAGGCAAAGCCGAGTTCCGCGCCCCATGCGCGGATCGACGCGGCCAGTGCCGCAAGTTCCCCGGGGCCCGCGGCCAGGTGGCTGGCGGTGCCGGGAACGGGGTTAGGTGGCGCATCTGCCTGCCCTGGGGCGACTCGGTCGATCATCCCTGAATTGTACGCAATGCCCTTGCTTGAAGAACGCACCCTGACGCTGCCTGATGAAGCCGCCACCGCGCGCCTGGGCGCCGCGCTGGCCGCCGCCGTGCAGGCCATGCCGCCGCGTACGGTGCATGTGCAGATGTCCGGCGACCTGGGTGCCGGCAAGACCACGCTGTCGCGCGCGATCCTGCGCGCGCTGGGCCATGCGGGCAAGGTCCGCAGCCCCACCTATACGCTGTGCGAGCCCTACGAGGTGGCCCGCGCCGACGGCTCGCCGCTGGCCGTCTACCACTTCGACCTGTACCGCTTTGCCGATCCCGAAGAGTGGATCGACGCGGGTTTTCGCGACTGCTTCGCCGAACCGGCCTTCAACCTGGTCGAATGGCCGGAAAAGGCCGGCCGCATGCTCGGGGAACCGGATCTCCATGTGTTGCTCCAATCGGACATGGCCGGGGCAGATGACGCCGGCGAGCGGCGGATCGCGACCATGCGCGCCTATACTCACACTGGACTTACCCTGCTGAACGCATGCTGATCAAGCGACTTGCCACCGACCGCCCCGATGGACCCGACGGCCTGCTGCAGGCGCGCCGCAAATGGATGGCGCAGGCACTGAAGCTGGGCGCGGGCACGGCTGTGCTGACACTGGCCGGCCCGCAGATCGCATTTGGCGCCGGCATCGTCGCGGTGCGCGTGTGGCCGGCCGAGGACTACACCCGCGTCACCATCGAATCCGATTCCCCGCTGGCCGCCGTGCACCAGATGATCCGCGACCCCGACCGGCTGGTGGTGGACATCGACGGCCTGGACCTGTCGCCCACGCTGCGCGAACTGGTGGCCAAGATCACCCCGAACGACCCGTATATCCAGACCGTGCGCGTCGGCCAGAACCGCCCGCGCGTGGTCCGCATGGTGTTCGACCTGAAGGAAAACGTGGCGCCGCAGGTGTTCACGCTGGCGCCCATTGGCAGCTACCGCAACCGCCTGGTGTTCGACCTGTACCCGGTCAATCCGCCCGATCCGCTATGGAAGCTGGTGCGCGACACCGAGGAAAAGCAGCGCCGCTTCGCCACCTCGGACCCGGCGCCGGGCAACGACGGCATCGCCGGCGCGCCGGCTGGTGCTGAGGAAGACGCGATCGGCGCGCTGGTGCGCCGCTTTGACGAGAAGGGCGAGGTGCCGCCCACCACCGCGCCGCCGCCGCCGGTGGCCTCGGCCCGGCCCCGGCCGTCCGCACCGCCGGTGCCGACCCCCAATGCCCCGGTGGTGCCGCCGGTCGCACGCGACAATCCCACCGCCGAACGGCCCTTCAAGATGCGCCGCTTGCTGACCGTGGCGATTGATCCCGGCCACGGCGGCGAAGACCCGGGCGCGACCGGCGCCGCGGGTTCGCGCGAGAAAGATGTGGTGCTGCAGATCGCGCACCGCCTGCGCGCCAAGATCGATGCCCAACCTAATATGCGCGCAATGATGACGCGCGACGCCGACTTCTTCGTGCCGCTGAACGTGCGCGTGCAGAAAGCGCGCCGGGTGCAGGCCGACCTGTTCGTATCGATTCACGCCGATGCCTTCCTGTCGCCCGAGGCGCGCGGGGCGTCGGTGTTCGCGCTGTCCGAGCGCGGCGCGTCCAGTACCGCGGCGCGCTGGCTGGCCAACAAGGAAAACGCCGCAGACCTGATCGGCGGCGCCAATATGGGCAACAAGGATGCGCAGGTGGCGCGCGTGCTGCTGGACCTGTCCACCACCGCGCAGATCAACGACAGCCTGCAGGTCGGCAAGGCCGTGCTGGGCGAGATCGGCGGCATCAACAAGCTGCACAAGGGCAGCGTGGAGCAGGCCGGGTTTGCGGTGCTGAAGGCCCCGGATATTCCTTCGATCCTGATCGAGACGGCCTTCATCAGCAATCCGGAAGAAGAGCGCAAGCTCAACGACAACGCGCACCAGGAGCAGCTGGCCAATGCGATCCTGAAGGGGATCCGGTCGTACTTCGCGCGCAATCCGCCGCTGTCGAAGAATCCGTCAGTGTGAATCTGGCGGGTACAAAAAAACCGGGGCATGCCCCGGTTTTTTTCATGGCTGCGTGCCTCAGGCCCGCGCCGCGGCCTGGTCTTCCAGCAAGGCATCGCGGTTGGCATAGCGCGATGCAATCACCGAGCAAACGATCAGCTGCAGCTGGTGATAGACCATCAGTGGCAGCACCAGCAGGCCCAGTGCCGGATGGCCGGCAAACAGGATCTTGGCCATCGGGATGCCATTGGCCAGGCTCTTTTTCGAGCCGCAGAACACGGCGGTGATCTCGTCCTCGACAGAAAAGCCAAGGCGGCGTGCGGTCAGCGTGGTAAAGCCCAGCACCACGAACAGCAGCACCGCGGCGATCAGCATCACTGCGCCGATGGTCTGCCACTGGTACTGGTGCCACAGGCCCCGGGCAGTGGCGTCGCAGAATGAGGAATAGACGATCAGCACGATCACGCCACGGTCGACCTTGTTGGTGATGTGCTTCTTCTTTGCCAGCCAGTTGCCGATCAGGGGACGCAGCAGCTGCCCCAGCGCGAACGGCAGCAGCAGTTGCAGCGCCACGCCGGTGAGCGCCTTGCCCAGCGGCATCGAGGCGCCGCTGGCGCTGATCACCAGCCCCATGAGCAGCGGCGTGACCAGCATGCCGATCAGGCCCGAGATGGTGGCGTTGAAGATCGCACCGGACACATTGCCGCGCGCCATCGAGGTCATGGCCACCGACGACGATACCGTCGACGGCAGCGCGCACAGGAAGAACACGCCCAGCAGCAGGTCCGGCGGCAGCGTATTGCGCAGCGACAGCATCAGCAGCGCGCCCACCAGCGGGAACACCACGTAGGTGAAGGTCTGCACGAAGACATGCAGGCGCCAGTGCTTGGCGCCCGACACCAGCTTGTCGCGCGAGAGCGCCGCGCCGTGCAGGAAGAACACCAGCGCCACGCCCAGGCTGGTCACCACGCCCAGGTGCAGCGGGCCGTCGCCGGTGCCGATTCCAGGGGCGGCCAGCGCAATGGCGATGGCCGTCAACATGACGAGAACGAAGCCGTCGATCAGGTCATAAAGTTTCTTGAGCTTGCGGACAATACGAGACATGACTGCGGGTGGATCCTGCGATGTTAGGGTTTTGCCTAGTATTGGACGCCAGCCAAGTCTAGAATGCAAATTCATTTATAGAATCTATTTATCCGGTCGTTGCATGAATTACACAGTGCGCCAGTTGCGCGTGTTCCTGGCCGTGGCCAATACCGGCGGCTTCAGCCGGGCCGCCGATGTGGTCGGCCTGTCCCAGCCTGCGGTCAGCCGCGGCGTGGCTGAGCTGGAAGAGGCACTTGGCGTGCGCCTGCTGGACCGCACCACGCGCGAGGTGGTGCTGACTGAGGCCGGCCACGCGCTGGCGCCAGCGCTGGAGCGGCTGCTCGGGCAGCTCGACGACACGCTGGAAGAGACGCGCCAGCTCGGCGAACGCTATCGCGGTCGCGTAGTGATAGCCGGTGCGCCGACGATCTCGGCCCGGCTGATGCCGCTGTACGTGGCCGCCTGCGCCGCCCAATACCCTGAGATCCGCCTGGCGGTGCGTGACAACGTGCAGGCCGACGGCCTGGAGCAGGTGCGTGCCGGCGCCGTGGACTTTGGCGTGCTGATCGATCCGCTGGTGCGCGACGGGCTGGTGGTGGAGCCGGTGGCGACCGACCCGTTCTGCTTTGTCTGCCGGCGCGACCATCCGCTGGCGCAGTCGGCATCGGTGCCGTGGTCGGCGCTGCATGGAATGCAGCTGGTGCTGCTGGATTTTGCCTCCGGCAGCCGGCCGCTGATCGACCGCGTGTTCGGCCGGCATGGCGTGGTGCCCCTGGTGGTGCAGGAGCTGGGCCACTCGGCCAGCGTGTTCGGCATGGTCGAGGCCGGCATCGGCGCCTCGGTGCTGCCGTCGTTCTCGCTGCCGCTGCCGGCGGCGTCGCCGCTGGTGTGGCGCCCGCTGGTGCCGCGCGAGGAGCGCAGCATCGTCATGGTCCGGCGCGAGGACCGTTCACTGTCGCCGGCCGCGGCGGCGGTGTGGGACCTGGTGCGCCGCTTGACCGTGCGCGCCGAGGCGCCCGCGATGAGCGCCGCGGCCTGATCGGGCCACCCTGCATCAACGCGCGGTGACCATCACCGCTTCCAGTTCAAAGCTGCCGTCGGCCTGCACGCGATAGTGCTCGCGCACTTCGGCGGGCGCCACCTGCCACAAGTGGTGGATGGCCGCCACCGCCACCGGCGCCGTGCGCATGCGCTTGACCCAGCTGTCGAACTCGATGCCGATGCGCCAGATCTCCGACACCGCAATGACATCGGCGTCAAAGCCCGCCGCCTCGAACATTGCACGCCAGCCCGCGGGTGTGTAGTCGCGCACGTGGGAGGGGTCACGCAGCAGTTCCACCGCTTGCAGCCAGGTATCGCGCAGCGGGTCCGGTGCGCCGGCAATATCGATCAGCACGACCTTGCCGCCCGGCCTGAGCACCCGGCGGATCTCGGCCAGCGCCGCCGGCACGTCGCGCCAGTGGTGCGCGCTCATGCGCGAGACCACCGCGCAGAAGCTGGCATCGTCGAACGGCAGTTGCTCGGCTGCGCCCTGGCGCGTGCGGATATTTGCCAGCCCGCGCTCGCGCGCCGCGGCCTCGACCACGGCCAGCATGTCCGCCGACAGGTCATAAGCCGTCACTTCGCCCGCGACCGCTGCCGCGGCAAAGCTGGCATGGCCGGCGCCGCAGCCCAGGTCCAGAACGCGGCTGCGCGGGCGGTTGGCTGCGGGGATCAGCGCGGCCAGTTCGTCTTTCAGTCGCTGCAGGTCTGCGCCGCTGGCGTGGACGGTGCTGGTGAGGTAGGCGCTGGCGGTGGCGCCGAACTGGGCGGCGACGAGTTCCTGCTGTTGCATGGTGCTGGGCTCCTTGGGCCACGCCCAGGTCGGCGGGCGGCCTTCTTGTTTGGGGGAGGGGACTTGCCCGCCGGGCGGGTTCGGCATACTGTAGGCGGGCAGTTCTCCCGGTACAAGTTACCGATTTATCCTGGTATAAGCGACACCAGCTTGTCATGCCCTTGTCTGCCAATCCGTCTGTTCCCCCGTCTGCATCGCCATCGTCGCGCGAATCCGTGCTGGGCGCTTTCCTGCGCGCGCACCGCGAACGGCTGGCGCCGGCCGATGTCGGGCTCGCACCGGGCCGGCGCCGCCGCACCCCCGGCCTGCGCCGCGAGGAAGTTGCGCAACTGGCGGGCTTGAGCGCGACCTGGGTGACGTGGCTGGAGCAGGGGCGGCCGGTATCGCTGTCGGCACGCGCGCTGGCCAGCCTGGCTGCGGCGCTGCGGCTGTCGCGCGCCGAGCGCGCCTACCTGTTCGAACTGGCGAGCCGCCGTGACCCGCAGCAGGCCCCGGACGAAACCGTGCCGCCGGTGGTGCTGGCCAGCGTGCATGCCATCGGGGGGCCGGCGTACCTGCTCGACCGGCAATGGACCGCGCTGGCCTGGAACGACGCCGCCGCGGACCTGTTTATCGGCTGGCTCGATGCCGCCAGCACCGAGCGCAACCTGCTGCGCGCGATGTTCCTGTCGCCGGGGCTGATGGCGCTGGTGGAAGACTGGCCGCACCGCGCGGCACGGCTGGTGGCGGAATTCCGCGCGCACAGCATCCGCCATGCGGACGAGGCGCCGACGCGTGCGTTGATTGAGGGACTGATGGCAGAGAGCGAGGCCTTCCGCAATGCCTGGCTGTCGCAGGACGTGGAAGACCGCGAGGGCGGCCGCCGCGGCTTTCGCCATCCGCAGCAGGGCGCGCTGCAGTTCGAGCAGCTGACGCTGGTGCCTGCGGCGGCGCCGGGGCTGATGCTGGTGATGCTGCTGCCCGGCTGAGCGGGCAGCGCCAGGGCCTTACTTGGGCTGCATCCGGATCGCGCCGTCCAGGCGGATCACCTCGCCGTTGAGCATGGTGTTCTCGATGATCGAGCGCGCCAGCTTGGCGTATTCAGCCGGACGCCCCATCCGCGGCGGGAACGGCACCATCTTGCCGAGCGCGTCCTGCACCTCCTGCGGCATGCCCAGCAGCATCGGCGTTTCGAAGATGCCCGGGGCGATGGTCATGCAGCGCACGCCGTCGCGCGACAGGTCGCGCGCGATTGCCAGTGTCATCGCCACCACGCCGCCCTTGGACGCGGCATAGGCGGCCTGCCCGATCTGGCCGTCATAGGCCGCCACCGACGCAGTATTGATGATCACGCCGCGCTCGCCTTCGCTGTCGGGGGTGTTTTGCACCATGGCCGCGGCGGCCAGGCGGATCATGTTGAAGGTGCCGACCAGGTTGATGCGGATGGTCTTGTCGAAGGCGTCGAGCGGATGCGGGCCGTTCTTGCCGACAGTCTTGTTGGCGGTGGCGATGCCGGCGCAATTGACGATGCCCGACAGCCGGCCCAGCGCCTGGGCGGCGGCCACCACGGCCTGGCCGTCAGCCTCGGAGGTGACGTCGCAGCGGACGAACTGGGCGCCCAGTTCAGTTGCCAGCGCCTGGCCGATGGACTCATTCAGGTCCGCGATCACGACCTTGGCGCCGGCTTCGGCCAGCATGCGGGCGGTGCCTGCACCCAGGCCCGAGGCGCCGCCGGTGACGATGAATACGTTGCCTTGGATTTGCATTTGGGCTGGTCTCCTTTGGGTTGGGGTTTTTTTGTTGCCGTTTACGTAAACGTCAATTGGTTGGCGGTATTTTACGGGCTGGTGGGGGATGTGCAAGGGGTGGGTTTGGTTTGTCGCTATGCGGGGGGTTTGTGGCTCTTGGCGGGCGTGGGCTGTTTCGCCGGCTACGCCGGCGAAACAGCCCACGCTAGCCAAGGCGACAAGCGACCGCAATGGCACCAAGCCAAAAAGCCCCTGCCAACAGCGACCCAATCCAATCGCACAAAACAAAAGCGGCCTAAAGGCCGCTTTCACAACACCAGGCAGAGCAGGACGGAAAAAAAATTACTTCAACGCCTCAAATACCCGCGCAGTAATCTCATCGACATTACCCACGCCCAGGATCTTCCGGTACTTCGGCGGCGCCACCTTGGCGGAAGCATCGCCCTTGGCGGCCCAGTCCGAGTAGTAATCAACCAGCGGACGCGTCTGCTGCGAATAGACATCAAGACGCTTCTTGACCGTCTCTTCCTTGTCATCGTCACGCTGGATCAGCGCCTCGCCGGTCTCGTCGTCCACGCCCTCGGTCTTGGGCGGGTTGTACTTGACGTGGTAGGTGCGCCCCGAGGCTACGTGCACGCGGCGGCCGCTCATGCGCTCGATGATGGCATCGAACGGCACGTCGATTTCCAGCACGTAGTCGATCGCCACGCCCGCTTCCTTCATCGCCTCGGCCTGCGGAATGGTGCGCGGGAAGCCGTCGAACAGGTAGCCGTTCTGGCAGTCGTCTTCCTTCAGGCGGTCCTTCACCAGGCCGATGATGATGTCGTCCGACACCAGTCCGCCCGCGTCCATGACCTTTTTGGCTTCCACGCCCAGCGGGGTGCCGGCCTTCACCGCGGCGCGCAGCATGTCGCCCGTGGAGATTTGCGGAATGCCAAACTTCTCGCAGATGAACTTGGCTTGCGTGCCTTTGCCGGCGCCAGGCGCGCCCAACAGGATCAAACGCATTTACGGGTCCTCAGTGTTTTTAATCTGGTGTGGCGGGAGATCAGAAGGAGGGTAACGCCGTAACTTGACGCAGGACTTACTGCCGTCCTGGTGCGGTCAGACTGCGTTCAGCGCGGGCACTGCTCATGCGCACCCATCGCATGCGGCCGGCGGCGGCTGCCAGGGGGATGGCGGCGCGGCCGGACGGGCTCTATCTTTATCTCCCCACCGAGCCTTGGCCGGCGGCACGCTTGCGCATGCCGGCCGGGCGGCTCTGTATCGGCAAGCATTATGCCATGAGGCGGCGCCAAATCGGCCCGAAATCCGCCCCCCGGTTCAGGTTGCAGCAGTATGAACCTGAGCGGGCAGGCGCCGGCGCGGGTCACTTTCCGGCGGTTTGATCAGGGCCCTTCCTGGGCCATCGACTGAGCCCACAGTGCGCGCACCCGTTCCAGGTCGGCCTGGGTGTCGACGCCGGGGGCCGGCGCGGCGCCGGTTTGCAGCACCGCAATGCGCTCGCCATGCCACATGGCGCGCAGTTGCTCCAGCGCCTCGGTCTGCTCCAGCGGCGCCGCCGCCAGCGTCGGGAAGCGGCGCAGGAAGCCCGCCCGATAAGCGTACAGACCGATATGGCGCAGCACCGGCATGCCGGGCAGCGGCACCTGTGCCAGCGCCGCGGGCACTGCCGGCACGCCCGACCAGGCATCGCGCGCCCACGGGATCGGCGCGCGCGAGAAATACAGTGCGCGGCCGGCGGCGTCGCACACCACCTTGACGACATTGGGGTTGAAGACTTCGGCAATGTCCTGCAGCGGATGCGCCGCGGTGGCAATGGCGCAGTCGGCGTGGTGCGCCAGGTGCAGCGCCACCTCGTCGATCAGCGACGGTTCGATCAGTGGCTCGTCGCCCTGCACATTGACCACGATGGCGTCGTCGGCCAGGCCCAGCTGGGCGGCCACTTCAGACAGGCGGTCGGTGCCGGAAGGGTGGTCGGCGCGGGTCAGCACGGCTTCGATGCCGTGCGCGGCGCAGGCCTGCGCCACCGCGGGCGCATCGGTGGCGACCACGGTGCGCTGCGCCGACGACGCATGCGCGCGTTCGGCCACGCGCACGATCATCGGGCGCCCGCCGATATCGGCCAGGGGCTTGTCAGGCAGGCGCGTCGAAGCGAGCCGCGCGGGAATGACGACGGTGAACGCGGGGACGGTCATGGCGCGCGCTCAGTTGCCCGCGGCAGGGGCGTCCGGATTGACCACGCGGCCCGGCACCGACTGGCGGGCCTCGTCGGCCAGCATCACGGGGATGCCGTCGCGGATCGGGTACGCCAGCTTGTCGGCGTGGCAGATCAGCTCCTGCGCGGCGCGGTCGTATTCCAGCTTGCCCTTGCACAGCGGGCAGACCAGGATTTCAAGCAGCCGGTTGTCCATCTCGGTGTTCCTCATTGCGCCCTGCGGCGCCGGGCGTGGTTGCCGGCGCGGTCGGCGCGGGTTGGATTTGCGCCAGCACGGCGCGGCGGATTTTTTCGATCAGGCCGGCATCGATCACGGGCCTGGTGGGGACGACCCAGATGCGCGGGTCGTCGAAGCGCTCGCATTTTACGGCATCCTTCTCGGTGATCAGGATCACGTCGGCGTCGAGCGCGTCGGGATGGTCGGCGAACGGGTCGGCGACAAAGTCATAGTGGTCCGGCAGCGGCAGTGTCTTCGGGGTCAGGCCCGCGCCGCGCAGGCTGGCGAAGAAGCGTTCGGGGTTGCCGATGCCGGCCGCGGCCAGCACGCGCCGGCCGGCAAAGGCGCTGACCGGCCGGGCCATGGCCGGATCGGCCAGCTGCCAGGCGTCGTCCAGCTCCAGCCGCATGCCGTACACGCCGGGGCGGTCGGGCGTGGCGCGGAAGGTGGGGTCGTTGATCAGCGTCGCGTCGCGCGGGCGCGAAAGCGGCTCGCGCAGCGGGCCGGCCGGCAGCAGCAGGCCGTTGCCGCCCATGCGCGAGTCGAACATCACGATCTCGAAGTCGCGCTGCAGCTTGTAGTGCTGCAGGCCGTCATCGAGCAGCAGCACATTGACGCCCGGGTGCGATACCAGCATGGTTTGCGCGCACAGCGCCCGGTCGGGGAAGACCCAGACCGGCACGTCGGTGGCGCGCGCGATCAGAAGCGGCTCGTCCCCGACGTCGGACGCCATCGATGTCGGCTTCACGCGGCGCGGGTGCTTGAGTTCCACACCGTAGCCGCGCGACACCACGCCGGGGCGCAGCCCCGCCTCGGTCAGCGCCTGGGCCAGCGCGATCACCGCCGGCGTCTTGCCGGTGCCGCCCACGGTCACGTTGCCGACCACCACCACCGGCATCGGCAGGCGCGTCGACTTGAACCAGCCACGCTGGTAGCCATGGCGGCGCACCCGCGCGATCAGCCCGAACAGCAGCGAGAACGGCAGCATCACCCACGCGAACCAGCCGCGGCGTTGCCACTGGGCGGTCACGAAGTCGGCAAGGGCATGTCGGGGAACGGGCATGGGCGCGGCGGGCGGTGGAGTCGGTGGTCGGGATGGGATTGTAGTGCGCCCGCGGCTTCGCCCCCTGGGGGCGCGGGCGGCTCAACCATTATGGGCATTGCACAGCGCATGCGGCAAGCCCGCCGGCCGCATGCGCCAGGGCGCCCGGGGTCAGCGCGGCTGCGCGCTCTGCGTGGCGAAGGTCAGGCGCGACAGTCCGGCCAGCCGCGCGGCCTCCATCACGTTGATCACGGCCTGGTGGCTGGCCTGCGCGTCGGCATTGACGATCACCACCGGCGGCTGTCCGCCGGCACTGGTGCCCGAGGCGGCGCGCAGCTGGTCGGCCAGGCTGGTGACGTCCTTTTGCTCCATCACCTTCTTGTTGACGGAGTAGACCCCGCGCGATGACACCGACACCACGATCTCCTGCGGCCGCTGCTGGGCGCGCTCGGCGTCGGCGGTGGGCAGCTGGATCTGCAGCTCGGTAAAGCGCGAGTAGGTGGTCGTGATCATGAGGAAGATCAGGATCACGAGCAGCACGTCGATCAGCGGGATCAGGTTGATCTCCGGCTCTTCGCGCCGCTGGCGGGAACGGAAGTGCATGGGGTTCGGGTCCGTTCGGCGATCAGGCGCGGCGCTGCGGCAGGATCGCGTCGAGGAACGACGTGGCGCGGAATTCCAGTTCAGCCACGTAGTCGTCCACGCGGCGGCGGAAGTAGCGCCAGAAGATCAGCGCCGGGATTGCCACGATCAGCCCGAAGGCGGTGTTGTACAGCGCCACCGAGATGCCGTGCGCCAGCTGTTCAGGGTTGGCGCCGGTGCCGCCCTGGTTGCCGAAGATCTCGATCATGCCGATCACCGTGCCCAGCAGGCCCATCAGCGGCGCCACCGAGGCAATCGTGCCGAGCGCGTTCAGGTAGCGCTCCAGCTCATGCGCAACCACGCGGCCGGCTTCCTCCACCACGTCCTTGGCGGCATCGCGCGAGGTGTGCGGCTGCAGCACCACGTGGCGCAGCCCGGCGGCCAGCACCCGGCCCAGCGGCGAGTTCTGCTCAAGCGTGTTGACCACTTCCGGCGTGGCGCGGCGTTGCTGCGCGGCCGCCAGCGCCTCTTCATAGAGCCTGGCGGGCAGGACCTTGCTGCGCTTGAGGGTAAGAAAACGTTCGACGATCAGCGCCAACGCGATGACCGAGGCGAGCAACAGCGGCCAGATCGGCCAGCCGGCCGCTTGAATGATGGAAAACAATTGGACCCCCGGGATCGACAACCGAATAACAAAACCCCAAACCACCTGGACGGCATGCCTTGATGCGCGTCTGGCCGCTGGCGGCGCGCGCTCCGGCATTGCTCTGAAAAATCAGGCGCCACTCTAACCTGCGCCCTGTCCCACGGCAAGACGGCACCCCACGCTGTCTCGGCCACGCATCGCCGGCACTGGTCCATTTCCACAGCAAAGCGGGACAGTGTTGTGGACCGATTGTGGAAAGCTGCCTGACAAGCGTGCTAACACATTGATTCGTAATGGCAAAAATATAGCTGATTAAATTTTGTGCAAAAGCCTGCCGCAGGACCTGCGGCGCATGATGCGCGCCGCCAGGCACCGCTTTCCACAACTTGGCGGGGCGCGTCGGTTCGCTGGCACGCCTTCCGGTGCGGCTTTCCACACAACGCCGGGACAGGATTGTGGAGCGCTTGTGGAAAGCTGCCTGAGAGATCACCTAAGTCCTTGATTCATAAGGTGGCGCTATGGGCTGCTTAAAAAACTGGCAAACAGGTGTATCAGGGCGGCCCGCGATCAATGTGGCGCCAGGCAGGGCAGAAACCGGGTTTTTCCACATTGCGCAGGGAGAGCGTTGTGGACGGCCTGTGGACAAATCCGGGAGAAGCAGGTTAACCCATTGATTTTTATGGCCCCCCATCTTCCTGCCCAGAAATTGTGCAAACGCAGCATTAATGCTGCACCCCGGAGGGCCAGCGGCGCTCTGATACGCCACGCGCCGGGTCGGCCGCTTTCCATGGGACCGTAAGCCGGTTTGGGGCCACTTGGGCTGGAAAAGTGTGCTTGACGACGCCTTTTATCCAGAGAAGCTGTGGATAACTTTGTGAACAAGCCTGCCAGGCGCTATGTAAGTGATTGATGCAAAAGAGAATTGGTTATATTGCCTAATTTTTATTTCTCTCGTAAAGCTCATAAGAATCAAAGAGTTGGACGAACCCATGCGCCTTTCGGGGCAGGGTGCCGGCATCAGCGCGACCCCCTTGACATACAGGTTATGCTGTGGACATGTCCCATTCACGCCGCTTGCCACCAGTGCGCCATGCCAGACTTGCCGAACTTTTCGCGTGACCCTTCCTCTACCGCGCCGCGCAGCGGCCGCGATGTCATCCCTGTCGGTGAGCTGAACCACACAATCGCCAGGCTGCTGGAACGCAGTTTCCCACTGGCCTGGGTGCGCGGCGAGATTTCCAATTTCACGCGCGCCGCCAGCGGGCACTGGTATTTCTCGCTCAAGGATGCACGCGCGCAGATCCGCTGCGTGATGTTCCGCGGGCGCAACCAGCATGTCGACTTCCAGCCGCGCGAGGGCGAGGCGGTGGAGGTGCGCGCCGTGGTCACCATGTATGAGGCGCGTGGCGAGGTGCAACTGGGCGTAGAGGCAATGCGCCGGGCGGGGCTGGGCAACCTGTACGAAGCCTTTCTGCGCCTGAAGGAAAAGCTGGCGCAGGCGGGGCTGTTCGCGCCGGAGCGCAAGCGCCCGGTGCCGGCCCATCCGCGCACCATCGGCGTGGTCACCTCGCTGCAGGCGGCGGCGCTGCGCGATGTGCTGACCACCTTGCGTCGGCGCGCGCCGCATGTGCCGGTGGTGGTCTATCCGGTACCAGTGCAGGGCGCAGGCGCGGCGCAGAAGATCGCCGAGATGCTCGATGCGGCCAGCGCGCGGCGCGAGTGCGAAGTGCTGATCCTGTGCCGTGGCGGGGGCAGCATCGAAGACCTGTGGTCGTTCAATGAAGAGGTGGTGGCGCAGGCGATTGCGCGCTGCGCGCTGCCGCTCATCTCCGGCGTGGGCCACGAAACCGACTTCACCATCGCCGACTTTGTCGCCGATGTACGCGCGCCCACGCCGACCGGCGCGGCCGAGCTGGTCAGCCCGGATCGCGCGCACCTGCTGGCGCAGACGCTGCGTGCGCGCGACGCGCTCACGCAGTGCATGCGGCGCGGGCTGGACCTGCGCGCGCAGCACCTGGACTGGCTGGCGCGGCGCGTGCGCAGCCCGCAGGCGCAACTGCAGGAGCGGCGCGCGCGCGTCGACAATCTGGCGCGACACTTGCGCTCGGCATTGCGTGACACGGTGGTGTCGCAGCGCCACCGCCAGCAATTGCTGGCGATGCGCTGGAGCGCGTGCCGTCCCGATGCCACCGCCGCCCATGCCGACGTGGCACGCCTGTGGCAACGCCTGCAGGCCGCCGCCGCACGCCAGCACGAGCGTGCCGGCCAGCGCCTGGCGCGCAGCGCGGGCGCGTTGGAGCTGCTGGCGCCGCAGCGTACGCTGGAACGCGGCTATGCCGTGCTGCTGGACCAGCGCGGACGCGCGCTGCGCTCGCCCGCTGAGATCCGCCCCGGCAGCGTGGTCGAAGCGCACCTGGCCGAGGGCGTGGCCGACCTGGCGATTGCCGGCGTGCAGGCCAAACTGCCGGATTTCTGAGCGCCCGCGCGGCCCGGGAACGCCTCCCATTCGCGATGCCGTGGCGGGGGCGAAGCGTTCAGGCAAGCCAGGCGGAAATCCCCCCGGAAACCCCTGCCCGGACAAACTAACATCGTAGCAGGGGGCTTTGTCCCGCGGTTTGCGCGGGTCTTGCAAGTCCCCTACAATCGGCAATTCCGGACCCACAACCCCAACCCACAGAGACAGAACAATGGAACACAAGCTCCCCCCGCTCCCGTACGCGCATGATGCCCTGGCTCCGCACATCTCCAAGGAGACGCTGGAGTTCCATCATGACAAGCACCACCAGACTTACGTCACCAACCTGAACAACCTCATCAAGGGCACCGAGTTCGAGAACTCGACCCTGGAAGAGATCGTCAAGAAGTCGTCGGGCGGCATCTTCAACAACGCTGCCCAGGTGTGGAACCACACCTTCTACTGGGACTCGATGAAGCCCAACGGCGGCGGCCAGCCGACCGGCGCGCTGGCTGATGCCATCAACGCCAAGTGGGGCTCGTTCGACAAGTTCAAGGAAGAGTTCACCAAGACCGCCGTGGGCACCTTCGGTTCGGGCTGGGCGTGGCTGGTCAAGAAGACCGACGGCTCGCTGGACCTGGTCTCGACCTCCAACGCCGCTACCCCGCTGACCACCGACGCCAAGGCGCTGCTGACCTGCGACGTGTGGGAACACGCCTACTACATCGACTACCGCAATGCCCGCCCGAAGTACGTCGAGGCATTCTGGAACGTCGTGAACTGGGACTTCGCCGGCAAGAATTTCGCTGGCTGATCCGCGGACCATCCTTGCAGCAAGAAAGGGCCATCTGGCCCTTTCTTGTTTTGGGTGCGCACGGGGCGGATTGGGTTCGAATCTGCTTGCGGGATCGTCCATATTTGTCCGTAGCCGGCCACCAGCTTTCGGTGGAAGCTGGCCTACTTCAACCAGGCCGGCCTGATCGGCGCCTTTAACGTGCTGGATATCCAGCCGTCGCTGACGCTGATTCCCGCGGCCGGTATCAAGCTGACCTTTGCCTGTGACTTCATCTGACGCTTCAGTCCTCACCCCCACCGCGCGCCAGCCGCGCGGCGGCACGCAAGCTGCGTACGATGCGGTCGAAGGCGGCGGCACGCGCCTCGTCGGTGCGCTGGCGCAAGGCAAAGGACGGGTGGTAGGTAGCGATGACGAGCCGCCCCTCGTGCTCGACCGGTGTCTCCATCATGCCCGCCAGCGTCACGCTCGTTCGGCCCAGCACCGCGCGCGCTGCCGTGGCGCCAAGCGCGACCACGACCTTGGGGCCGACCTTGTCCAGCTCGCGCTCCAGCCACAGGTTGCAGGCCTCGATCTCCTGCTGCGCCGGCGACTTGTGCAGGCGGCGCTTGCCGCGCCATTCGAACTTGAAGTGCTTGACCGCATTGGTCATGAAGAGCTTGTCGCGGTTCAGGCCGGCACGGGCCAGTGCCTCGTCCAGCAAGTGCCCGGCCGGGCCGACGAAGGGCGAACCCTGCAGGTCTTCCTGCGAGCCCGGCTGCTCGCCGACCAGCATGATGCGCGCGTGGGCGGCGCCGGCGCCGGGCACGCCCTGGGTGGCGTTGCGCCACAGCGGGCAACGCCGGCATTGGTTCAGTTCATCGCGGCTGACAGGCGAGTTCTTGCGTTCGGGCATGGCGGCATTGGAGAGCGCAGCGCGCCGTGGTGCTGCATCGGGTGCGCTGCAGGTTTCGCGCCATGGGTGCAGGCGCGCCGGGGGCTTCATGCCCTTGGCGCGTTCCGGTATGGCGATACAGAGACAAAAGAAGCCGTCGGCGGCCTACGCTGCGCCGCGGCGCCGCGGGCACAATTACAAGGCTTCGCGCAGGAATTGCAACGACTGGCAGGTTGGCTGCCCACGCTGGCGCCGCCACGCTGGCGCAGCGCGGGCACGGAAGCTGCCTCCTCTCCCGGGCAAACCGGAGCGCCGGCTCCCCACCAGGAGAAAACCGTGGACAAGTCGAAGATCCCCGCAGACCAGGCCGAGGCCCTCGGTGCCTTGATGGACGACCACCGTGCAGTGAAGAAGCAGTTCAAGGCGTTCAAGGACACCGAGGACCGCGACGAGAAGGAATCGATTGCGCTGGACGTGTGCCACCAACTCACGGTGCACGCCACCATCGAAGAAGAGATCTTCTATCCGGCGCTGCGCGGCGTCAGCGACGAGATCGACGACATGCTGGACGAGGCCCAGGTGGAGCATCAGGTGGCCAAGGACTTGATCGCGGCGATCGAGGAAGACCCGGCCGGCGACATGCTCGAGGCCAATTACACGGTGCTGTCGGAATACGTCTCCCACCACATCGAGGAAGAGGAAGGCGAGCTGTTCAAGAACGCGATCAAGGAGAAGGTCAACCTGCGCGACGTGGCGCAGGCCATGGCGGCGCGCAAGGAAGCGCTGATGCGGGAAACCGCCTGAGCCAGCGGATGAATCAGGGCGCCCGTGCCGTCAGCGGATTTGATGAAGTTGCACAATGCGGCGTGTGCCGTGCCCGCAGGCGGCGCGCTAACATCACGCAGTCATTACCTGCCGTACCGCCCCCACTCCATGACCTTTGTCGTGACGGATGCCTGCATCCAGTGCCGCCACACCGATTGCGTCGAAGTCTGCCCGATGTCGTGCTTCCACGAAGGGCCCAACTTCCTCGCCATCGACCCCGGCCAGTGCATCGACTGCTCGATGTGCGTGCCGCTGTGCCCGGTTGGCGCAATCTACTCGGAGCATGACCTGCCCGAGGACCAGCGCCACTTCATTGCCCTCAATGCCGAACTGTCGCGGCGCGCGGACTGGCTGCCGCTATTGAAAGCCAAGGGGCCGATCCCCCGCCACGAGCAGTGGGCCGGCCATCCTGACCGCTTGTCCTTGCTGCAGCGTTAGCGCATCGGCGTGGTGCCGTAGTCCGGGAATGCTTCTTCCAGCGTCAGCACGGTGCCGGTCAGCGTGCCGTCGTAGCCGGGCAGTGCATTGACGCGCTGGCGGAAGGCTTCGCTGGTGAGCGCGTCCACCGCGCCGGCCAGTGCCGCGCTGCGCAGCTTGGCACGCTCGATCGCAAAGAAGTAGCGCTCCTTGATCACTGGCACGAACGCCAGCCCGAAGCGCCTCGCCGCGGTTTCCACGCCAAAGCCCACGTCCGCCATGCCGCTGCCGATATACGCGGCCACTGCCGCGTGGGTGAACTCGCCATTGCTGTAGCCCTCGATGCGGGCCGTGTCGATGCCGCGCGCGGCCAGCATCAGGTCTAGCAGCAGCCGCGTGCCCGAGCCCACCTGGCGGTTGACGAAGCGCACCTCGCGCCGGGTCAGGTCTTCCAGCGTGTGGATGCCAAGCGGGTTGTCCGGCCGCACGAACAGCCCCTGGCTGCGCACGGCCAGGTGCACCAGGCAGTGAGTGTCCGGCTTGAGCCAGGTGGTGAAATGCCGCCACATGCCGTGCTCGAACTCGCCTACCGGCACATGGAAGCCGGCGATATCGCAGGCGCCTTCGGCCAGGGCCGCCACGGCCTCGACGCTGCCGCAGTACTTCAGGTCGTGCCGCACCTGCTGCTCGTCGAGGAAGTCGCGCAGCGCCGCCACCGCGAAGCCGTGGCTGGCATGCAGCCGCGCCGTGGCTTCGGGCTGGTCCATCAGCTTCTTCAACTCGATCTCCAGCTCGGACGCCAGGCTGTCCAGCGTGGGCGACAGCCGCGCGCCGATCCGCTTGCTGGCCCATACCAGTTGCTGCGCCAGCGGCGTCAGCGCGCTGCCGCGCCCGCGGGTCTTGTCGATCAGCGGGCCGCCGAACAGCGTCTCGGCATCGCGCAGGATGCCCCAGGCGTAGCGGTAGGACAGCGATACCGCCTGTGCAGAGTGGCTGATGCTGCCGGATTCCTCGATATGACCGAGCAGGGCCACCAGCCGGGACACGTCCAGGGCCTCGCCACCGGGACTGGCGTCGTCCCGGATCTGCAGGTGCGGGTGGATTGAAATGCGGATCATATGTAGAAAATAGCTTATTGAACGAGCGCTGCCACTCCAATATAGTCCTTTCAACGGGAAAAACGGCGACGTCACGGCCCGTAAATAGGAAAAAAATAGCATATAAGAGGCTGCGCTGCCGATCTGTGCGACGCCTCACAGGAGACGCTATGCCAGAAATTGCCCCCCACGCAGCGGCATCCGCCGATGCCATGCGCATCGCCGCCATCGTGGCGGCACGCCAGGACATGCCGGGCGCCTTGCTGCCGATCCTGCATGAGATCCAGGACACACAGGGCTATATTCCCGACGCCGCCGTGCCCGTCATCGCCCGCGCGCTGAACCTGTCGCGCGCCGAGGTGCATGGCGTGATCACCTTCTACCACCACTTCCGCCAGCAGCCGGCCGGCCGCCATGTGGTGCAGGTCTGCCGCGCCGAAGCCTGCCAGTCGGTGGGCGCCGAAGCGCTGGCCGAGCATGCGCAGCGCGCACTTGGCTGCGGCTTCCATGAAACCACCGCGGACGGACAAGTGACGCTGGAGCCGGTTTATTGCCTGGGCCAGTGCGCGTGCGGCCCGGCGGTGATGGTCGGCGAGCAACTGCACGCCTATGTCGATGCCAAGCGCTTCGACGCACTGGTGCGCGCGCTGCGCGAGTCTTCGAGAGAAACCCCGGAAGCGGCGGAGGCACAGGCATGATCACCGTCACCACCATCTTCGTCCCGCGCGACTCGACCGCGCTGGCGCTGGGCGCCGACGACGTGGCCCGCGCCATCGCGCGCGAAGCCGCCGCGCGCAACCAGCACGTGCGCATTGTTCGCAATGGCTCGCGCGGCATGTTCTGGCTGGAGCCGCTGGTCGAGGTGCAGACCGGAGCCGGCCGCGTGGCCTATGGCCCGGTCAGCGCGGAAGACGTGCCGGAAATGTTCGACGCTGGCCTGCTGCAAGGCGGCGAGCACGCGCTGTCACAGGGCGTGACCGAAGAGATCCCCTTCCTGAAGCAGCAGGAGCGCCTGACTTTCGCCCGCGTCGGCATCACCGATCCGCTGTCGCTGGACGACTACCGCGCGCATGAGGGCTTTGCCGGCCTGGAGCGCGCGCTGGCCATGCAGCCGGCAGAGATCGTGCAGGAGGTCACCGATTCCGGCCTGCGCGGCCGCGGCGGCGCGGCCTTCCCTACCGGCATCAAGTGGAAGACCGTGCTGGGCGCGCAGTCCGCGGTCAAGTACATCGTCTGCAATGCCGACGAGGGCGACTCGGGCACGTTCTCCGACCGCATGGTGATGGAAGACGACCCGTTCATGCTGATCGAAGGCATGACCATTGCCGCCCTGGCGGTGGGTGCGGAGCAGGGCTACATCTACTGCCGTTCCGAATATCCGCATGCGATTGCCGTGCTGGAAAGCGCGATCGGCATCGCCAACGCCGCCGGCTGGCTCGGCGACGACATCCGCGGCAGCGGCAAGCGCTTTCACCTGGAAGTGCGCAAGGGCGCCGGCGCCTATGTCTGCGGTGAGGAAACCGCGCTGCTGGAAAGCCTGGAAGGACGGCGCGGCGTGGTGCGCGCCAAGCCGCCGCTGCCGGCGCTGCAGGGGCTGTTCGGCAAGCCCACGGTGATCAACAACGTGATCTCGCTGGCCACCGTGCCGGTGATCCTGGCGCGCGGCGCGCAGTACTACCGCGATTACGGCATGGGCCGCTCGCGCGGCACGCTGCCGTTCCAGCTGGCCGGCAACATCAAGCGGGGCGGACTGGTGGAGAAAGCGTTCGGCGTCACGCTGCGCGAGCTGCTGGTCGACTACGGCGGCGGCACGCGCAGCGGGCGTGCCATCCGCGCGGTGCAGGTGGGCGGGCCGCTGGGCGCCTACCTGCCCGAGTCGCGCTTCGACGTGCCGCTGGACTATGAAGCCTATGCCGCGTTCGGCGGCGTGGTCGGCCACGGCGGCATCGTGGTGTTCGATGAAACCGTCGACATGGCAAAGCAGGCCCGCTACGCGATGGAGTTCTGCGCGATCGAATCGTGCGGCAAGTGCACCCCGTGCCGGATCGGCTCGACCCGCGGGGTCGAAGTGATGGACCGCATCATCGCCGGCGAGCAGTCCGTGAAACACGTGGCGTTGGTGCGCGACCTGTGCGACACCATGCTCAACGGCTCGCTGTGCGCGATGGGCGGCATGACGCCGTATCCGGTGCTGTCCGCGCTGAATGAATTCCCCGAGGACTTCGGCCTCGCCTCCAACCCAGCCAAGGCCGCCTGAGCCAGGTCCAGCAGAGACACGGGAGACAAACCGCCATGAACGCCCGCAACGAGATCGATTTCGGCACGCCCGCCAGCCCATCCACCGAACTGGTCACGCTGGAGGTCGATGGCGTCAGCGTCACCGTACCCGCCGGCACCTCTGTGATGCGCGCCGCGATGCAAGCGCAGATCGCCGTACCCAAACTGTGCGCCACCGACAGCCTGGAAGCCTTCGGCTCGTGCCGGCTGTGCCTGGTCGAGATCGAAGGGCGCCGCGGCTATCCGGCATCGTGCACCACGCCGGTCGAAGCCGGCATGAAGGTCAAGACCCAGAGCGACAAGCTGGCCGACCTGCGCCGCGGCGTGATGGAGTTGTATATCTCCGACCACCCGCTCGATTGCCTGACCTGCCCGACCAACGGCAATTGCGAACTGCAGGACATGGCCGGCGTGGTCGGCCTGCGTGAAGTGCGCTACAACGACGGCGGGCCGGAAGCTGCGCCGATCGCGACGCACACGCAGATGAAGAAGGACGAATCCAATCCTTACTTCACCTACGACCCCTCCAAGTGCATCGTCTGCAACCGCTGCGTGCGTGCCTGCGAGGAAACGCAGGGCACCTTCGCCCTGACCATCAGCGGCCGCGGCTTTGAGTCGCGCGTGTCGCCCGGCACCAGCCAGTCGTTCATGGAATCGGACTGCGTCTCGTGCGGCGCCTGCGTGCAGGCCTGCCCCACCGCGACGCTGACCGAGACCTCGGTCATCAAGTTCGGCCAGCCCTCGCACAGCACCGTAACCACCTGTGCCTATTGCGGCGTGGGCTGTTCGTTCAAGGCCGAGATGAAGGGCAATGAAGTGGTGCGCATGGTGCCATACAAGGACGGCAAGGCCAACGAAGGCCACGCCTGCGTCAAGGGGCGCTTTGCCTGGGGCTACGCCACGCACAAGGACCGTATCCTCAAGCCGATGATCCGCGCGAAGATCACCGATCCGTGGCGCGAAGTGTCGTGGGAAGAGGCGATCGACTACGCCGCATCGGAGTTCAAGCGCATCCAGTCCAGGCACGGCAAGGATTCCATCGGCGGCATCGTGTCGTCGCGCTGCACCAACGAAGAGGGCTACCTGGTGCAGAAGCTGGTGCGCGCCGCCTTCGGCAACAACAACGTCGACACCTGCGCGCGCGTGTGCCATTCGCCGACCGGCTACGGCCTGAAGCAGACCCTGGGCGAATCGGCCGGCACGCAGACCTTCAAGTCGGTGGAGAAGGCCGACGTGATCATGGTGATCGGCGCCAACCCGACCGATGGACACCCGGTCTTTGCCTCGCGCATGAAGAAGCGCCTGCGTGCCGGCGCCAGGCTGATCGTGGTCGATCCGCGCCGCATCGACCTGGTCGACTCGCCGCATATCCGTGCCGACTATCACCTGCAACTGCGCCCGGGCACCAACGTGGCGCTGGTGACCTCGCTGGCCCACGTCATCGTCACCGAAGGCCTGCTCAATGAGGCCTTCATCGCCGAGCGCTGCGAGGATCGTGCCTTCCAGCAATGGCGCGATTTCGTCTCGTTGGCGGAGAACTCGCCCGAGGCCATGGAAAGCGTCACCGGCATTCCGGCGGAACAACTGCGCGGCGCCGCGCGCCTGTACGCTACCGGCGGCAACGCAGCGATCTACTACGGACTGGGCGTGACCGAGCATGCGCAAGGCTCCACCACCGTGATGGGCATTGCCAACCTCGCCATGGCCACCGGCAATATCGGCCGCGAAGGCGTGGGCGTGAACCCGCTGCGCGGGCAGAACAACGTGCAGGGCTCGTGCGACATCGGATCGTTCCCGCATGAGCTGCCGGGCTATCGCCACGTGTCGGACTCAACCACGCGCGGCCTGTTCGAAGCCGCGTGGAACGTCGAGATCAGCCCCGAGCCGGGCCTGCGCATTCCCAATATGTTCGAAGCCGCGCTGGCCGGCAGCTTCAAGGGCCTGTACTGCCAGGGGGAGGACATCGTCCAGTCCGACCCGAATACGCAGCATGTGTCCGAGGCGCTGTCGTCGATGGAATGCATCGTGGTGCAGGACATCTTCCTCAACGAGACCGCCAAGTACGCCCACGTGTTCCTGCCGGGTTCGTCGTTCCTGGAAAAGGACGGCACCTTCACCAATGCCGAGCGCCGCATCTCGCGCGTGCGCAAAGTGATGCCGCCCAAGGCGCGCTATGCCGACTGGGAAGCGACCATCCTGCTGGCCAATGCGCTGGGCTACCCGATGGACTACCGGCATCCGTCCGAGATCATGGACGAGATCGCGCGCCTGACGCCGACCTTCGCGGGCGTCAGCTACAAGCGCCTCGACGAGTTGGGCAGCATCCAGTGGCCGTGCAACGCCGAGGCCCCGGAAGGCACGCCGACCATGCATATCGATGCCTTCGTGCGCGGCAAGGGCAAGTTCATCATCACCAAGTACGTGCCCACCACCGAGAAGATCACGCGCGCCTTCCCGCTGATCCTGACCACCGGCCGGATCCTGTCGCAGTACAACGTCGGCGCGCAGACGCGCCGGACCGACAACGTCTACTGGCATGCCGAGGACCGGCTGGAGATCCATCCGCACGATGCCGAGGAGCGCGGCATCAAGGACGGCGACTGGGTCGGCGTGCAGAGCCGGGCAGGGGATACCGTGCTGCGCGCGATTGTCAGCGAGCGCATGCAGCCGGGCGTGGTCTATACCACCTTCCACTTCCCGGAGTCCGGCGCCAACGTGATCACCACCGACAACTCCGACTGGGCCACCAACTGCCCGGAATACAAGGTGACCGCGGTGCAGGTGCTGCCGGTGGCGCAGCCGTCGGCGTGGCAGCGGGAGTACCAGGAGTTCAACACCCAGCAGCTGCAACTGCTGGAAGCCGCGAGCGCCGACCCGGCGCAGGCCGCAGGCTGAGCGGAGGACCACGCCATGATGCGCTGCATGCAGTCACCGGAAGTTGACCCGGCCGCGGCGGAAGACGCCGTGCCCGCCACCCACAGCACCTTCGCGGTCAGCCGCTGGCGCCGCGGCGAACTGATGCTGAGCCCCGATGAGGTAGCCGAGGAAGTGCCGGTCGCGCTGGTGTACAACGGCATTTCGCACGCGGTGATGCTGGCGACGCCGGCCGACCTGGAGGACTTTGCGCTCGGGTTCAGCCTGAGCGAGGGCATCGTTGCCCGTGCCAGCGACGTCTATGACATCGAGATCGACTCGCGCGAGCACGGCATCGCCGTGCAGCTAGAGATCGCCTCCGAAGCCTTCATGCGGCTCAAGGACCGCCGCCGCTCGCTGGCCGGGCGCACCGGCTGCGGGCTGTGCGGCACCGAATCGCTGGAGCAGGTGATGCGCCTGCCGGCACCGGTGCAGAGCGGCGCCAGCTTCCACACCGACGTGATCCAGGCCGCCTTCGTGCAACTGCAACTGCGACAGGCGCTGCAGCAACACACGGGGGCGACGCACGCTGCCGCATGGCTGCGTGCCGATGGCCATGTATCGCTGGTGCGCGAAGACGTGGGCCGCCACAACGCGTTGGACAAGCTGGCGGGCGCGCTCGCCAGCAGCGGCGAGGACATTTCCAGCGGAGCCGTGCTGGTGACCAGCCGCGCCAGCTACGAAATGGTGCTGAAGACCGCCGCCATCGGCGCCGGCGTGCTCGCCGCGGTATCCGCACCGACGGCGCTGGCCGTGCGGCTTGCCGAGCAAGCCAACATCACCCTGGCCGGCTTCGTGCGCGCCGGCGCGCACGTGGTCTATGCCCATCCCCAACGTCTGCAGCACGAAGTGAGTCTGGCATGAAGATCGACAATCTCATCACCATGGCCAACCAGATCGGCAGCTTTTTTGAGGCAATGCCGGATCGGGAAGAGGCTGTCTCGGATATTGCCGGGCATATCAAGCGGTTCTGGGAGCCTCGGATGCGACGGGCGCTGCTGGGGCATGTGGATGCCGAGGCCGGGAGTGGATTGCTGGATATCGTGAGGGAGGCGTTGGGGCGGTATAGGGCGATGTTGGAGTAGGCGGGTTTGTTCTGCGCTATGTGAAGCGTTGTCGCTCTTGACTAGCGTGGGCTGTTTCGCCGGCGTAGCCGGCGAGTCACTTTTTGGCCGAGCGACAAAAAGATGGAATGAACGCGCCCCTGCCTCCGAGCAAAGCACCGGGAGTTTCAGTTGTGTATCTGGGGACCGTGACAGGGGAAGGCGGGCCCCCCATCACGAAACGGCATCGATGTGCCAGAGTGGGAGTGTGACCAACCACGCGAGGATGGAGGGCCCGAAATGAATACTACGACTTACGGCCTGGACATTGCAAAGACTGTGTTCCAGCTCTACTGGGTCGAGCCTTCCGGGAAGTGTTTCAACCGACGCTTCAGCCGGCCGAAACTGATCGAATTCCTTGCCCAGCGCGAGCCGGGACGCATCGCGCTCGAGGCGTGCGGCAGTGCCCACTGGTGGGCCCGCCAACTGGAGGGCTTGGGGCATGAGCCGGTGCTGCTGCACGCCAAGTACGTGCGTCCGTTCGTGCAGACCAACAAGACCGATGCGGCCGATGCCAAGGCCATCTGGACCGCAGCGCAGCAGCCGGGCATGCCGGTGGTGGCCGCCAAGACCGAGCCGCAGCAGTGCGTACTGGGCCTGCACGCGCTGCGCCAGCTGCGCGTGAAGATGCGCACCATGCTGGTCAACCAGCTGCGTGGCATGCTGTTCGAGTTTGGTATCCAGGTCCAGCCCGGGTTGCGACGCGGGCTGCAGGAAATCGTGCAACGGATGGACGAACTCGAACAGAGCGTGCCGCCGTTGCTATTCGAGTTCGTGCGCGAGCAATTGCAGAGCATCGAACGGCTCGACGAGGAGATTGCCCGCCTGGAGCAACGCATCGACGCCTGGGGTCGGCAAAGCCGATCCTGCCGGACCATTCTGGCCATCCCGGGCGTCGGCATGCTCACTGCCACGGCCATGGTCGCCACCATTGGCGACGTGCATACCTTCAAGTCGGGGCGGCAACTGGCGGCGTACCTGGGCCTGGTGCCCAAACAGACCGGCACGGGCGGCAAGGTCTGGCTGGGCGGCATCAGCAAACGCGGCGCCCCCTACCTGCGCACCTTGCTCGTTCACGGCGCTCGGGTCGTGCTGAGCCATCTGCGCAGAAAGAACCAGCCTAGCTGGAGCCTGACGCTCGCGCAGCGACGGCCGACGAATGTCGCGGCGGTTGCCCTGGCCAACAAGACGGCGCGCACGGTGTGGGCGCTCTTGGCGCATGAGCGTACCTATGACCGAGACTACGTCTCGGTCAGGCCTGCCTGACGGCAGGCTGAGCTAGCAAGGAAGGAGGAAAGGAAGGAACCCGTCCACAGGTTGCAACGGTAACGTCAACGTGATGGCAAAACAGGTTGGACCGCGGGAGTGCAAGCCCAATTGGTTACTGGTGCCTGCAAGCACGGCAAAAAGATAGGGACACTCCCGGCGCAATCCATCAGGGCCCGCAGGCTGAGCCTGCACCGCAAGGCCGGATATAAGGCTGCAGCCAATCCTGTCCACGCTTGATGTTGGCTTTACCTGGCAAACCGGGGCGCGTTCATATAAGTAACCAAAAAACGCGTCGCCTG
>NZ_KB903097.1:0-1426 GCF_000379565.1 Cupriavidus sp. UYPR2.512 | reverse complement strand
AATTCACCGAAGGAACGAGGGTAGTCAATGTCTGCGGTTGGAAGCTCCATGCTCGAAGTATGGAATAGCTCCGGTTAAATGGATACCCCAGATAACGCTTATTTCTGTAGAATCGCGGATTTTCCAAATACCGTGTTCGATGACTTTCAACAAGAGTGAGCGGCTGACGGTCTTTTCCGGCGCAGAACAGGAAGCCTTGTACGGCCTGCCGGAGTTCGATGATGCACAGAAGCTGGAATACCTTGCTTTGACGGAAGCCGAGCTGGCGCTTGCCAACAGCCGGCCGGGTCTTCATGCCCAGGTCTATTGCATCTTGCAGATCGGCTACTTCAAGGCCAAGCACGCCTTCTTCCGTTTCGACTGGGATGAAGTCGACGACGATTACGCTTTCGTGCTGAGCCGTTATTTCCACGGCGAGTCGTTCGAACCGACGAAAATTACCAAGCACGAACACTACACCCAGCGCGAGCAGATCGCCAAACTATGCGGCTACCGGTTGTGGACGGCTGACTTCCTGCCGAAACTCGCGCAGCAGGCCGCACAGACCGTGCTACGCGACGTAACGCCGGGGTTCGTCGCCACCGAGTTGATCGTCTGGCTCAACGAGCACAGGATCATCCGGCCTGGCTACACCACCCTGCAAGAGATTGTCAGCGAAGCCCTGTCCGCCGAACGCCAGCGGCTGAGCGAATTGTTGGCGCAAGTGCTAGATGAATCCGCCAAGGCTGCCCTGGGCGAGCTTCTGGTGCGTGAGGATACCCTGTCCCAACTCGCAGCGCTCAAGCAGGACGCGAAAGATTTCGGTTGGCGGCAAATGATCCGCGAACGGGAGAAGCGCGCGAAGCTGGAGCCGTTGCACGCAATCGCCAAGGCACTGCTGCCCAGGTTGAATATCTCGCAGCAGAACCTGCTGCACTACGCGAACCTGGCGAACTTCTACACTGTCCACGACCTTCGCAACCTGAAGGCCGATCAGGCCCATCTCTACCTGCTGTGCTATGCCTGGGTGCGCTACCGGCAACTCTCCGACAACCTGGTTGATGCGATGGCCTATCACATGAAGAAGTTGGAGGACGAATGCAGCGCTATTGCCAAACAGTCCTTTGTCGCCGAGCAGGTGCGCCGTCAGCAAAACACGCCACAGGTCGGCCGTCTTCTGTCGCTTTACACCGACGACAGCGTACCTGATCCCACGCCATTCGGCGAGGTGCGCCAGCGCGCCTACAAGATCATGCCCCGTGACAGGCTGCAAACCACAGCACAGCGTATGAGCGAAAAGCCAGTGGGTAAGCTGGCTTTACACTGGCAGGCAGTGGACGGTCTGGCCGGGCGTATCCGCCGTCATCTCCGGCCGCTGTATGTCGCGCTCGACTTCGCCGGCACTAATCCGGAAAGCCCGTGGCTCGCTGCATTGTCCTGGGCCAGG
>NZ_KB903096.1:0-1427 GCF_000379565.1 Cupriavidus sp. UYPR2.512 | reverse complement strand
CATCTCGCCATGGACGCGAACACCGGCCAAATCTGTGCTGCACTGATGACCCACCAGGACGTTGGCGATGGCGAAGTGTTGGCCGACCTGCTCGACCAGATCCCGGCTGATACACCGATCGATACCATCGGAGGTGATGGCGCTTACGACAGCAAGCCGTGCCACGCGGAGATTGCCGCGCGAGGTGCACAGCCCTCGATTCCGCCACGCGATGGAGCGAAGCCTTGGCGCTCGCTCGCCCGCAATCCGTCCGTATCGCCTGAGTTCAGCATCACCGAGGAGCCCCTGTTTTCAATCTCGATTTATGCAACAACGCCCTTGCGGGTCACCGCTTCTTTCTTCATTTCCATCGGTACAACTGTACTAAAATATGGCCAGATATAGGGGCCGCCAGCCCCTTGATTCAAGTCCTGATTAATCGAGGTATAACCTTCAATCGCAGGCGGTGAAGAATTACTAACCGCAAGCAGCGTGATTGCGGTAATAGGCTTTTTGTTCGCTTCTCCCATCTTCCAAATCATGTAGATGTATTTCCCGCCCGCACCTGCGTTCAGATCTTGCGGGTTCCAGTTCCAACCCGATGGGGGATTGGATTGAGCTTGGTCGTAAGCAACGAAATTGAGTGATGTAACTGGATTGCTGTCGCCGAGTTGATAACCGATATAGATATACTCGCCACCCACACCGGTGTTTGTGTCAATCGTGATGAAATCCCAAGGCGGCTGGTACTGTGGGCCCGGGGTACTTCCGGCTTGTGTCGTAAGAGCATTAATTGGACTTGTCATTCTCAACTCCTCTCTGCGTCTATGAGACAAAATTAAGTTTATTCAAAATCTCGGAATACGCGACCAAAAAAACACATAATTTTTGACTTGAATCAAATTTAGCCCACTTCCTTTGTAGGCACGTGTTGCCTTAAGAGTCGCTAAGGAATCACTGATTAAATCAGTGCAGCAGTCATCGCGGCATTGAAGAAGTATGTTGTCATAGGCGTGTCCATGATTTAGGTCCATTGATGAAGCGACAGATCAACTTTGCGGAAGCGGAAAGCCACGGCAAGAAGCGGGGGACGCGACGCGAGCGCTTCCTGAAGGAGATGGAGAGTTTGGTGCCGTGGTCGCGCCTGATTGCGGCAGTCGAGCCGTATTACCCCAAGGGCAAGCGCGGACGGCCGCCTATCGGACTTGAGCGGATGCTGCGCATAGCGGTGCGGGCTGTCGGACGAGGCGCTGGAAGACGCGCTGTATGACAGCATGGCAATGCGCGCGTTTGCCGGGCATCGACTTGGTGGTCGAAGCGGTGCCGGATGCGACCACGCTGCTGAAGTTTTTCGGCGTGGTTCATCCCGGCGTTACACAGGCAGGGCAGAAATGAAAGTGCGGGATAATGTGGCCCACTTTGATTTCGGCGTCCCCATGACTTCATCC
>NZ_KB903095.1:0-1477 GCF_000379565.1 Cupriavidus sp. UYPR2.512 | reverse complement strand
CTGAAGGAATGGCTTGAGCCGGATGCGGGGCGACCTGCACGTCCGGTTCTGAGGGGGCGGCGGCGCAGTAATGCGTCGCTGCTACCCGACCAGGTGCACTACGTGGATCAGGACAGCGGCGAGATCGTGAATAAACCGATCTCCCGGGGGAAGTTCCTGCAATACTTCGCCAACCGCATGCCTTGCCTGATAGGCATGGAGGCGTGTGGCGGTTCCCACCACTGGGCGAGACAACTCACAGGGATGGGTCATCAGGTAAGGCTAATGCCGGCTGAGTTCGTAAAAGCGTTCAATATTCGCAACAAGAACGACGCAGCGGATGCCCGGGCGATCTGGCTGGCGGTGCAGCAGCCGGGCAAGGCGATCGCCGTAAAGACTGAGATGCAGCAAGCAATGCTGGCACTGCATCGATCGCGCGAGCAATTGGTAAAGTTCCGCACAATGCAGATCAACTGCCTGCGGGGTCTGCTGACCGAGTACGGCCAAGTGATGGGGAAAGGCCGCTCGGCCTTGGACAAGGCAATGCCTGACGTACTCGCCCGATTGGCCGACCGGTTGCCAGCAGTACTAATTGACACGTTGTGTGAGCAGTGGAACGGACTCACGAAGCTGGATAAGCAAATTGCGGCAATCGAGCGAAGGCTGCGCGAATGGAAAAAGGAGGATGGCCCTGTGAAGGCCATCAGCGAAATCCCAGGCGTCGGGCTACTGACGGCCACGGCCGCCGTTGCAATGATTGGCGATGCAAGGACATTCAAGTCAGGCCGTGAGTTTGCCGCGTGGGCTGGACTGGTGCCAAAGCAGACTGGGTCTGGCGGTAAAGTCAATCTGCATGGGATCAGCAAACGCGGCGATACCTATCTGCGCACGTTGTTGATTCACGGCGCTCGTAGCGTGCTGCAACATGCGAAAGCCCCGGGACCGTGGGTCGAGCAAATGAGGAAACGGCGACCGCCGAATGTGCTAATCGTTGCGTTAGCCAACAAGATGGCTCGCACGATTTGGGCGGTATTGGCTCATGGTCGGTCATATCAAAAAGGGTATGTGAGCGTAGCACCTGCATCAACGAACGGCTCAGTAGATCACACGTATAGATAGCTTGTAGAGCGGGAAGGTTGCGTTGGCAATCGAGTGTGATGGCGCGATAGGTTGGACCGGGACTCACTAAACCTGAACTGGTTGCCGAGCTTCGAGCTCGTACCCGCAATGAGGTGTGAGTCAGCGGATTTCATCGGGGCCCGCAGCGGCAATATCAGCTGACTCACAATTCCATAGGGGCCCGCAGCATAGGAATCGCTGCAATAAGGCCGGATATAAAGCTGCAAACCGTTCCTGTTATGCCAGATGCTCGAAACACTAGCGCAAACGGAGGCGTCCATATAAGCATGTATGCCACGCAAGACGAAGACCAGCCAAGCCGCCGACCGCGCGCTGCCGAGCATTCCCGAGGACCTGATCGCCCATTTGGTAAAGGGTC
>NZ_KB903094.1:0-1433 GCF_000379565.1 Cupriavidus sp. UYPR2.512 | reverse complement strand
GCGCATCTCATGCTGGCGGTGTCGATCAAGAGCGGAGATGGACAAGCACAGCTGGGATATCGCATTGGAGTGTTTGGCATCTTGCCAGCGCCATACTGAGGGCGTCGCGACGACGCTGCAAGATGCCACGGTGGGCGTCGGTTTGGCGAGGGGCGCTTGTTGAACGCCGAGCAGGGGCGCGAAGTCTGCAAGCTGATTCGCGACAGCACACCGGATCAATGAAGATGGCTTACGCACTGTGGACCCGTCGCGCGGTTGCTGATTTGGTCGAGCACCGCTTCGGTATCCGGCTTCCGGTTCGCACCATGGGTCTCTACTTGTCGCGCAGGGGCCTCACTCCGCAGAAACCGATTCGCCGCGCTGACGAGCAGTCCTCGGCTGCGGTCAGGAAACGGCTGAATGAGGGCTATCCGGAGATCGCGCAGCGTGCTAAGGCTCAGGATGCAGAAATCCACTGAGGCGATGAGACCGGACTGCGATCTGACGACGTGCGCGGGCGCAGCTTCGCTCCAATCGGGCAAACGAGGGGGGGTACGCATCAACAGCAAGCGCGAGGGGCTGTCGATCATTTCCACGGTCACCAATCGCGACAAGATGCGCTGGAAGATCTTCGAGGGGTCGCTTAACGCCGATATCTTGATCGACTTTCTGCGCCGTCTGGTCAAGGACGCAGGCAAGAAGGCCCTGATTCTCGATAACCTGAGGGTGCATCACAGCAAGCCGGTGAAGGCCTGGCTCGCCCGGCACGTCGAGCAAATCGAGGTGTTTTACCTGCCCATCTACGGCCCGGAACTCAATCGCGACGAGATGGCCAACGCCGATATCCAGCAAGCCGTCACCTCCCGGGCACCGGCTCGCACCAAGCTGCAACTCATCAAGGCCGCGTCGAGCCATCTGCGCAGTGTTCAGAAACAGCCGGAACGCATTCGTTGTTAGTTTCAGCATCATTCGGAGAAGTATGTATGCGGCCTGATTCAAGTTCATGCGGTACCGGCTGACGTGAGAGTTCTTGCTGGTCGGTCATGCTCCCCATTGTTCGCCGACGCACCGCTGCTGGAGTGGGAGAGCGTTTGCAGTGGACCTAGCAAAGAGTTGCGCGCCGGCTCAGTTGATTGTCGCAAGGGACCAATTGGGCGAATCGTCGTCCCCGAATACTGTGGGCGACGATTCGCCACTGCGAATAGGAGTGTAGACATGTTGGACGTTCGCTCAGAGGCATGAAATTTTGTACATTGCTCATCCGTGATTTGCCGCCACAACACGAATAAAGCGACAGCCAAGCGAAGACAGGTCTTCGTACGGCACTTGTTGTTGACGGCTGTGTAAATCCGACACTAGGCAGAGGTGGCGCCGGAAATTCGGACAGTCGGATAAATGGAAGAGCTGGGGTCTGAGCCGGCCATAATGGCGGGCAGAAAGGACCTCAGAAGATG
>NZ_KB903093.1:0-1453 GCF_000379565.1 Cupriavidus sp. UYPR2.512 | reverse complement strand
GGCGGATTCAACCGGTCGTCGCAACACCTTTGATGGAGGAGGTGTTTATGGGGCGACCAGCGGGGTGGATGCAGAAGTTGACAGGGCGAGGAGCGATGCGCTCGCCAGGTGCGCCGTCGCATCGGCGCGAGATCGAGCGTCTATTTTGGGAGCAGATCGCCACCGGTATCACGAGCGAGAGAGCAGCAGAGGCAGTTGGCGTGTCGCAGGCGGTAGGCGCCCGCTGGTTCCGCTATCGTGGCGGCATGCCACTATTCATGTCGAGCCCCATATCCGGGAGGTACTTGTCGTTCGCGGAGCGAGAAGAGATTGGGCTACTATCGCTGCAGGGCGTCGGAGTACGCGAGATCGCTCGCCGTATCGGACGCAGCCCGTCAACGGTCTCCCGGGAACTGACACGTAACGCTGCAACTCGTGGCGGCCAGCTTCAGTATCGGGCTTCGGTTGCGCAGTGGAAGGCGGAACTGGTTGCCAAAAGACCCAAACCATCGAAACTGGTGACTAACCCACGGCTGCGCCACTACGTGCAAGACCGCTTGGAGGGCAAGGTTCGCGACGCTAATGGCCGTGAGATTTCAGGGCCTCGGCAAGCGCCGTTCAAAGGGAGAAACAAGCCGCATCGCGGTGACCGCAAATGGGTCAATGGCTGGTCGCCCGAGCAGATTTCCAACCGGCTGCAGATCGACTTCCCGGATGACGAATCCATGCGCCTCTCTCACGAAGCCATTTACCAAGCGCTCTATATCCAGGGCCGCGGCGCTCTCAAGCGCGAGCTGGTCAGCTGTCTGCGCACTGGGCGGGCGTTGCGCGTACCGAGGGCTAGGGCACAAGCCAAGACCTGGGCGCACGTTAGCGAGGATGTGATGATCTCTAACCGGCCTGCAGAAGCGCAGGATCGTGCTGTGCCAGGGCATTGGGAGGGTGACCTGATCATCGGCCTGAACCGGTCCGCGATTGGAACGCTGGTCGAGCGATCAAGCCGATTCACCATGCTCGTCCACCTGCCTCGGGAGAAAGGCTATGGGTCGACTCCCCGGACGAAGAATGGCCCCGCACTGGCTGGCTACGGAGCTGTCACGATGGCCAATGCGCTCAAGAAGACCGTGACCGACATGCCTGCCCAGTTGTGGCGGTCATTGACTTGGGATCGTGGCAAGGAACTATCTGATCACGCCCGCTTCACCGTCGAGTCCGGGGTAAAGGTATTCTTCGCCGACCCTCACAGTCCATGGCAGCGCGGCACGAACGAGAACACGAACGGTCTTCTGCGACAATACTTTCCAAAGGGCACAGACCTATCCCGTTGGAGCGCTCGAGAGATCCAGGCCGTTGCCAATGCACTGAATACCAGGCCCCGAAAAACGCTTGGTTGGAAGACACCTGCCGAAGCCCTGGACCAATATCTAAAATCTGTTCAACAATCTATTGTTGCGACGACCGGTTGAATCCGCCC
>NZ_KB903092.1:0-1458 GCF_000379565.1 Cupriavidus sp. UYPR2.512 | reverse complement strand
CATCTTCTGAGGTCCTTTCTGCCCGCCATTATGGCCGGCTCAGACCCCAGCTCTTCCATTTATCCGACTGTCCGAATTTCCGGCGCCACCTCTCTTGTCCCGCGTGTCGAAGGCAGTCTTCTCTAGCTGGATGCTGGTGAATTCTAGGAGGAATTCCGCGGCGTGTGCCCAAACGGTAATGTGGATGACCTACCGTGGCCGCTTCATCTGGCTGAAAGACGCCGGTGGACGCTTGCCTGGTTCCTTCATCGCTGGCGCACGCTCGGTCGAGCAAGCCGCCTTCCGCTGTTAGCGCCAACCAAAGCTGAGCGGGTAGCGCTTTGTCGATGGCCCTCTCCGCTCTCTTTCATCTATTCTCGGGTCCGCAAATGTTGCCCAAGGATTGCCGCCAATTAGCGCACACGGATGAGCTATTTGGAAAATGAGCGAATGACCTAGGCGGTGTACTTTTGTTACTGTAGTGACAGCGGCCCCTCGAACGGACGCCGCGGCGAACACGCGTGACTTTTGGGTCGGTCCAGTCAGCGTCCGCGGTGGTCAGCAAATCCTTGTAGGCTTCGTTACGCTGCAGCCTGAGGCGCAGCGCGGCAAAATCGGTTCGGGGTACTCGGGCTCAGCAATATTGTTGTGTTGGCCAATGGATGCAGGTGGTAAGCAATGGAATTCCGCGTCATGTTCCCCTCCCACAAGCAGCCATCTCGCTTCCTGTCGCCTCGCTCAATAGTGGATGAATTTTCACGACTAGGAGCGCCTCCGCTCGCGTCTTAAAGAGCATTTGAACTGGATGGCTGGCCATCCGCGCGCGTTCAACAAGATGTGGCGGCTTAGCTTGTCGAGCCAGGCATTGAGTTCGGCAGGCCACTCAACGCCTGGGAGCGGAGTGTTCTTATAAGAACACTCGAGATAACCTGCACCGCTTCTTGGTTTCGCGTTCTCTCCAACGTTCTTAACACTCCGATGAGCACGGCCCACTGCCGAACAGAGGAGAGTGTTCTTATAAGAACACTCTAGAGAGCCTACCGGTCAAGAGCTTGCGAGACATTGAGAAGGTGGCGCTAGAACCGCACCAGCAGCGCACAATGTCGGTCCAGGTTCCCGGCGGCGCGGGTGGCGCAAGCTCCACGGTGCGGAACACAGCACGACAGATTCGCCTTCTTGAACGCGAAGAACGCCTTGGCCTGGTCACTGGGTGCGGAAACTCCATGCATGCGACCAACACCAAGCGGAACACCGGCGATGCCCGAAGGCCACGCCCAGAGCCGTTGTGGTGAGGACGCCTTGCGGACGGGCCAACCAACTCCGCCTCCGTAACGTTCAGCGACCGCTGCCTTACGCCGACGGCACCTCGGCGCCCGGTATCCGAGCGCAACGGCAGGCAACAGCGATCCCGCTCATTTCTACTGGCGGAAACTAACAGCCCGCGCCACCTACAAGTCAACGGCCGGACCGCGCGCTAAC
>NZ_KB903091.1:0-1461 GCF_000379565.1 Cupriavidus sp. UYPR2.512 | reverse complement strand
GTGAATCTCTTGTGCAAAAAGCGCGAGACATCCGCCCCTGTCTCATGCCAAATATCTCGCGACGCCAACTCTCATTCAGCCCGCAACGGAACACCTGGCGCGCCTGAAAGGAATTGACGAAGTGGGCGCGTCGCGCCTCGCGCTCGAATTGTTCTGGAGGGAGTTCAGCAACCGGCGCGAGGTGGGTGCCTGTACGGGGCTGGTGGCCCAGCCCTACGACAGCGGCGAGAGCCAGGTCGACCAGGGCATCAGCAAACAGGGCAACCGACGCGTGCGCGCGTTACTGGTCGAGATGGCATGGTGCTGGCTGCGCTACCAGCCCGACAGTGCACTCACGCGCTGGTTCAACGAGCGCACCCAGAGCACGGGACCAAACCGGCGGGCCCGGCGCATCGCGATCGTTGCAGTCGCACGGCGACTCGCCATTGCGCTGTGGCGTTACCTGAAAGACGGTGAGATTCCCGAAGGCGCACGGCTGAAGTCGGCGTAGGCGCCTGAAAGTTTTGCAGGAAGGAGGTAACGGTCAGTCAGGTCAACTACGCAAGCACAAACGGTCTGAGGTGAACATGCCCGTTCTCCTCCTGGGTTGCTGATGCAACCGATTTATCTAGATGGGGCATGTTTCCTGGTTGATGATTCCGGCGTAATGCGCATGCAGGATGAGGCCGGCCAAGCGCCGGCGGATAGAAGGTGGTCGTTGCGACATGAAGTCGCTTGCAGGAGCTGTTCCTGCTTCAACATGAGGGAACCGCCCGTGTCACCGGGCGCGTCTAGGAGTCTGAATAAAGAGCGACTCTGACAACGTAACGAAGCATCGCAAGATGCGGGGTATCAATCGCGAGAGGCGTACCCTTCTGGCAGCCACACGCCGGATGAGTGCTAGACAGTCGGCATGGCGAACACATGTGAATCTGCGATAAAGGTCGTTATTCTAAACAAGCGGAAGTGGCTATTACGCTTGAGCCAAAATGGCAATGGAGGTGGGAAGAGCGTCTTGAATATACGCTCTCGTGACCCATACGCTTCCCGATCGACAGCAGGCGCCTAACCCGACATGCTTTCGCAAGCGGAACGTGGAAATCCCGTATCGCTCCCCTCGGGGACAGCAAGCCGCAAGGCTTGCCCATGGCAATGCGGGCGAAGGATTGAGGACAAAGCGAACGCCATCCTGTAATCGGATGGATAGGGGTTGCAACATCATCCCACGCGAAAGCGGGCAGACTTCCTCATGGTCTCTCGTCACAAGAGAGTAGGTAGAACCATCTTAACGGAGGGGAAGCAAATGGACGCAGCAACACCAGCGTGTGCGCCTTCCGGCGTGGCCTGGGACGGCATCAATTGGGCCGATGTCCAACGTCAGGTAAGACCACCTCATTACACACAACTCCTGGCGGCTGGTGCGCCGCAGAAAGTCGTTTACGGTCAATGACATAGCGGGTGGGGTTGTAAACTCTTTCGGAT
>NZ_KB903090.1:0-1463 GCF_000379565.1 Cupriavidus sp. UYPR2.512 | reverse complement strand
GATGGTGGAGCAGAACTTCCGCTTTGCCGCGCCGCTGGCGGACCGCTTCTACGTGATGGAGCACGGCAGCATCGTCGAGCGCTTCGCGGCCAATGCGCTGCAGGCCAGGATGCCGGTGCTGCATGAATTGCTGGGCGTATGAGGAGCACCCATGACCCTGTTTGAAATCCCGTTCCCGGCGCTGCTGTCGCAGTTGATGCTGGGGCTAGTCAACGGCGCCTTCTACGCCATGCTGAGCCTGGGCCTGGCGGTCATCTTCGGGCTGCTGAATGTCATCAACTTCGCGCACGGTGCGCTCTTCATGCTGGGCGCGGTGCTGGCGTGGGCCGGCATGGCCTATGCCGGGCTCAGCTACTGGGTGATGCTGCTCATATCGCCGCTGGTGGTGGCCGCGCTTGGCGTGGGGATCGAGAAGACCATGCTGCGCTGGGTCTACAAGCTCGACCATATCTACGGCCTGCTGCTGACGCTGGGCATCACGCTGGTGATCGAAGGCATCTTCCGCTCGGTCTATGGCGTGTCCGGGCTGCCCTATGCACCGCCCGAGGCACTGCAGGGCGCCTCCGACCTCGGCTTCATGCGCTTGCCCAATTACCGTGTGTGGGTGGTTGGGGCATCGCTGGCGGTCTGCCTGTCGACGTGGTATGTGATCGAGAAGACCAAGCTGGGCGCCTACCTGCGCGCCGGCACCGAGAACGCCAAGGTGGTCGAGGCGTTCGGCGTCAACGTGCCGCTGATGGTGACGCTGACCTATGGCTTCGGCGTGGCGCTGGCCGCGCTTGCCGGGGTGCTGGCGGCGCCCGTCATGCAGGTATCGCCGCTGATGGGACAGAACCTGATCATCGTCGTGTTCGCGGTGGTGGTGATCGGCGGCATGGGCTCGATCATGGGCGCGATCCTGACCGGCCTGGGGCTGGGCGTGATCGAAGGGCTGACCAAGGTGTTGTACCCGGAAGCATCTTCCACCGTTGTCTTCGTCATCATGGTGGTGGTGCTGTTGTTGCGCCCGGCAGGGCTGTTCGGAAAGGAGAAGTGATGAGCGGACAATCTATCGCCGCAATTGGCATGCGGCAGCAGCAGATGGCGGGGCGCTTGCCCAAGCAGGTTCTGTACGGCGTGGTGCTGGCGTGCCTGCTGGCTGCGCCGCTGGTCGGTGCGTATCCGGTGTTCGTGCTCAAGATGCTGTGCTTCGCGATGTTCGCGTGCGCCTTCAACCTTCTGATCGGCTATACCGGGCTGCTGTCGTTCGGCCATGCGGCCTTCTTCGGCGGCGCTGGCTACGCCGCCGGCCATGCGATGAAGGTCTGGGGCGTGACCCCGGAGATCGGCCTGATCCTGGGCACCGGCACGGGCGCGCTGATCGGCTATGTGGTGGGTTCGCTGGCCATCCGCCGGCAGGGCATCTACTTCTCGATGATCACGCTGGCGCTGGCGCAGATGCTGTTCTTTATCTGCCTGCAGGC
>NZ_KB903089.1:0-1474 GCF_000379565.1 Cupriavidus sp. UYPR2.512 | reverse complement strand
AGTTTGCATCGCATTCCTTACCAATTCTGCATTTTTATGCAGGACGGTTCAGCTCGTCCGTTTAACGCAAAAAAGCCGGCTTTTGAACCACGCCGACGCCCCTTTCACGGCTCGCAGAAATGGGTACGCACAGCCGCAGACGAATGTCATGGGTATGCGTCGAGCGCTCGGCATGCGGGGTTCAATTCATGGTGACGCGCGTTGCTGTTTGCCACGGCGCGCAGTCAAAACGTGTTCTCGGCTCCGGAGTGCCAGTGATTGCCCCGCCAGATGTATTCAGATGGCCAGCGATTAGCGGGTGCAAAACCCCGGAATCAAGATATGGGGGCGTGCGTGGAGTCGAGCACAGCATCAACGGGATCTGGCCGCAGCACTAACGAAGTCAAAGCCAGAGGCGGGATACTGCTGGTGAAAAACAGGCCGAAGCTCAGTGCGGCTTGTCTGGGGCGATCAAACTGGGCGCCGGTGTGCGCCCATCCTGCTTCAATCGACCGGTTGCCGAAGGCCAGTTCAGTCGACGCGCAAATATTACGCCGAAGCTTCGGGAGTCGTGACGGCCGGTGCTACTTTCTTCGCCGCGGTTCGCTTCTTCGCCACGGCTTTCACTGCGGCCTTCTTCGGCGTGACCGTTGCGGCGGCTTTGCTACCGGCCGCCTTTTTCGGGGCGACCTTCGTGGCGGTGGCTTTGGCCGATGCCTTCTTGACGCTTGCAGCCTTCGCCTTCTTCGCCGCGAGCTTGTCCTTGGCGGCTTGCTTTTCAAAACGCGCGGCAGACTTTGCGGCCTCCGTGGCTTTCGCGACGTCACGCTTTGCCGCTTCAATCGCCTTCTTCGTGTCCGCGCGCAGTTTCAGCAAGCGCTTTTTCGCGGCCTGGGCTTCACGTGCGAGCACGCTCGCCTTCTTCGTCGGTACCGTCAGCTTCCTTGCGACAGGCTTCTTTTTGGTGACCGCGCTCGTCGGTGTCGTTGCTTTGGTTGCTGCGACCATGTTGATTATCCGTTGTTCGTTGGAGCGCGGAGTATAACCTTTGTCGCAATCTGCGGTGATCCGCGGCGCACCATTGGGTTGCGAAACGTCTGAGACATCGACCAACAATCCGATGGGTTTCCGCTTCGTCGCTGCATTGCAGCACACGTAGCACTTGATTCCGGCGACAAGAACGATTAGTGTCAACGCTCGGTGTGCGCATACTCAGCGCGTCCTCGCACCGAATTCACTTGGTGTTGTTCCAATCATCCTCCGTGGAACTCCGTCCACGGACAAGCAGTCGTAGTTCCTTTTTTCGACACCCGACGAAGGAGCCTGACATGCTCAGTCCGCATGAAATCGCCGCGCTGCTACTGCTTGGTGATGCGCAAGACATCGACGATCTCGAACCGGAAAGTAACATCGAATACGCTCGGCTGTCTCTGAACACTGTGCAGACCCACGACAAAGCCTTGAAGTTGCAGTTCGGTGCGAGCCGGTGCACGCG
>NZ_KB903088.1:0-1487 GCF_000379565.1 Cupriavidus sp. UYPR2.512 | reverse complement strand
ACGATCGCGGCGCGCAGATAGAGATTGCCGCGCACATCAACGCCTTGGTCGAGCGCAAACGCGAAGCCCGCCACCATCGCGGACTTGACCATCTGGCTCGGGCGGCGCCGGCCAGCCAGGCGCTGCTGCTGCGCGCGGCGGAACGGGGCGGCAATCTGGGCAACATCACCACGCACCTGCTGCGCCTGCTCGACCGTTATGGCGCAGCAGAACTGCAAGCGGCGATCGAGGAAATCCTCGCCAGCGATGCGGCGCCTCACCAGAATCCGGTGCGCCTGGCGCTGGAGCGCCGACGCGAGGCGCGCCAGGCGCCCCCGCCGGTGGGCATCCATCTGCCTGAACACGTCCGGCACAAGGACAAGCTGGTCATACCCCACCGGCTCGACATCTACGATCAGATCGCTGGAGATGCCAATGAACACGCCTGAGAACCTGCAAAGCCGTGCGAATGCCTTGCGTCTGCACGGGCTACTCGCGCACTGGCCGGAGGTCGCCGACGCCGGGTGGGTGGCGCCGCTGCTGCAATGGGAAGAAGAGGAGCGCTCGCGCCGCTCGCTGGAGCGCCGCATCCGGGATGCCCGCCTGGGCAACTTCAAGCCCTTGTGCGACTTCGACTGGAACTGGCCGACGCGCTGCGACCGGGCCGCCGTCGAAGAATTGATGTCGCTGGAGTTCGTCAAGGACTCGGCCAACGTCGTGCTGATCGGCCCGAACGGCGTCGGCAAATCGACCCTGGCGCTGAATCTGGCCTATCAGGCGCTCGTCCAAGGGCACACGGCGCTGTTCACCACCGCCGGCCAGATGCTCGGCGAGCTGGCCGCCCTCGACAGCGATTCGGCCTTGCGGCGGCGCCTCCACCGCTATGCCTCGCCGGACGTGCTGCTCATCGACGAGGTCGGCTACCTGTCGTACTCAAACCGGCATGCCGATCTGCTGTTCGAACTCGTCAGTCGCCGGTATGGCGCCACCAGTACGGTGGTCACGACGAACCGGCCGTTCGCCGAGTGGTCCGAGGTGTTCCCGAACGCCGCCTGTGTCGTCTCGCTGGTTGACCGGCTCGTGCATCGTGCCGAAGTCATCGCAATCGAGGGCGAGTCGTATCGCGTCAAGGAAGCGCGTGAGCGGGCCGATCAGCGAGCAAAGAAACGCAGCGCGGCCCGGGCGGAGAGAAAGCCATCATGACGCGTCTGCATCTGCCCTCAGGCATCACCCACGGGCTCGACTTCCTGATCCCAGACAACTGGTCCGCTGAGCAGGCCCTCGCCGTCGTCGAACTCATCGACGATCTACGCGAACGGATCTGCGCGCACTACCAGCTCGCTCTGCATGACCTGCTGAGTGAGCAGCGCTCGCCCCCCCGAGAAAGGCCTGGACGATCCGTTCTAACCAACACCGTCCAACCCGAACTGCAAGGGGCCGCATGCGGCCCCTTGCTTACCCCAACCAAACGCCGCCATTTACTGTCGCTTTTACACCGCCGTCAACAC
>NZ_KB903087.1:0-66947 GCF_000379565.1 Cupriavidus sp. UYPR2.512 | reverse complement strand
AAAAAATGAAAATTTCCAACTGGCAAGCCGTCAAATCTGCTGTTGGTTGACAAAAAAAATCGGCATCACACTGGCAACGCTGCGCGCTGACGCTTTGTTCAGCGATTCCCTAGCGTAGGCAACTTCTCGCCGTCCGTGGGGGCTCAGGCGGACACGGTGCGTGGTGGCAAGACAGCCCGGGCGGTGTGGGATAATTGCCGCTTTGCCCAGGGCGCAGCTCAAGAGGTTGTTCGCACGGGCACGCAAGGGCCCTTATTCCTGTGGCCCGCTTCCTTTCTGCGATATTTCTTCAGCAATAAAATGCCCACATACCGTTCCAAAACCTCCACCGCCGGCCGCAACATGGCGGGGGCGCGCTCCTTGTGGCGCGCCACCGGCATGAAAGACGAAGATTTCTCCAAGCCCATCATTGCGGTGGTCAATTCCTTCACCCAGTTCGTGCCCGGGCACGTGCACCTGAAGGACCTGGGCCAGCTGGTCGCGCGCGAGATCGAGGCCGCGGGCGGCGTGGCCAAGGAGTTCAACACCATCGCGGTCGATGACGGCATCGCCATGGGCCATGACGGCATGCTGTATTCGCTGCCCAGCCGCGACATCATCGCGGACTCGGTGGAATACATGGTCAATGCGCACTGCGCCGACGCCATGGTGTGCATCTCCAACTGCGACAAGATCACCCCCGGCATGCTGATGGCCGCGATGCGGCTCAACATCCCGGTGATCTTCGTCTCCGGCGGCCCCATGGAAGCCGGCAAGACGCGCCTGGCCAACCCCGTCACCAAGGCCATGGAGTTCAAGAAGCTCGACCTGGTGGACGCCATGGTGATCGCCGCCGACAGCGCCTATTCCGACGCCGACGTGGCCGAGGTGGAGCGCTCCGCCTGCCCCACCTGCGGTTCGTGCTCGGGCATGTTCACCGCCAACTCCATGAACTGCCTGACCGAGGCGCTGGGCCTGTCGCTGCCGGGCAACGGCACGGTGGTGGCCACGCACGCGGACCGCGAGCAGCTGTTCAAGCGCGCCGGCAGCCGCATCGTGGAACTGGCCCGCCAGTACTACGAACAGGAAGACGAGCGCATCCTGCCGCGCGCGGTGGGCTTCAAGGCGTTCGAGAACGCCATGACGCTGGATATCGCCATGGGCGGCTCCACCAACACCATCCTGCACCTGCTGGCGATCGCGAGCGAGGCGGGCATCGACTTCGGCATGGCCGATATCGACCGCCTCTCGCGCGTCGTGCCTCAGCTGTGCAAGGTGGCGCCCAACACCAACAAGTACCACATCGAAGACGTGCACCGCGCGGGCGGCATCATGGCCATCCTGGGCGAACTGGAGCGCGCCGGCAAGCTGCACACCGACGTGCCCACGGTGCATGCCCCCACGCTCAAGGACGCGCTGGAGCAGTGGGACATCAGCCGCACCCGGGACGAAGCCGTCAGGAACTTCTACCTGGCCGGCCCGGCAGGCATTCCCACCCAGGTGGCGTTCAGCCAGGACACGCGCTGGCCCAGCCTGGACCTGGACCGCGCCGAGGGCTGCATCCGCTCCTACGAGCATGCCTTCTCCAAGGAAGGCGGCCTGGCGGTGCTGACGGGCAATATCGCGCTCGACGGCTGCGTGGTGAAGACCGCCGGCGTGGACGAGAGCATCCTCGTGTTTGAAGGCACGGCCCACGTCACCGAATCGCAGGACGAGGCGGTGGAGAACATCCTCAACGACAAGGTCAAGGCGGGCGACGTGGTGATCGTGCGCTACGAAGGCCCCAAGGGCGGCCCCGGCATGCAGGAGATGCTCTATCCGACCAGCTACATCAAGTCCAAGGGCCTGGGCAAGGCCTGCGCGCTGCTGACGGACGGCCGCTTCTCCGGCGGCACCTCGGGCTTGTCCATCGGCCACTGCTCGCCCGAAGCGGCAGCAGGCGGCGCCATCGGCCTGGTGCGCGACGGCGACAAGATCCGCATCGACATTCCCAATCGCACGATCAATGTGCTGCTGTCCGATGAGGAACTGGCGAGCCGTCGCGAGGCGCAGAACGCCAAGGGGTGGAAGCCGGCCAAGGCGCGTCCGCGCAAGGTGTCTGCTGCACTGAAGGCCTACGCCAAGCTGGTGATGTCGGCCGACAAGGGCGCGGTGCGGGACTTGTCGTTGCTGGATGACTGATCCGGGGGTGAAGCGCTAGTCCGTTTGCCGGGAAGGCCGCTCTTTGGAGCGGCTTTTTTTTGTGCGCCCGGCACGGGCGCACTCCTGTCATTGGCGCGCAGGTGGAACCGGGCTCATAAGCCATGGCCGGGCAGCTTGCGCATTCCGCCACCATCGCTGATTCAGGTTACCGCACGCATCGCCGATGCCGCGCGCATGAAGTATTTTTTACAAAGGCGAGGCGCGCCTGCCGCCGGAAAGGCCCGGCGGGACTTGTGTCAAGGCCGTGGATCGGTTCTTGCGTGGCAGGCTATGAGCCGTGACAGGAGCGCGCCATGTCCGAAGCACTTCGCTACTCGCTTTGCCGATTTTTCATCGTCTGCTGCCTGGGTATCGCAGCGTGCGGAGGGGGCGGGGACGACGGGGGTAGTGACAACGCCGGCGGTACCGGCGCGCTGACGCTCTCCATCTCCGGCCTGCCGTCCGGGACGTCGGCGGCCATCACGGTATTGGGGCCCGGCCAGTTCCGCCAGACCGTGACCCAGTCGACCACGCTGTCCAATCTGGCTGCTGGCAGCTATACCGTCAGTGCCGCCAGCGTCCTGACGGGCAGCACGCTCCTCAAGCCGCAGCCGCCTTCGCAGACCGTGGGGGTGACCGCGGGCGGCCGTGCTTTGGCAAGCGTGGCCTACGGTTCGCCGGAAACGGTGCGGTTGTCGCTGACGCAGATTGCCGGCGGGTTCTCCGCGCCTATCTTCCTGACCGCGCCCCTCGGCGATCCGCGCCTGTTCGTGGTCGAGCGCGCCGGCCGCATCCGGATCGTGCGCAACGGCGCATTGGTCGCTACGCCGTTCCTCGATATCGCCGCACTGACGACGACCGATGGCGAGCGCGGGCTGCTGTCGATGGCGTTCGATCCCAACTATGGGACCAACGGCCGCTTCTACGTCTATTACACCGACACCAATGGCGCCATTACCATCGCCCGCTACAACGTGTCGGCCGGGAATCCGGATATCGCCCAGGCATCAGGCACCGTGCTGCTGTCGATTCCGCACGGCACCTTCTCCAACCATAACGGCGGCCAGCTCGGGTTCGGCCCGGACGGCATGCTCTATATCGGCACGGGCGACGGCGGCGGCAGTGGCGATCCGGCGGGCAACGCCCAGAACGCGGGAACGCTGCTTGGCAAGATGCTGCGCATCGACGTCAGGGGCGCGTCCGGCTACGGCTTGCCTGCCGGCAATCCGTTCGTCGGCCAGTCTGGCAGTCGCGGCGAAATCTGGGCCCTCGGCTTGCGCAACCCATGGCGGTTCTCGTTCGACGCCGGCTTGTTGTATATCGCCGATGTCGGCGAGGACCGGCTCGAGGAAGTCGACGTGGCGCCGGCCACCAGCGCGGGCCTGAACTACGGGTGGAACCGGACTGAGGGCACCGCCTGCGTGGGTGCCGCCACGTGCGACAAGGCCGGGCTGACCATGCCGGTCTTCGAATACGGCCATGACGCGGGCGGTTGCGCCATCGTCGGCGGCTATGTGTACCGGGGCAGTGCCAATCCGGCGCTGCATGGGCGGTACTTCTATTCCGACCTTTGCACGGGCAAGCTGCTGAGCTTCATGGTCCGCGATGGCGTTGCCACCGAACAGGTCGACTGGAACGTCACTATCCCGGGCAGCGTGTTCTCCTTTGGCGTGGATGACGGGCACGCGCTGTACGTGCTGGCTGATCCGGGCACGTCGGCGACGAGCGGGCGGGTGTTTCGGATCGATGTGTCGGGCGGCACGCCGTAACGGCGTGGCCCGAGAGCACGGCGTGGGCCCTGGTGGCTCCCGCGCGGGCACCGGCTGCCGTCGTGAGCAAGCTTGCGGAGGAAGTCCGATCGGCATTGGCGAATTCGCAGACCAGGGCACGGCTCGACGACAGCCAAGGCATTGATCTCAAGGCGTCATCGCCTGCTCAACTCGGAGACCGGCTGCGCGCAGAGACGCATTCAACCCGAATATGAATGGGACCGTGAGCCGGCGTGACCGTCAATGCCCCGCGCCCCGGATCGAATCGGGCGAGAAATACGCTTCGCTGAACTGCGGACTGCTGTTCAGGCGTACCGGCTTGCCTTCATTGGTCAGCCGGTCCGCCAGGTAGGAGCCAGCGGCGAGGTCATGGTAGAAGGCCACTGCCGGGTAGTAGCGCCGTGCATCGTAGGCGAAAAGCGACGATTGCAGATTGGTGCGCCACAACTGGCCGCGGGCATCGTAGTTGTCGGCAAGCACGGCCATCCAGGTGTCCTCGTCCAGGTACAGGACGCGCTTCGCGTACTGATGCCGGAAGCCTTGCTTGAGGCTGGCTTCGAGCACCCAGACGCGGTGCAGTTCATAGCGGATAAGGTCGGGGGCCGCATGGTTGGGGCCCAGCAGCTCGGCGTACTTGACGGCGGGATCGGCCAGCTTGTAGTTGTGGTACGGAATATAGATTTCCCGCTTGCCGACAATCTTCCAGTCGTAGCGTTCGCCGGAGCCATTGAACAGGCGATCGTCGTCCACGGTGCGGAAGCCGCCCGGCCCAAGCGGCTGGTCGAAGCCGAACTCGGGTGCCTGGCGCACCCGGCGGGTGCCGGGATTGTATTGCCAGGTCCTGGCCGTATCCGAACCTTCGCGATCCCAGAAATTGTGGGAGACGATGATATTGCCGCGTTCACGCAAAGGCAGTTCGGTCTCAACGCGGGCGAAGGTGCGGTTGATCAGGGGCGAGGCTTTTTCGAACGCGGTGCCGTTGACCGGCGACCAGATGTCATATTTCCACTTGCCCCACGCGATCTTGCCGTCGCGATACACGACGGCCTGGTCATAGACGGCCGCCTCTTCGGCAATGGCGGAAGAGAAGCGCAGGTTCCACATCAGCTCCAGGCCATTCTTGGGAACCGGAAAGGGCGCCGTCGGCGGATAGTCCTTGAGGCCGTTCGCGTCGCTCGTCAGCTGCGTGCCGGGGGCGTGGTGCTGGATCGCCTTGTAGACGGCATCGCCATAGCGAAAGTCGCGATGGCTGGGATAGATCACCATCTTGAAGGTTGCCGGGTACAGCCTGAACATGGCGAGCTGCCCGTCGCTCAGGCGGGCACGGTACTGCTCCAGGTTCTGGGCCGTGATCGTTGCCAGCGGTTGTTCCGACGCGTAGGGATCGGGATACGCGTCTCCCGGCCGGAACGCCAGGCCTGCGGGCGCGGCCTGCCACTTGCCGCTCCACGCGGGGATGCTGCCATCCTTGTTGGCGGGCCGTTCGGCGCCCATTGGCGTGAGCGGGCCATCCAGACGCCTGACTTCATCAGGCGTCATCGCGGCAAGGGAAGGTGCGTTGATCTGTGAGGCGGCTAGCACCGCGCCGGCGATCGTGCATAGCAGGAAGGCTTTGCGCTTCATGGTTCTCCTCCAATTTCAATGGTGTTATGGTCGTGCGCCAGCATCGGCTGGCAGGCCGGCGTGCGGTCACCCGCGATCAGGCATCGCGCGGCTCGGCGATACGCAGCACCAGCTTGCTTGCCGCCTTGCCCGACTGGACCAGGTCAAGCGCGCGCCCGGCGTGCTCCAGCGGCAGGCATTCGATGCGGGGCGGTCGCAGGCGCCCGCTGCCGAGCAGCGCTGCGATCTCGCGCAGCCGCGCGCCGCTGGGCATCTTGCTGAACGCCACGGCGCTGCGGACGCCACGCCGCGCGGCCGCGGCGGGATCGGGGCCGCTGTCGCCAACGACCAGCGTCAGGATGGCGACAAGGATGCCGCCGGGCCTGAGCAGCTCCATGCCGTTTGGCAGGATGCCGCAGCCAACGGCGTCCAGTACCAGGTCGACGCCAGCCGGCGCCCATGCCTGCATCGCGGCAGCGATGTCGCCGCCCCGGTAGTCAATTGCCAGGTCGCACCCGAGCGCCATCAGTTCGTCGCGGCGTGCCGCGCTGCAGGTGGCAGCGACGGTTGCCCCGGCTGTCTTTGCCAGTTGCACGGCAAACCTGCCGACCGCGCCGGCACCGCCATGAACCAGCACCGTCTGGCCTGGCTTGAGTCCGCCTTCGTCGAAGAGTCCCGTCCAGGCGGCCAGCGCCGGGGTCGGGACGGCCGCGGCTTCGGCAAATCCCAGGTTGTCGGGAATCGGCACCACGCAATCCTGGCTGACCGCAACGTACTCGGCATAGGAACCCCATTTGCCTGCGCCGACCCCGGTTTGAGCGAACACGCGCTGTCCCGGGGCGAAGTCCTCGACGCCGCTCCCCACCGCTGCCACGACGCCGCTGGCATCGAAGCCGAGCACGAACGGGAAGCTGTATTGCATGAAGTGGCTCAGATAGCCTTCGCGGCATTTCCAGTCCGCGGGATTTACGCCGGCACAGGCCACGCGGATCAGGACTTCGCCGGCGGCGGGTTCCGGCCTCGGGAGGTCTCCAAGCCTGAGTACGTCCGGTCCGCCGGTACGATCCATGACGACAGCGCGCATGCTCTTCTCCATGGGCTTAGCTTGCGGACAGTTCGTGGCTCAAACCGGGATGTGCCCAGGACGGGATCACGGGCGGCGGCAGCATGCCCTGGCCGTCAAGCGTACGGACGTTCAGCCCGTGCGCCAGGGGGAAGTGCAGGCTATGGGCGATGTGGCCGGTGCGCAGCCGGGCCGGCACGCTGCACAGTGCAAGCGCCGTCTCCACCAGGTACTCCACTGGCTCGGTGGGATAGCCATCCGGGATATAGCGCTCGCTGCCTGGCGTGCGGATCGCCGTGCTTGGCGCTACGGAATTGACCGCGATATTGTCGGCCTCCAGTTCCGCTGCCAGGCCCTCGGTGAACCGGTTGATGGCGGCCTTGACCGCGGCGTAGGCCGTGGCCCCGCCAGCCCGGTCAAAGTCCTGATATGGGCGAGCCGGCGACAGGGCGGTGACGGAGCCCAGGTTCAGGATCCACCCCGCGCCGCGCGCGCGCATCAGCGGGATCGCTGCACGGCTGAGCACGAAGGGGATGCGCAGGTAGTGCCCGACCGTCCTGTCGAAGATTTCCAGCGGCATCGATTCGATGCCGCTGTATTCCGCCATGCCGGCATTGTTGACCAGGATGTCGAGACCGCCCGCGGCGCTTGCCGCCTGCGCCACTACGTTGTCGCGCTGCGCCGGGTCTTCGAGATCCGCCGCCAGCGCGATGGCACGGCCCCCTTGCCGCCTGATCTGGCCAACTGTCTCGGCCAGCGTGCCAGGTTCGTCCTCGGACTCGCCTGCGCGCCGTGCCGTGGCAACCACCAGCGCGCCCTCCGCGGCGAAGCGCTGCGCGATGGCGCGGCCGATGCCGCGGCTGGCGCCGGTCACCAGCGCAATCTTTCCTGTCAGTGTTCCGGGTCCGGTCATGGCGCGTATTCCTCTGTGCGGTTGTGGTTGGCAATCAGGCTTGCCGCGAGCGGGCAGAAGGCATGGGAGATCGCCTGGACTGTCCATTCGGGAAACTCGGGGTCGAACCATCGGTCGACATGGCCCCAATGAAAGGGGTGCATCAGGTATTCGCCCATCAGATCGTCTGCGCTGGCGAACTCCTGCTGCCAGACATGGGTCCATGTGCCGGGTGACAAGACGCGGGCAAGCCGCCAGTTGAGGATGCCGGGCATGTACTCAGGCATCCGCAGGAGGTCCTGCTCAAGGCCGCGGACCTGCCAGTCCGGCGCTTCAGGCCGGACCCGGAACATCAGCGTGCGCCAGATCCCGTGGCGCAACTGCGGGGCGCGCAGTCCGCCCGAGATCGGGCGATAGGCGATGCTATCCACCGCTGCGATGCCGTCCAGCGCGGCAGCCAGGCCGGTGCCGTGGCCAGGCGAGCCGGTTGAAGTCGGGTCGAATTGCAGGTCGAGCGTATAGTCGCCAGCGCCCCAGCTTCCCGCCAGGTTCCGGCCAATCGCCACATGGCACAGGCCCGGCAGCGTTTCAATCCGCGCAAGCAAGGCTTGCTCCTGTGTGCACGTGCCGGCGCAGAAGCCAGCGTGCAATCGGACCTGTGCTGTCTCAAGCCGCATCGCAATGCTCCTTGCGCTGGGGCAGCGCATGTGCCGCATCGGCCATCACATGGCGGCGGCGGCCTTCACACAGCGTGTCCACTGTCGACCAGAAGCCCAGGGCCGGGGCATCGATGCTGGCGCGCATGGCGTAGTAAGCCGGCGCATCCGCCACTTGCCACAGCAGCCACAGCGTATTGGGTGCATCTTCCAGCGCCACCGGCGGCGACACCCAGCGCTGCAGCAGCGCCAGGCCCCTGGCGGCACTGCCGGGCAGGTACTGGCTTTCCAGCAGGGTCAGCGCCGTGGGCAGGTGCCCGGGCGCGAGCACGATTTCATCGAGTATGTGGATCATGGCTGTGTCTCACGCGACGCAGGCAGGGCGCAGCAAAGCTGCGATGCCGGAGCCGGGGGTTTGCGGGAGGGAAGCGCGGTCATGGTTTGTCCCGTATAGGCATGGCGTTCATCGCATGGCAACCTCCATCGCCCAGGCCGCGCGCAAGCTGTTGCGCGGAGGGAAGTGCCGGGATGATTATGGGAGGCCAGGCCGCACCGGATCCCTACCCGGACGATCAACCATCGCTACCGAAGCAATCAGGACGAGCGCCCATGAATGCCCACATACCGGGGAATCCCGTACCTGTTCCGCACGGCATGGTGCAGCGCTTGCTGGACGAACTGAAGCGCCAGGGCGTCGAGGTTCCACCTGCCGCCGGCGCATCCGGGCATGCGCCGCCTGCCCGGTTCACCGCGCTCTATCGCGCGGCGATCGAGCGGCTGGAGGCCCTGGTCGCCAAAGGCAACGGCCACCCTCCGATGCGCAAGCAGGAAGTGGACTTGTTGTGCCGTTGCGTATTGAGCAGCCAGACGCTGAGGGAGGCGATCCGCTGCGCGGCCGACTTCTGCGCGATGCTGTATCCGCGCGCCGGTGCGCTCAGCCTCGGGCAAAGCGCAGGCCAGGCGGTGTTCCGCATGGATTCGCTGCGGCGTGCGAATTCCTCTGCGGCTTGTCTGGTGGACCTGACCGGGCTCTTCTTCTATATGCAGTTGTTCGGCTGGCTGGTCGGCCAGCCGCTACGCCCGACCCATGTCTACCTGGCGCATCCCCGGCGCGAGGACGCCATGCCTTTCCTGGGCTTGTTCCATGCCGCGGTGACGTCTGGCGCCCAGACCTACGGATTCGAATTCGATGAGGCCTTGCTCGAGCGGCCGGTCGTGCGCCAGGCCGCAGAGCTCGACGCCTTCCTGGAAGACTTTCCTTACCGGCTGATCGGTGCGCCGGTCGAGGTCGTATCACTGAGCCAGCAGGTGCGCGGCATCCTGCATGCAGCGCTGGTGCATGGCGCGCGGCTGCCGACACTGGCTGAGCTGGCCATGCGCTTTGATGTGAGCGAGCCGACCCTGCGCCGCCGTCTCGCTGCCGACGGCAGCAGCTACCGGGTACTGCGCGAACACAGCCTGCAGGAGTACGCCGAACAATGCCTGTGCACGACCAACTGGTCGGTAGGAAGAATCGCGGAGCAGCTTGGCTTTGCCAGCGAGGAAGCGTTTCGCCGGGCGTTCCAGCGCTGGACCGGGCATGCGCCGACGCGCTTCAGGCGGGAAAGCAGGGGGTGAGGCGGTGGACGGGAATTGGTGAAGCGGTCATTCGCCGATCCCTGCCGCCTGTAGACGTCAGGGGACCCATGCCTTACTGTGCCCGGCGCGACGGCACACGACTCGCCGTGACGGTGATCTCGACCAGCCATCCCGGCGGCACCAGCCGCAAGACTTCGGCTCGCGTGCGCACCGGCACGTTGGGCTGCTCGTCAGTCCCGAAGTACTGGTTATAGACGCTCGAGAAGCCGGTGAAGTCGGGCTTGCCCGTAGCCGGGTCCGCCACGATCAACGCCTGCATGGAGACGATGTCGCTCATGCGATAGCCGCGGTCCTTGAGGATCCGCTCGATCTGACCAAGCACGTTGCGGGTCTGGGTTGCGGTGTCGCCATAGGAGGCGGCGGTATCGGGCGGCGCCGAGGCATTCGCCACCGTGGGCCCCACGCCGCTGAGCACAAGCTGCTGCGCATTGGCGGGAATCTCGATCACCTCGGCGAACTCACGCGTCCACGGTTCGGTCATGTGTGCCGGGTTGCGATGCCTGACGATCTGCTCGGCGGCGTTAGCATTGGCAATGCAGAGCGCCGGCGCTGCGAGCGTGGCAAGGGTGGCGATGGAAATACAGGATAGCAAGCGTGCTGTGCGCATAGAGGGCCTGTGGAGGAAAGCAAGAATTGAGGGGCGGCGGTGTGCATGTCATCTCAACCAGAAGGCACCGCTCGGTACTCTCACGCTAAGGAACGCTCAAAATTTCAAAATCTCGTCAGCGGCATTGAGAATCCGGCTGGAGGACGCCTGAGCACCGCGAACAATGCTGTCCACGTTGTAGGCTAGCAAGCGTCCGCTTTTCTTTATTAATCGACCATCGACTAACACCGTGTCTACGTTGCTGGCGCTGCCGCTCTGCACAATCGCCGTTTCGATATTGCCTATTGGCCAGATGTTCAGATCCTTGGCCCGCACCAGGATGATGTCCGCGCGCTTACCTTCAGTGATTGATCCGGTGATGTCACCGATGCCCATGGCGATGGCCCCATTGATCGTGGCCATCTCAATCACCTCTTGCACGCTGACCGCCCGTGCCCGCTCGCTCGATGTGCCGACCCATGGCACCCCGAGGTTCCAGGTGAAACGCATCATTTCGAACATGTCCGGTGGGGCAATGGACGTCGCGTCGCTTGACAATGAGATGGTCAGCCCCGCGGCACGCATCGCGAACAGGGCGGCCCGGGCATCGCCCGTACTGCTGAGCCGGAGCTCGGAGTGCGTCGCAAATGAGAGCGGTGTCTTCGTGCGCGCCATCGCCGCCAGGTCCGCGGTTGTCGCCGGGACGTAGTGCGCGATCATGAAGTCCGGGCCGAGGTAGCCGCGCCTCTCGTAGTCGACTGCATCCACATTGTTGGGCGCCTCCTGCGGCGCATGGATGGCAACCGGAAGCCTGCTCTCCTTGACGAACTTCATTTCCTCATGAAAGACAGCATCAGTGCTTTGTTGTGGGCCGCGCAGATTCAGTCCCAGGTGAACCAGGCCATCGAACGGCGAGTTATCACCGAACCATTGGTGCCGGACGCGCGCAAGGTCGCTAAACTTGTTGACCTCGTCTACCGGCAGCTTGTCAATGTGACCGTACGAATAGCGGGCCCTGAGCAGCGAGTGCTGATGCGCGCGAAGTTCGGCATCCGCATGGGCGGCAGAGCGGGTGTTATGCGACCAGTTGTGCACGGTAGTAGTCCCGCCGTTCGCTAGTTCAGCGCACGCAAGGAGCACGCTGTTGTAGAAGTCCTCGGGCGTGTATAGGGCGGATGTGGCGCTCTTGGCCGGGTAGTAGGAGAAGCCGCCGTCTCGCGCAGTGAAGCTGCGTCCGATCGCGCTCCACATATGGTAATGAGAGTTGACGAAGCCGGGCATGACGATCATGTCCGTCGCATCGATCGTCTGCGCATCGCTCGCCCTCAAATCCCGACCGATCTTCTCGATTACGCCGTTTCGAATCAATATATCGGCGCCTGGCAAGACGCCATGTCTGCGGTCGACCGTGATGATCATGCCATTTTTGATCAGGTAGGTGCCTCGACGGCCTCCGCGCGCCGCAGATGGCTTGCCGTTCCGCGCCGATGCCGATGCAGAAGCGGAAGCCGAAGCGAAAAGCGTGGGTATCCCGGTTGCCGCGACCATCATTGCGCCGGCGACCTTGGTGAATTCTCTTCTGGTTGTTTTCATATTTCCTTCCGATGCGATTTGGATTGCAGGAAGACAGGTGCGGTCAACTCGTCTTGAGAAAGAATGCTGCGGTCATTGCCAGCCCTGTCAGGACGACCCCCGGGCAGCATCCGATCGACCGGCGTCATGGCTTACGCACAGGCAGAGACATGCGGTCGGTCCGCAGTAGCACGGTGAGTACTATGCCAATGACCGATAGCAACGTGATCTGCGCCAGGCCGGCGGCGCTCCAGCCCAGCCGCACCGCGATGCCACCGATGATGTAGCCAGCGAAAGCGCCGGCGCCGTAGAGCGTCGTGACAAAGACACCGGTCGCTCGGTTCGTGAGCGAAGCGCGCACGGACTTGATATGGTAGCCGGCCAGGTTCACGTACAGAACGCCGCTCACTACCAGCCCCCACACGAATGACAGCACCGACTGGACCAGTATGCCGGTCGGACCCGAGAACAGAAGGAAGCCGAGCAGCCCTGTCCCCGCAAAGCTCAGCGACAACACGAGCTTGGGGTGAAAACGGTCGCCGAGCCAGCCACCAAAGATGGAGGCGAACACGCCGCACCCGAAGATGCTCATGACGCGACCCGTATCCGACGGCGTGTAGTGCAGATGCTCTCGCAGGAACGTGGGGTACATGCCAAGGTAGCCATAGATGCACAACCCGCCAATGACGCTCATCACGGTCAAGAGGGCCGTGTTGCGGTTCCACATCGTGGTTGCACCGCGCGTGTCGACGTGCGTGGCCACGGTGCTGGCCTTCTCGGTCATGTGCTTGCTCACGGCAACCGCGATCAGCGCCATGGCGGCAAATCCAGCCAGGCCGAACACCACCAACGGCAATCGCCAGTTGCGCTCAATGCCGATCAGGTGCCCACCGAGCAGCGGCCCCACGATGGCGCCGATGCCAAAGGAGAAGTTGATGGCCCCAACAGCGGTCGCGCGGAAGCGCGCGAAATAGCTCGCCGCGATGGCGATTACCACAGTCAGCTGCATCGCTTCGCCGATGCCGGTGGCTGCGCGGTAGACGATCATGTCAGCGAAGCCAGCCGAATAGGCAGTCAACAGCGTGCCAAGCGAGAAGATCGCGATGCCGATCTGGAGCACTGTTTTGCGCGACCAGCGCGCCAGCAGATAGCCCGTCGGCACACCGGCTAGCGCCATGCCGAGCGTAAAGATGGTCGAAAGCAGGCCGGTGTCGGCGAGGCCGAACCCAAATTCCCTTCGCACATCTGCCGCGATCAGCGGGAAGATCTGCCGGTCCATCGCGTTGAGCGCATAGGAGGCGAGCAGCACAAGAAACATGCCGATCTCCAGTGCGGTGACGGGCGCTTCGCTGCGCGCGTCACCGGTCAGCGGGGCGGCCGATGTCGAGGAATTCACGTGTTGTCTCCTTCTCGTCGAGCGAGAAATTTGTTCGAGTTTCAGGCGATGCGCGGATCCGGATATGAGGCCGCGCGCGCTGCCTGATACCAATCGAGGATCTGCTCTCCCGTCATGAAGGCGACGTCGTCGTGTTCCCGGATGTGCGCCAATGCCTCCCGGAAGTAGCGCAGGCGGTGTGGTGCGCCCATGATGTATGGATGCACGACCAGCGCCATCACGCGGGCCGAGTCCTTGGCATCGGCATAGAGTTGGTCGAACTGGTCGATGGCGCGGTCGCGATATTCGCTGGCCTTGTGATGCTGGATCAGCATCATCGCTACATCGTTGCACTCCTGCGTGTAGGGCACGTTCACAATGCGGCCGCCATCTCGCGTCCTCAGCTCCACGGGCTGATCGTCGAGCACCCAGTCGCACACATACTCGTAGCCTTGCTCTGCGAGAATGTCAGGCGTGTTCCAGGTCTCGGTGAGCCCCGGACCGAGCCAGCCGCGCGGGCGCTTGCCCGTGCAGGCGCGAATGGCCTCGGTGGTCTTTGCGATGTCGACCGCTTCGTCGGGCACCTTCTGCATGTTGCGCTGCCCATAGCCATGGCCGATGAACTCCCAGTTACGCGCCATCGCCGCCTTGGCGATAGGCTCGTAGGCGTTGATGGCCGAGCCGTTGATGGCGAGAGTGGCACGGATGCCGAGCTCGTCGATGACGTTCAGCATGCGCCAAAAGCCGACGCGGTTGCCGTACTCGTGCCAGGCCCAGTTCGGGATGTCTGGCATCGGCGAACCGCCCGCCGGAGGCGTGAGAACCGTGCGCGGCATGGTCTCGTTGATATCCCATTCCTCAACATTGACGATGACCCAGACAGCCAGGCGCTTGCCGTCCGGCAGCGTCAGGGCGGGACGTTCGGAAATGGCCGAATATGCGATGCGTTCGAGTGGTTTCATGACGTGTTTCCTTTAACCCGGAGCTCAGACGATCTCGACCTGCAATGGCGCGAGTCCTTCAATACGGCCGGTCAGCCTGTCACCGCGCTGCACCGGACCAACGCCTTCTGGCGTGCCGGTAAAGATCAGATCGCCAGGAAGCAGGCGGTACTGCCTGGACAGCTCGCTGACGATTTCATGGACGTTCCAGATCATCTTCTCCAGGACCGAGCCCTGACGTACGTCGCCGTTTACCGCCAGGCTCAGTGTGCCCGAACGGAGATGGCCGACCGTCGCCACGGGATGGATAGGGCCGCATGGCGCCGAATGGTCGAATGACTTGCCCAGCTCCCACGGCAGGCCGCGCTTGTTGCACTCGCGTTGGCGGTCCCGCCGCGTCATGTCAAGCCCTGCGGCATAGCCGAAGACATGATCCAGTGCCGTGTCCGGCGGCACGTCCGCCGCTTCGCTGCCGATGGCAACGACGAGTTCAAACTCGAACTGGAAGTCGTCTGTAAACGTCGGGTAGGGTACGCGTCCATCGGTCACAATGGCATCCGATGGTTTCTGGAAGAAGAATGGCGGGTCGCGTTCGTCACCCTCCCCCATCTCCCGGATATGGGCAAGATAGTTGCGCCCCACGCAATAGACGCGACGCACCGGGAAGCGTTGATCACTGCCAATGACATCAATGAAGGCGGGGGTAACGCTCAGGACCTCGGTCGATTGCACGACGCTGTCCGCACTGACTCTAGGCATAAGGATTGTCTCTGTGTAAGATTATTGAACGGTGTGGCTAGAGTTTAGAGAGGAGGTCGTTCGGCCTCAACGCACAGGCTTGCGAAAAGATGCGCAATCCTTACGATCCTTTGCCCCGACGTTTCCATGTACCGAGCGAACTCGAACGACCCGCTGCTGTCCCTCCACCATGACGGCAAGAGGGGGGCTGCCATCCGGAACTACACCATGGCGGCCCGGGCGCAGAGCGCCTACTTTGGCATCCACGATCAGAGCAACTGCCTGCCGAATCCGGTGCCGCACCGTCACGAGTATTTCCAGATCTACGTCAACACGCTAGGCGAGACCACTCACTACATTGGGGGCCAGCAGCGGCCCATTCGCGCCGGCACCGTAAGCTTCGTCCTGCCGTTCCTGGTTCACTACATTCCGAATGTAGCGGACGGTAAATTCCACGTGATCAACATCAGCAAAGAGTATTTGCTGCCGTCGCTTAATCTCGATGTCTTCGAGTTGTCGGAAGTGCCGCTCGCGCGCGCCCCTGAACTTGCCCCTTTCCGCTTTCAGCATTGCCTGGATTTCCAGTTCGATGAACCGGACACGCACTACCTTCAGGAGCTTTGCGAGCGCATGGCGCAAGAACCCCGGCAATCGCCCAGTGACGATACGGCCAGCAACTTGCTGATCCGCAGCCACTTGCTAAATCTGATTGGCATGGTGTGGCGACGCCACGGTGACAAGATGCGTCTTTGCGAGGCCAAGGGGATGTTGCTGCAGTCGTACAAGCAGTCCGTGCTGCGCTGCATTCGCTATATCATCCAAAACCTTGCGCAGGAACTGACCTTGGGCGACGCTGCGCAGGCCAGCCATGTATCAGCAACACACCTGGCTCATCTTCTGAAGAGCGAAACCGGAAAGACCTTTCTGGAGATCGTGACTGAAAGGCGGATCGAGCGGGCAAAGACTTTGCTGCTTTTCACATCGGCCTCGGCCGCAGAGATTGGGCAAAGCACGGGATTCGGCGAACCGAATAACTTTGCCAGGCGTTTTCGGCAGATCGTAGGTTCGACCCCTTTGGCATATCGACGCCAATTCCAGGGTGTGGGCGCGCGAACCTGGGTTGAGTAAGCCCATCTGTCAAAAGATATCGCACGAGCTTTCGGCGGAGCGGCCATAAACTACCTGCAGGTCTTGCCTGGCCCGCTCACAGGCCTAAAGGTATGGCTCGCCGCTTCCTCAGCCTGATCCCCGTCCCGTTCAGCGCCGTTGCAGGCCGCCCGACTTGTGCTTCCTGACCGCACGCAGCACCAGGCCCGCCAGCACCGCGACGACCGCCAGGATGCCGACCGCGATGAAGAAGGGTAGGGGCCGGTCGATTGCCAGGCTCTCCCCGGCGACGACGATACCAAACGCATAGCCCGCTTCGGCGATGGCCATCGCGGCCAGGAATTTCCGGAAGGGGTAATGCATGGAGCCGAACAGATAACCGGGAATTTCCGACGGAACCGCGATACAGAACAGCAGCACCGCCCAGAACTTCATGCGCTGCGACACGTAGTCCTGGTACTTCGCCAGCTTGTCCGCGTAACCACTACGGGCGAGCAATGGATAGGCCAGGCGGCCGATGCCGAAGGCGGCAGCAGCGCCCAGCAGCCAGCCGCCCCAGAGCAGAACAACGGTGAGCGGCTTGCCCCAGACCTCGGTGGCCGGCGGCACCAGGACCACGCTCGAGGCGAAGGCGAGCATGGCAGACACGGCCGAGAACAGGAAGAAGACCAGTGCGCCTGCCCCGGGGTGCTGTTCCATCGTTGCCCGCGCCCAATCGATGGCCTGGTCGGCGAAGCCCTTGAACGGAGGCGACAGGACGACCAAGCCGATTAGTACTGCCACGGTGCCGACTGCAAGCCAGAACCAGATGGCGTGCCGATTGACAGACAATTTGTTCACCATACGAAATTAGAACCGCGGGCCGGGCCAAAGTTTCGAGGTGAATCTCCAAGGCCGGGGCCGCGACACACCCGAATGCGACGCGCCCGGCCCCGACCCCGCCTCAGACTCTCAGCTTCAGCCCGGTCTTCTTGACGAAGCTGTGCCAGCGCTCGTATTGCTCGCGCCCGTTGCGTGCCTTGTCGGACGGCGCCGGTGCGGTCAGGCGCCCGACATCGTTTCCGCAGTGACTTCCCATCCTGCGTCAATGCCACCGGGCAGCATTTGGCCACGGTCCTCGCCAACCTCGGCCTCAATCAGCTGATTCAGCTTTTCGTTCATGGCGACAAGTAGTTCCCGTTGCTTTTCGCCTGCCGCCAGGTTGTTCATCTCGAAGGGATCGGTCTGCAGATCGTACAGCTCAACGTCGTTGAACCGGTAGAGCTCCTCCAGGGTCTTCGGCTTGTTATGCTGCTTGGGAGAAAAGTACCGTGCAAAGCTGTAGCGTCCATCGTAGACCGAACGCACCGCGCCGCGCTTCATCAGGTCCGGACGGATACCGGCCTGCTTGAGCTGGTCGGGCTTGCCACCGGCCTGCATATGGGCAACAGCCTTGAAAAGATAATCGCCATCCAGGTAGGCCAGCATGTTGTAGCAGAACAGCGCACCATCGCGAATGGCATTCGCTTCGGCTGCGTCAGGCTTGGCCAGCAAGCGGGAAAAATCCTTTCCCGGCAATCCCTTGACGATGGCTGCGCGCTTTTCAATCGAGACACCAGTCAATGCAACCAGGGTGGGCGCGATGTCCAGATGTGAGGTGACGGCGCGACACTGCTTTCCACCGTGATAGGCGGGATGGGCAATGACCAACGGCACGTTGTTCTGCTCCCGATAGGAGACGGCGCCTTTTGCATGGAGCTGGTGGGCACCGTCCATGTCACCGTGATCCGATGTCAGGACGACGATGGTCTTGTCGGAAAGCCCTGCAGCATCAAGCGCGGCCAATACGGCAGCGATATTCCGGTCGACATCCCGCATGCAGTTCAGGTAATAGTTGTGCCGCCGGTGCCAGCGCGCGTCTTCATTTGGAATGGCTCCGACCATGGCGTCATGCGAGCGCAGGAAATCGCGGTGTGCCGCAGGGCGCCCCGGCGCGTCAAGCGCCTGTTTCCGGCTTGCCGGCAACATGAATTGCCACTGCTTGCCGTATAGCGGGTCGGCCGGGTCGCGCGCGACATGTGCGAGGCCGCGCGTTGCCTGAACCTCCGTGCCGGGCGCGTCGGTGTCGTAGAACATCACGTCGTGCGGGTTGACGAGGTTGACGGCCAGGAACCATGGCTTTCCCTGTGCCGCCAGCTCACTCCCTTTTCCGCGCAGCCAGCTCACACCCATTGCAGCAATCACCCCGTCGTGCAGGTACCCACCGCTGGTGTGGGCAATAATGTCGCCGATTCCGATGTAGTCGGAAAAGCCATAGGCTTCCATTTCCTGAGTGAAGATCCTGGTTGGCGAGCCAAGCTTGTTGACGGTCTCGAATTCCTTGGTGAGATGCCACTTGCCTTTGTACGCGGTGTAATAGCCGGCGTCACGAAGCATGTCACCGAGCGTCCGTATTTCTGTTGACATGCTGCCAATCCACGGGAAGTTCGTGTTGTCGAACATCCGGGTGTGCTGGATGTGCTGGCCCGTGTATAGAACTGAGCGGGACGGGGTGCAAACACACGAATTTATGCGGTGATTGACAAATGTCGTACCGCGCTTCATCAAGCGTTCATGTGCAGGTAGGCCGTAACCCCTGGGCAACTCGCCAGGTTGGAAGTAGCGTTCCTGGTCAACCAGGATAAACAGGATGTTGTACGGTCCCGATGCCAGGCTCCCAGCGGCTTGGGCCGCGTCGCTTGCCCCGGTTGGCGCATCCCTGGCATCCGCGCCATCGCCAAGACCCAATGCCATGGCCCCAACCCCGGTAGCCAGGAGGAAATCGCGCCGTGTCAATGTGCTGCCAGGCTTGTTGTCGTTGCTCATTGGCTTCTCCCTGCCAGTTTGCGCGGCCCATGGCGGATGGACGCTGTGCTGCTGCAGGCCCGCCCAAGCATGCGTAAGACAGTCTAGCAAGCACATTTTCTGCCGCCAAGGAAGGGCGCGGAGCCGGCAGGAGGCGATGGTTGGCAACCACACACATTCGTGGTTTCGCGCACAAGGTCCTTGCTGACCGCGTCGTTATTCACCAGGAATTCTGTTGGGCGCAGTTGCCATGCAGCGCCCACGGGGCGGTTCAGGATAGCGTCCGCTAGGGACCCTTCTCAGGCAGTCGAACTACGTTTAGCAGATGACCGGAGTGCGGACAAAATTCCCGACACCCTGGGACCGGGTTTGGTGGTTCACGAAATATCCTCGATGGGATCTTGTTGCGAGCGAATCTCCTCGGGACTAAGGACGATATAGCCCAGAGACTTCAGCAACTGCACCGCCTCCAGCTCTGCGTCCAGGTACACCGGCCGTTCCGGGCGGCGCGGGCGTGGCGCGGGCGGCAGCCATGCGGTGCTGGCTTGCGCGGCGGGCGCTGCCTGGCCGTCAGGCCATCGCGCGGTCAGGATGCGGCAATGCTCCAGGTTGGGCTTCCAGGCGACGTCCACGGCGGCATTGAATCTTGCGGTGCAAAGCCGCAAGCGCTTCAGTGCCTTCAGCCAGTTGACGAAAGCATCGCGCTCCAGTGGCTGGTAACCCTGCAGCAAGGTAGCCAGGCTGTCCTGCGCAGTGGCGCCGTCGGCTGCCTGGTCGTCTTCGAGCAGGGCAAGCTCAAGCGCCACGTGCTGGCGGCCGTCCTGGTCATAGATCGCGCAGTCGGCGTCCAGCACGCCTTCGCGCAGCAGCTCGCACAGCAATACCCAGGCCCTTGGATTCTTGTCGAGCCGGCCTTCGAGGGTCGGGTCGATCTGGCCAAGAATGTCCGGGATGGGGCGCGCCTCGCCTGACTGGATGGCCAGGGCGAATGCCATCGCGTTGTCGGACGGCCTGGCACCGCTTGCCCGCATCTGCAATGACGTTTCCCAGAGTTCGCGGATTTCTGCCGCAGTATCCACGGCGTGCATCCATGCATAGTCCTCCAGGCCCGCGCACAGCCTGCGCGCGGGCCTGGCCAGCTGGCCGGCCAGCGTCTTGATAACACCCGTGCAATGCGCGCAGCGGCATTCCAGGCGGCCCGCATGCAGGAAACCGGCGTACAGCCGTTCCTGGTGTCCGCAGTGTGCGCATTCGAGTGAAAAGCCGCCTTGCCGTGCCGGCCGCTGCGAGGCGAGCAGCCCGTCGACCTGATAGTGCGCCAGTCCGTCGCAGCACGGGCAGATCCATTGCAGCTTGTGCGCGCCGTCCCGAGGCCGCGCTTTCCGGTCGAACTGGCGCTCGAGGGCGCTGCGCGGAATGCCCTGCGCGCGCCCGACCACATCTGCGCAGTAGCGCCAATAGCAGTACGAGTGGGCGGCAGCGGCGATCTCCGGCGTGAGGCGCTGCAAGTCCGGCAGCAGGCGGGGGCTGCGCCGGATCTCGTCGGCCATCGCATCGATCAGCGCTGGCCCGCCCGGCATCACTGCCTCAAGTGCCGCGCGGCTCTGTTCCAGGAAATCGGGCACGTAGACCCGGCGGATGTAGTCCTCGTTCTCGAGCCAGAGCAAGTGGCCGGGGAGGGCTTCCAGTACGTCAACCCCTTCCCTGACTTCCGACATGCCGGCGCAGGCGAGAAACGTGAACGGCTTACTGAACAGGAAGGCGTCTGTCATGTTGTCGTCAACGGAGTGTCCCGCCCACGAGCTGGCAACATGCCTCGTGTGCGAAGGTCCCACCCCGTGATTCGGCCAAGGCAAACGCACGGAAGGCGCAGTCCTGATGGCGCTATCCGTGCTGGGGGTCTTGCCCCTTCTTGTTTTCAGATCCGCCTGGGATCCGTGCGGATTTTGCATCTGCCGCATTGGACAGCATAGGCGAACCTGGCGCCTCGTTACAGAGGAATTCCTTTTCTTGACGCAGGCACTCACGCATGCACGAGATCGTGCGGGACAGTAGTTCGCCCACGGTAGTGGACGTTTTCATCGAGCAGGGGCCGGACGCTGCATGGCGCTTTCCGTCCCCCTGCTGCCGGTCAAACCGCCGGAGAAGGGATCATTGTTGGAGCGTGTCCTCCGGGGCGTCCGTCCTCCCAGCCCCCGGCTTTGCCGAGAGTCGACCCGCGGGTATCCACTGCGCGCCGCCCAGTCAGCCCGCGGGCGTCGTGCCCATGCAGCGAGGTGTCCACCCCGCATGTTGCAGGACAGGGGAGTGACCTGTGGTGCCTTTCTGAGTCCGCTACCCATGGTCGGATGCTCCAAGTTGACTGAACGCCAGTATTCGGCCGCGTATTTGATCTTTTCGATCACATAAATGATTGAACTAGTCAAATTCAATCCGCTGCACTACACTTCGATGGCATTTGATCGATTCGATCAAATGTTTGCTCGAAACATACAAGGCCGCATCCTCAGCGGCAGGAGACAACCATGCAGATTTCTATCAAACGCGCCATCGAGCGCGTGCCCGGCGGCATGATGATCGTGCCACTGCTGATCGGTTCGCTCGTTGCCACGTTCGCGCCGGATGGGCCGAAGTTCTTTGGATCGTTTACCGGCGCGCTCTTTACGGGTGCCCTGCCCATCCTCGCGGTGTTCTATGTCTGCATGGGCGCAAGCATCAACATCAAGGCCACGCCTTACATTCTCAAGAAGGGCGGCGTGTTGTTCGGCACCAAGGTAGGCACGGCCATGGTGTTGGGCGTGATCATGGGGCACTTCCTGGGCGAGGCGCCGATCAGTGCCGGAATGTTTGCCGGCCTGTCGACGCTCGCCGTGGTGGCCGCGATGAACGACACCAACGGCGGCCTGTACATGGCGCTGATGGGCCAGTACGGCAAGCCTGAAGACGTGGGCGCCTACAGCATCATGTCGCTCGAGTCCGGCCCGTTCCTGACGATGGTGACGCTGGGCGTGGCGGGTTTGTCCGCGTTCCCATGGCCGACGATGGTCGGCAGCATCCTTCCGCTCATGCTCGGCATGTTGCTGGGCAACCTGGATCGGGAGATGCGTGACTTCCTGGGTAAGGCCGTGCCGGTCATGATCCCCTTTTTCGCGCTGGCGCTGGGCGCTGGCCTGGACCTGCACAAGGTCTGGCAGGCGGGCATGCTGGGCCTCGGCCTTGGTGTTGCCGTGGTGGCCGTCACCGGCTGCGCGCTGTACTTCGCTGACCGCCTCACCGGCGGCACCGGTGTGGCAGGTGTCGCGGCCGCCAGCACCGCCGGCAATGCCGCCGCCGTGCCGACGCTGGTAGCGGCGGCTAATCCGGTCTACGCGGAATCGGCCAAGGGCGCCACGATCCTGGTGGCCGCCTGCGTGGTGGTCACCGCCGTACTGACGCCGTTGGTGACCGCCTGGGTCGCCCGCCGCGTGGCGGGCAAGGAAGCCGAGGCGTTGGTGAGGACCGCCGCATGAGCTGGCTTATCATCGCCGACGACCTGTCCGGCGCTGCCGACTGTGCGATCGGCTTCGCCATGTCTGGCGCCCGGACCGTCGTTACGCTGGAGGCGGCGTGCGCGGGCGCGGACCCGTCGCAGGCCGACGTGGTGGCTTGCGACGTCGACAGCCGCCGCATGGTGCCCCAGATGGCGGCGGCGCACAATCTCGAAGCCTGGCATCGCGGCCAGGGCGCCAGCCGGCGGCTGTACAAGAAGATCGATTCCACGTTGCGGGGCAACTGGGCTGCCGAAACCGCGGCGCTGGCGCCGCTGGCCGGCCTTGCCATTGTCGCGCCGGCCTTCCCGGCCACGCGTCGCACCACGGTTGACGGTTGCATGATGGTGAACGGCCAGCCGCTTGAAGACTCCGACATCTGGCGCCTGGAAGGGCTTGCCGGACGCGCCGACATTGTTGCGCTGCTGGCGGAGCAGGGGTTGCAGGCGACGCTGTTGCCCCTGGCCGCGGTGCGCGCGGGTGGCGCGGCTCTGCGGCTGACCATCACCGGACTGGCGCATGAAGGTGTGCAGGCCGTCGTCTGCGATGCGCAGACGGAGCAAGACCTGGCTGCGCTGGCCGCGGCCACGGTGCAAGGCGATGTCCCTGCGTTCTGGGTTGGCTCGGGCGGCCTGGCTCGTGCGCTGGCTGCGCAGTGCCCGTTTAACGGCGATGCGCTGCGGCCACTACCAGCCAATGAGGCCCCTGAGGCGGGCCCGGTCCTGACGCTGGTTGGCAGCCTCTCGGGCATCTCAGGGCGACAGGCCGCTTGCCTGCGCGAACGCACCGGGATGCGGTCGCTGGTGGTTCCGCCGCGGATCTTGCGTGAAGGCGCGGGCCACGCTGACTGGGACGCCGCGCAGCAATCGATCACCGGATGCCTGCGGGCTGGCCGCGACCTGCTGGTCAGCATCGGGCGCGACGACGCGTTTGACGCGGGCGAAGGGCCGCGCCTGAGCGCCGCGCTGGCGCAATTGTCCTTGCCCGGCTTCCAGCATACGCGCGGCCTGATCGCCAGTGGCGGCGAGACGGCCCGGGCAATGCTCACGGCGGCCGGCATCGGCGCCCTGATGCTGCGGCGCGAAGTCGAGCCCGGTGTGCCATTGTCCGATACGCCCGCGCTGCCCGGTGTGCCCGCACGCCGCGTGGCTACCAAGGCTGGCGCGTTCGGCACTGACGCCGCCCTCTGGCTAGCGTGGCAGGCCATGACTGAATCCCGCGCGCCGTCAGCCTGACCGCGCGCCACCCCACACCCGACAAGAGACAGACAAATGAGCGACTACCTTCCCGTCATCGGCATTACCATGGGTGATGCAACGGGCATCGGCCCCGAAGTCATCGTCAAGAGCCTCGCGCATGACAGCGTGTTTGCGCAGTGCCGCCCGCTCGTCATCGGCGACGCGCGCCGGCTGGAACTGGCCGGCCGGCTTGTCGGCTCGCCGCTCAAGGTGCGCGCGATCCAGGCCCCGCAGGAAGCGCGCTTCCAGCCCGGCACCATCGACTGCATCGATCTGGGCCTGATCCCGGATGGCCTGCCCTTCGGCAAGCTGTCTGCCGTCGCCGGCGATGCGGCCTTCCGCTACATCGAGCACGCAGTGGCGCTGACCCGCGAGGAGAAGATCGATGCGATCTGCACTGCGCCGCTGAACAAGGAAGCCCTGCATGCGGGCGGCCACAAGTTCCCCGGCCACACCGAGATGCTGGCGCACCTGACCGGCACCCCGGAGGTGTCGATGATGCTTGTGGCGCCAAAGCTGCGCGTGATCCACGTCACCACGCATATCGGCCTGCTCGACGCCATCCGCAAGATCGAGCCGGGCCTGGTCAAGCGCACCATTGAGCGCGGCTACGTGACGCTGCAGCGCGCCGGTATTGCGTCGCCGCGTATCGGTGTTTGCGGCATCAACCCGCATGCCGGCGAGAACGGCCTGTTCGGCCACGGCGAGGAGGAAGAAAAGATCATCCCGGCGGTCGAGGCCTTGCGCGCGCGCGGGTGGGACGTGGAGGGCCCGCTGCCCGCCGATACGCTGTTCTATCGCGCCGGCCGCGGTGATTTCGATCTGGTGGTGGCGATGTACCACGACCAGGGCCACGGGCCGGTCAAGGTGCTCGGCCTGGAGGCCGGCGTCAACATCACGGTGGGCCTGCCGGTCATCCGCACGTCGGTTGATCACGGCACCGCCTTCGACATCGCCGGCAAGGGGATCGCCGACGAACGCAGCCTGCTGGAGGCGCTGCGCCAGGGCGCTGAGCTGGCCACGCGCCGCGCCTGAGCCATCGGCGCACGCCGGGGCTGCCGGCTCCTGTAAGATCGGGGACCGTTGAGGATCCCCCATTTTCATTTCGCCTGCCATGAAAGCCGCCGACCGCCGCCGCGCCATTCTCGAACTCGTGCTCTCGGGCGAGGTCGCCAATGTCGAACAGTTGACCGGCAGCCTCGGGGTTTCCGTGGCCACGGTGCGCCGCGATCTGACAGCGCTGGCGCGCGAGGGCCGCATTGTGCGGACCTACGGCGGCGCCGCCGCGCTGATGCAGGTGGGTGGCCACGAGCCCGAGGCTTCGCTTGAGGAGCGCAAGTCGCTGCAGCGTGAGCAGAAGGAATCCATTGCCCGCCTGGCGGCGAGCTTCGTGCAGGACGGCGACGCCGTGCTGCTCGACAGCGGCACCACGGCCGCTGCGCTGGCCCGGCAGCTGGGCGCGCGCGAGGACCTCCATGTCTACACTACCAACCTGTTGGCCGTCGCCGCGCTCACCGGCCTGCCCGGCATCCGCGTGACGCTGATCGGCGGCGACGTGCGTCCCTCCAGCATGGGCACCTTCGGTCCGCTGGCCCAGGTAACGCTGTCGCGCATCAGCGTTGACAAGGCGTTCCTTGGCGCGGACGGCGTGGTCGCAGGCGTGGGGCTGTGCGAAGCCAGCGCCGAGCAGGCCTACCTGAAGGAGTGCATCATCCGCCAGGCGGCCGATATCTTTGTGCTGGCCGACGCTACCAAGCTGGGCCGGGCACAGCAGCAGCACTGGACGCCGCTCGACCGCGCATGGACGTTGATTACCAATGCGGCGGCCACGGCCGAGCAGCTGGAACCGTTCCAGGCATTGAAGCAGGTACGTGTGGCGGTCGCCACTGACTGATTCCCTGCGCGCACGGCATTGGGCCGGATGCGAAGGCCAGTGGCGAATGACGGCTGCTGCGCCGATGCTCCGTCAGGTGATCGCGCCAAGCTGCCAGGGAACGAACTCGTTCTGGCCATAGCCGTGCAGTTCGCTCTTTGAGCGCTGTCCCGAAGCCGTCGCCAGCATGAGGCGGAAAATCTCTTTCCCAAGCTCTTCGATCGTCTGCGAGCCATCGATCACGGTGCCGCAGTTGATGTCGATATCCTCCTGCTGGCGCTGCCACAAGGCAGTATTGGTGCCGAGCTTCAGGGACGGGGACGGTGCACAGCCATAGGCGGAGCCGCGCCCGGTGGTAAAGCAGATCAGGTTGGCGCCGCCGGCCACCTGTCCGGTCGCCGAGACCGGATCGTAGCCAGGGGTGTCCATGAAGACCAGGCCAGCCGCCTCCACCGGCTCTGCGTAGCGGTATACGTCGACCAGGTTGGTGGTGCCGCCCTTTGCCACGGCACCGAGCGATTTCTCCAGGATGGTGGTGAGCCCGCCTGCCTTGTTGCCGGCGGACGGGTTGTTGTCCAGGCTGGCGTTCATGCGCGTGCAGTAGGCTTCCCACCAGCGGATCCGCTCGAGCAGCTTGTGCCCGACTTCCGGCGATACCGCACGGCGCGTCAGCAAATGCTCGGCGCCATAGATCTCCGGCGTCTCGGACAGAATGGCGGTACCCCCGTGCGCCACCAGCCGGTCGACGGCTGCGCCAAGCGCGGGATTGGCGCTGATGCCGGAATAGCCGTCGGAGCCGCCGCATTGCAGTCCGACCACCAGGTGGCTGGCATCGACGGGCTCGCGTCGCACCCCGTTGGCGGCGGGCAGCATCGCCCTGATCTGCTCGATGCCTGCCGCCACCGTACGGGCCGTGCCGCCGGTGGCCTGGATGGTCATGGTTTTCAGCGCGGCGCCGCGCGCCAGTCCCTCGCTGTCGAGCAGGCCGTCGATCTGGTTGGTTTCGCAGCCCAGCCCGACGATCAGCACGGCTGCAAAGTTTGGGTGGCGCGCATAGCCCGCCAACGTGCGTCGCAGCAGCGCCAGGCCTTCGCCTTCGCCATCCACCGCGCAGCCTTGCCCGTGCGTCAGGGCCACCACGCCATCCACATTGGGGTAGTCTGCCAGCGCCTGCTGATTGATGTCGCGCCGGAAATGCTCGGCGATGGCGCGTGCCGCGGTGGCTGAGCAATTGACGGACGTAAGGATGCCGATGTAGTTGCGCGTGCCGACCCGCCCATCGGCGCGAACGATGCCCATGAATTGCGCGCGCTGCGCCGCGACCGGGGCAGCGCGCTGACCGGTGCCAAAGGCGTAGTCGCGCTCGAACTCGCCGATGGCCAGGTTGTGGGTGTGGACGTGCTCGCCTGGCGCGACCGGGCGTGTGGCGAAGCCGATGACCTGTCCGTAGCGACGCACCGGCGCGCCGGCCTCGAGTGCGCGCACTGCCAGCTTGTGCCCTGCGGGCACCAGGCCGCGTACCACCAGGCCTGCGCCGAGGCGCGCGCCTGCCACCAGTTGCGCACGCGAGATGACGACATCGTCATCCGGATGCAGCCTTATGACGGGGTCGGCGGCGGTTGCTGCTTCTTGTTCCAGGACGACGCTCATGCTGCGGCCTCCAGATCGTGCGCGCCTTGCAGCGCGGCACGTGTCGGCACGCCGTCGACCAGGCGCGGCAGCTGCCACGGGTTACGGTCGCGCAAGGCCGGCGGGAGCAGGGTATCAGGATAGTTCTGGTAGCACACCGGGCGCAGGAAGCGCTCGATGGCAGCGCTGCCGACGGAGGTGCCGCGCGCATCGGTAGTAGCCGGGTAGGGGCCGCCGTGGACGATGGCGTCGCTGACTTCCACGCCGGTCGGGTAACCGTTGAAGAGCAAACGGCCGACCTTGCTTTCCAATAGCCCGATAAGCGCGGCGTGGTGATGGAGGTCACCGTCATCGGCCATCAGCGTGGCCGTAAGCTGGCCGCGCATCCGTTCGGCAAAGGCCAGGAAGTCGTCTTCGGAATCCAGCGCGACGATCACCGTCGACGGGCCGAATACCTCCTCCTCCAGCGCACGATTTTCCGCAAACAGCACGCTGCGATCGGCCTTCAGCAGATGTCCGCCGATGCAGCCGTCCGCTTGCTTTGACACCAGGGCTTCCACGCCGGGGACTTCGCGCAAGCCGGCGAGCCCGCGCTGGAAATTGTCCCGGATGGCGGCGTTCAGCATCGGCTGCGGCTCGGCCAGCGCCAGTGCCGTGCCGAGTTCGGCGACGAACGCATTGAACGCCGGTGAGCGGATGCCAAGCACCAACCCCGGGCTGGTGCAAAGCTGGCCGCAGCCGAAAGTCACCGAGGCTGCCAGTTCGCGGGCAATCTGCGCGCCGCGAGCGGACAGTGCCGAGGGCATCAGGAACACCGGGTTCACGCTGGACATCTCCGCAAACACGGGAATCGGATCCGGCCGCGCCTGTGCCATATCGAACAACGCCCGGCCCGCAGCCAGTGACCCGGTAAAGCCTGCGGCCTTGATGTGCGGCGCCCGTACCAGTGCCGCGCCGGCGGCTGAAGTGCCGAACACCATGTTGAATACGCCCGCCGGAGCACCGCTGCGCGCGATCGCGCGTTCGATCGCATTGGCCACGTATTCAGACGTGACCATGTGGCCCGGATGTGCCTTCACCACCACCGGGCAGCCGGCTGCCAGCGCCGCAGCCGTGTCGCCGCCGGCCACCGAGAATGCGAGCGGGAAATTGCCGGCGCCGAAGACCGCCACCGGACCCACGCCGACGCGGTACTGCCGCAGGTCGGGCCGCGGCAGCGGCTGGCGCGCAGGCTGCGCGCGGTCGATGCGGACATCGAGGCAGTCGCCGCGCCGTACCGTGGCCGCGAACATGCGCAGCTGATTGCTGGTGCGCTTGCGCTCGCCTTCCAGCCGCGCCGGCGGCAGGGCGGTCTCGCGGCTGGCCGCCGCGATGAACGCCTGGTCCAGCGCGTCGATTTCATCGGCGATGGTTTCCAGCAGCGCGGCGCGTTCGGCCGGGCTGTTGGCGTGCAATGCCGGGAAGGCCTGGTGCGCGGCCAGCGCGGCTGCCGCAACTTCGGCTTCGGTGGCTTCGTGGAAGCTGACCGGGTGCCGCTCGCCGGTCACGGCGTCGCTGCTGTACAGCAAGGTGCCAGCAGCACGGCGTTCGCCGCCGATGTAGTGAAGTCCGAGGATGGTCATGTCAGGTGTCTGGATGCAGGGAATACGGGACTCAGTCAGGCAGCTTCGGAGGCGCCAAGCCGCAACGTCGCAGCGCGGCGGGCCCGTGCGCCAACGCTCATCAGCAGCAGCACGCCGGCTAGGCCTGCGATTGCCAGGGCCAGCATGCCCGCTTGCTGGCTATGGAATGCGGATTCGACCGCGGTCTTCAGCGTCGGCGCGATAAAGCCACCGAGATTGCCCAGCGCACCGATCAGGGCGATGCCGCTGGCCGCGGCGGTGCCACTGAGGTACGCGGTGGGCAGCGTCCAGAACAGCGGCTGGACCACGACAAAGCCGACGGTAGCCAGGCAGAAAGCCATCAACACGGGCACCAGTTCGTGCCCCAGCGTCGACAGTGCGATGCCGGTGGCCGCCATGGCGAGCATGGCCATGGCGAATTCCCGTTGCTTGCCCTTGGCATCGGCGATGCCGGTGATCAGGCGCAGGGCAATCAGCGCGCACAGCCACGGAATCGCGGTGAGCAGGCCGACCTTGGCGCCAATCGCCGTGCCGGTCAGCTCGGAAATACGCGTCGGCAGGTAGAAGATGACGCCGTAGACGCTGACCTGGATGGCGAAGTAGATGGCGACGAAACGCAGCACTTGCCAGTTGCCCAGCGCGCTCAGTGCGGTTGCCGGGCCATGCGCGGTCTTCTGGTTGTCTTCCGCGGCGATAGCGGCTTCGAGCGCAGTCTTCTCGTCGGCGTTCAGCCACTTGGCATCGCGCGGCTTGCTGACCAGGTAGAAGAAGGCGATCACGCCCACCACCGACGCCGCCAGGCCTTCGATGATGAACATCCATTGCCAGTTGCGCAGGCCCCAATGGCCACCCATCACATCGAGCAGCAGCCCCGAGACCGGCCCGCCCAGCACCAGTGCCACCGGCAAGCCGAAGTAGTAGACGCCGAGCGCCTTGCCGCGCTGGCTGGCGGGGAACCAGTAGGTCGAGTACAGGATCACGCCCGGCGAGAAGCCCGCTTCGGCGACGCCAAGGATAAAGCGCAGCACGTAGAACGAGGTCTCGCGAACATCATGGCCGCCGACGCCAACCCCCAGGTGACCATGATGCGGCTGAGCCAGACCCTGGCGCCGACCCGGTGCAGGATCAGGTTGCTGGGGATTTCGAAGAGGGCGTAGCCGATGAAGAAGATGCCGGCGCCAAGCGCATAGGCCGCGTTGCCGATATTGGAATCGACCATCAGGGCTTGCTTGACGAAGCCGACATTGGAGCGGTCGAGCATCGACAGCGCGAACATCAGTGCAAGGAAAGGCGCGAGGCGCTGGCGGGCCTTGCTTACCGCGCTTGCGAGCGGATCGCGGTTGGCAGCTTGAGTCTGCATGGGTTGTCTCCGGTACGAAGCCGCGCGTCGCGGCCTCATGTCATGGATTACAGCATCCCCGTCTTTTGCTTGCGCGAGGGTAGCTGCAGTGTTCAGGGAGGGGCGCCGTGGCGCCCGTTCAGAAATCGCCGTTCAGAAAGTGGTATGGCCACGTGCGGCCAGGTTGGCCATCAGGGCGCGTACGCCGAACGTCCACGGAGCGATACGGTCGCTGCGGCCCACGCGGTTGACCAGGCTGCCAAGCTGGCGGCTCGAGATGGTGACGAGGTCGCCATCCTTGTGCGTGAAACCGCCGCCCACGGTGTCGCGGTCTTCCACCGGCGCGAACAGCGTGCCAAGGAACAGCATGGCGCCGTCGGGATACTGGTGGGTCGCGCCCATTGCCTGCTCGGCCAGCTCCAGCGGGTCGCGCGTGATCTCGTTCATCGAGCTGGCGCCGGACAACACGAAGCCATCCAGGCCATCGACACGCAGATCCACCGTCGCCCGCCGCACGTCGTCGAGCGAGAAGCTCTGGTCGAACAGGCGCAGGAACGGACCGATCGCGCAGGAGCCGTTATTGTCCTTGGCCTTGCCCAGCAGCAGCGCACTGCGGCCCTCGAAGTCGCGCAGGTTGACGTCATTGCCCAGCGTGGCGCCGAGCACATCGCCGCGGCTGTTGATGGCCAGCACGATCTCGGGTTCCGGATTGTTCCATGCCGAGCCCGGATGCAGGCCGATTTCCGTACCGGTGCCAAGCGCCGAAAGCAGCGGTGCCTTGGTGAAGATCTCGGCGTCCGGGCCGATGCCCACTTCGAGGTATTGCGACCACATGCCATGCTCGATCAGCAAGGCCTTGAGTTCGCCCGCCTCGCGGGAACCCGGCCGGATCCGGGACAGGCGCTCGCCCACCAGCGCCTGGATCCGATTGCGGACCTCGACGGCGCCTTGCGGGTCGCCCTTGGTCTGCTCCTCGATGACACGTTCGACCAGGCTGCCGGCAAAGGTCACGCCTGCCGCCTTGATCACCTGCAGGTCGCATGGCGCCAGCAGGCGGGCCACGCCGTCGCTGCCGCGCGGATCGGCCGTGTTGGCCAGCAGGTCGTCGAGCTTGCCGATCCAGCGGCCGGGCGTATTGTGCACGACCGTCACCGGATCGCCCTGTTCGAGCAGGGTGCTCATGGTCGGAGCGACATCCGATATGTCGAATACCCCATCTGGCCGCAGGACCACGACAGCCGGGCCGGCCGGAACGCCGCCACCGGCCGGGACCCATGCGCGGCCGACCAGCGTCCCCGCCAGTCCGTCGGCAGGCAGCGTCTGCATAGCGCTGAGCATGAGCGGCAATGCCATCGATTGTCTCCACCTGATGTTGTTGTCATGAGCGCCGCGACCACCGCAGCGTTGGGTGGAACTCTACGTGGCAGTCCGATAAACATCCAATCGATTATTGGGTAGAATCAATTCCGTTTAGTTATTGGTTCAGCCGGGTTTACCCCGTTCATGGTCAGACAAACTGCCTCCGCCCCTTCCGCCGTGCTCGCCAAGCTGCGCTTCCGGCACCTGCAGCTGTTGGATGTGCTGGGACGCAGCCGTAACCTGCGCATCGCGGCCGAGCAACTGCATATCACCCAGCCGGCTGCCACGAAGATATTGAGCGACATTGAAGACACCCTGCAGGCCAGGCTGTTCGATCGCTTGCCAAGGGATATGCGTCCGACCGAACTGGGCGAGTTCGCGCTGCGCTACGCGTCCACGGCGCTGGCCGAGCTCGGCAAGTTTGTGAGCGAACTGGAAGCGCTGCGGGCCGGCGGGCACGGCCACCTCACCGTTGGCGCGATTTCGGCGTCGGCCGCACAGGTGGTGACCACGGCGATCCGCGAGATCCTGCAGCAGCGCCCGCGGCTGGTCGTCAAGCTGATCGAGCAGAGCAGTGACCAGCTCGCCCTCTGGCTGGAAGACCGGAAGCTGGACATCATGGTCGGGCGCCTGACCGAGCCACGGCACCAGGCGATCTTCGATTTCGAGGCACTGTCACCAGAGCCGGTATGGGTCGTCTGCCGGCCGGGACATCCCCTGCTGGACAGGCCCAGGCTGGAAATTGCCGACATCGGCGCATGGCCGTGGATCCTTTACCCGCAACTCACCGCCATCCGGCAACTGTTCGATGAAACCATTGCGGCGGCAGGCATCCAGGGCCTGGTCGGCATGGTGGAAACACCGTCAATCTTTTCCACGCTGGAATTGCTTCAGGCGACGGATATGCTTTCGCTGCAGCCGCGCGCCGTGGTCGAGCGCTTCGTCGCGCAAGGCATGCTGGCGCACGTGCCGGTGCCGATCCGGCGCGCCATGTCGAGCTACGGCATTGTCACCCGCAAGAAGGAGCTGCCGTCGGAGGCCATGCTGCAGTTCATGGCGGCGCTACGGGCGGCGGCCCGGTGAGACGGCACGGGAGTCGGCGACAACGGGCGGGCCCGATGGGCTGGTGGATTCGCCGTCCCCGGCAGATAGCTTGCGTTGATCCGGCGCCGCCGGCTTCCTTCCGGTCACCATGGACAGGATCAGGTTCTCCTTGTGCAACCGGCTCATCAGGATCGCGGTGACAACATGCACGCTCACCAGCGCCAACAGCACGTCGGCGAGGACGCCATGGATGTCCTTGGGCCAGTCCTCGCCCCAGAACATATCCAGTCTCGACATCCAGCCGGTGGCGGCAAGTGAAAGGATGAGGATCCACAGCACGAGCATCATCAGCGCGCCAAGTGGATTGTGGCCAAGGTGGCGGGGCGGATGCCCGGAAACGGCGGCCTTGACATAGGCAACCACGCCGCTGCGGTCGGGGACCCATTCGCGGATATTCCCGGCGCCGCTGCCCACCATGCCCCACGCCACGCGGACAAGCACCAGGCACGCGGCCGCGTAGCCAAGGTTGCGGTGCAGCGGCCCGCCGGAATCCTCGTACAGGTCCCAGAGCACCAGTGCCGCCACGCTCCAGTGCGTGATACGGACGATGGGATCCCAGACCTGGACAGACTGGCGCGAAGGCTTCATGGCGCGGCGGCGGGGAGGTGCAGCGTTACTTCTCGATTTCCGCCTTGACTATGTCCAGCGTCTTGGTATCGAAGTAGATTTCCGCCTTCTTTCCTTCCTTGGTCGTGCCGTAGATCTCGTAGCAATTCCCGTCGATCTTGAACTTCTTGATGTTGTAGCCTTGCCCTTCAATCTTGGCGCGGGCATCGCTCTCCTTCATCCATTCGCTCTTGGGGTGCGCGGGACATTTCGCGCTGGCCAGCGCGGAACCGGACACCAGGATCATTGCCATCAGCGCGCAAATTCTAAGCATGAGCGTCTCCGTATCGTGGGAGCAATCAGCATAATGCACCCAATAGTGATTCGCAATCAGCGGCAGCACTACTTGGCAGGCCCTGAGGTTTTGCTGGCAATCGCCTGTGGCGCCTGGCTGATCACCCGGGAGCGGAATCGGGCTGCCCCGATTCTTCGTCGGCAGTTGGAGTCGAGGATTTCAGAATAAATCGTTCAACGTTTGCTGCGAATCTCGTTTGCACCATCCCCTTGGACATCCTGGCGCGCGTCAGCACTGTAGTGAAAGTCAGATTTAAATTCCGTCTAATTGCCTGTATCGATGGCGGGTCGATGGCTTGCGTCGGTCCGGGGCAGGACGGGTGCTGTAAAAAAATTCTGGCGTCGTCTAGTATGGATGCGCATGGCATCGTCGGCGCTCTTCGTTTTCCACCGGAACTCGCAATTGGTTTTCGGCCGCGAGACGGTCACCGGACAGTTTCCTGAGAGCCCCGCATTCTCACCCGTGGAGAAACGGTAGATTCATACTGCTGCAGGGGGAATTCTTGGACGACACGTCTCCAACCAGGTTTCAGATCCTTGCGCTCTCGGGCGGCGGCTTCCGTGGGCTGTACACGGCCAAGCTGCTTGCCGATTTCGAGGATGAAATTGGTGCACCGATCGCGACCCGATTTGACCTGATTGCCGGGACCTCGATTGGCGGGGTCATTGCCCTGGCATTGGCGCTCGAAGTGCCGGCGAGCCGCATTGTCGCCCTGCTGACGGAATATGGGGAGAAGATCTTCAAGCGGCGCTGGTCGCTGGCTGGCATCTGGCGGGCCCCGTTCTCCTCGCGTCGGCTTGTGGAGCTGCTGTCTGACAGCCATATGTTCGGCGAACGCCTGTTGGGCGCCTGCACGCACCGGGTAGTCATTCCGGCAATCAATTACTCCACGGGCCGGCCTCAGATATTCAAGACACCGCACCACGTCAATTTCAAGCGGGATCATATGTTCCGGATTGTGGATATCGCCATGGCCACCAGTGCCGCGCCGGCCTACTTTGCACGCTACACGTTCAACAATAATCAGTTTGTCGATGGCGGCCTTTACGCCAATGCCCCGGGCTTGCTGGCCGTGCACGAAGCGCAGTATTCCCTGCTTCGGCCACCGTCTGATATCCACGTCATGGCGATTGGCACGATGTCGTCCAAGTTCACCGTGAACCCGCGCCGCAATCGCGAGGGCGGCACTTACGATTGGGGCGGCATCAATCCCTCCAACATGCCCAAGCGATTGTTCGGCCTATCAATATCGGTGCAGGAAGCGCTGAGTGATTTCATGCTTTCCCACCTGCTGCCGGGGCGATACGTGCTGGTTGACGATGATCTCACCGACCAGCGGGCCCGTGCCGTGGGGCTGGACAGGGCGGACCAGGCGGCAAGAGAAGTCCTGCTGGGCGCGGCCTCTGAGCGATCGAAGATATGCATCGGAAGCCGGGATTTCCAGCCGTTCCTGAGGCATCTCGCCCCATGCCCAACGTTCTTTTATGGGGATAACGAGAATGCAGGCTCGCGCTCGCGTCGGGTCGCCAGCTTCCCCGCGCGGGTTCATGTGGTCTCGCCAACGCGATAGTTGGCCACTGTAGCGGTCGGGCCATCCTCTGGCCCATCAGCGGGCGGCGCTTGGCACGCCCGCCACCGCAAGAGCCGGCATGCGGGCATTCGGATATCAGCCTGCGACGCGCCTGACCACCGGCGGCTTCCAGGTGCCGTCCAGCGCCTCGGGCCTGGGCAGGTACAGGCGTAGATTCATCGAGAAGTTGCCTGCCGGCGGCGCGGGCAACCAGTTGGACTCGGCGCTCTTGGGCGGGTCGCGCTGGATCACCAGGTCCAGCGAGCCATCGGCGTTGTACTTGAGCGGGTCGCGGTCACCGATGGCGAAGCGGTTGATCGGATTGGCGGCAAAGAACTGGCGATCGTCATACATCGTGAGGGACCAGAAGGCACGGGCCGGTGGCAGCCGCTCCTTGTCGAAGTGGATCACGTACGTTGCCGCGCTGTCAAAGGGCTTGCCGTCAGCATCGGTCATCGCGAGCGGATAAACCGCGTCCTCGACGGTATTGGCCCCGAGTCCGGCAAAAGCGATCATCGCGCGCTGGAGGTAGTCGGTACCGTACGTGCCGATTGGATTGCCGATCGTTCTCCAGCCATTGCTCACGGCGCCGGCACGGGGCAGTGCCTGGGCAATCTGCTTGCGCGCGGCCGCCGGAGCGTCCCGCAGCGCGGCCTGCAGCTCCGGCGCCAGGCGGTTCAGGTCGAAGGCCTGCCCAGGCACCAGTCCGATGCGCGCGATGCGGTCAAGCATCGGATAGTCGTTCGCGTGCGGCGGGTTGTCCTTCAACAGTTCGGCGAACATCGCGAAGTAGCTCGCGGCGTCCATTCTTGCCACCTGTTCGACCGGCGCGCGCATGTCCTGATGCGGGTTCACCTTGCCTCTGGGGGGCACGTATCCGGGCTTGCCCCAGGCGCTGAGCGGCGTGGCCTTCAGGCCGGCCTGGAACTTGTGCACGGAGGCATAGTCGGAAACGCCGTTGGTCTGGGTCCGGCCGACCATCCAGCCCACGGATGTCGGCGAGACATAGGCGGGCACGCCAGCCGGAAGCTGGCCATGCCAGCGCGGGCCGACAATGGCGAACTGCTGCGGACCGTTACCGGTCGTGCGCGTACCGGGAGAGGTAAAGACGTCGGTCCACATGTCGAGGGCAGGCAGCAAATAGTAGCGGCCACCGGAATCCGGCACGGTGATGATCAAAGGCTCACGCGCGACGTTGAACCAGAGTATTGAGTACAGCGTGTCGGCGTTCGGGCGAACCACCATGTCGAACTTGTCGTCCGGGAAGCCTGCCAGGTGCGCGAACTGGTTCATCGGTGCGCGGATTCCGCCCTTGGGATCCGGGGCGTCGATGTTGGTTGAAACGCGGCGCGTGATTTCCATCAACACCATTGGATAGGCATAGATATAGGCCTCCGTGGCGATCTTCTGTGCGTCGGCGACGTTTGGCGGGGCCGCTCCTGCGCTTGCCTGAAGTGCGATTGTGCCAAGCAGCGCGGCCAGAAAGCGCCGAAGCCCTTGCGGGCGAGTCCATGCCGTCATGTCTCCTCCTGTCTTTTTTTCTGCTGCGTTACGATTTCATTTTGCGGCTTCGAGATAGCCATTCTTCCTGGCGTCGCTGATCGTCATCGACCTGACCAGCCTGCGCGAGATGCGCTTGAGGTGGTACAGCGGCCTCGCGTACGGGCCGACCAGTACCAGTGGGCGCCCGGTGCGTGCCGCGTCGACGATGGCTTCGGCAACCACGTCCGGCGAAACGCCGTTGGCGTCGTAGTATGAGCGCAGCCTGCCGATCTGTTCGTCCGTGATGGCTTCCGACACGCTGTCCTGCGCATTCGTGATCGGCGTGTTGATGATGCCCGGACAGATAGCGGTCACGCCGACCTCCGTATCGGTCAGCTCCATCGCCAGCACATCACACAAGCCCATCACCGCATGCTTGGATGCCGCGTAGGCGCTCATGTTCGGTGCCGGCGCAATGCCGGCGAGCGATGCGACGTTGATGATCTGGCGCGCGCCACCTGCCTCGACCATCCGTTGGCCGAAGTAGTGACAGCCATGCACGACACCCATCACGTTGACATCGAGGACGCGCCGCCAGGATTCCAGCGGGCTGCGCAAGAATGGGCCGAGGTATCCAATGCCGGCATTGTTGACCAGTACGTCCACGCCGCCGATAGCCGCGTGTACCGCATCAGCAAAATTGCGCATCGCTGCGCCGTCGGCTACGTCGACCTGGTATGAGCGGCATGGCACGCCGAGCGCACGTACCGCTTTCGCGGTGCCATCCAGTTGCGCGGAACTGATATCGGAAACGATCAGGCTGGCGCCTTGGCGCGCAAACGCCAGCGCGGTCGAACGGCCAATGCCGGAAGCGGCGCCGGTCACGAGCACCTGCTTGCCTTTCAGATCGGGAACTGCCACGGATGTCTCCCACATATCGCAGCGCATCGCGCAAGGCGCCATCACAGGGCCCTGCGTACGTGCTGTCTCATTTCCTTGGCAACGCGCAATGACACGGCGCAAGCCGGAAGTGCGCGCAAATGGAAAGCTCAGCCCTCGAACGTAGACAAATCCTTGGGCTTGATGCCGTTGGCCCTGCAGTAGCTGAGGTAGCGATCCATCGAGGTCTTCCAGTTCTCGACCGCGATGACGTTGTCCTGGTCGTCAAGGTACAGCAGTTCGCCAGCGACGATATTGAACGTAATAATGTCGGGGCCATCGGCACTCGCTGCCTGGGGCGTGTGCCGCGTGGATGCGGTCTCATAGACGACGCTGCCAGCGTGGGCGACCCAATCGTGCTCCTTGTAGCGCCAGCTCCCCTGGACGGTGTAGACAATGACCGTGCCGGTGTGATGATGCCTTGGCATTTCCATGCCCGCGGGCGCCTTCAGCAGCGTAATGGTTTCCCCCCGTACCGGATCGATCTTGAAGTACTTGATCATCACCTCGTTGCTGTACGGTGCGAACGGCATCCACGGCGTATCGTTGCCATCCAGGCAACCGGTGTTGATGGATTCGAACAACATGGACTGTCTCCTGTAGTGTTGCCTGCCCTGGTAGTTGGCTTTGGCAGGTACCCATTCTGGGAAATAAGTCCACCCCTCGACTTGTCATTTTCAGACAGCCGTCTATCATTTTCAGACAACGATGCTTTGAGCCGCGCGCTTCGCGCTCTGTTCCTGTCAACACCTTCGAAGATGAAAGCCGCCATCCGCCCATTGCTACCGGCCCGCTATTTCCTGCTGATGGGCGATTATTTCAAGTCTGCCGGCACTTCGCTGGGCGAAGTGGCGCGTGCCGCGGGCATCGAGCTTGAGCGGTTCAGGGAAACGGATTTCGGCCTCACCACACAGCAGTTCGATCGGTTGCTTGCAGAAAGCCGGCGCTTGACCGGCCGCAGCGACATTGGCTTCGAGTGGGGTTGCCGCATCAAGCTGAATTCGCACGATATCCTGGGCTATGCGATGCTCTCATGCCCCACCCTGGACCACCTGCTGCGCCTGTGTTCCCGCTATTACAGGCTTGTGACGCCGGTATTCAGGATGAGTTATCAGCGTACCGGTCATCACGCGGAAATCATCTACCGGCCAGCGCTGCCAGTGGCCAGCGAAACGCTGAACCTGATTCAGGAGGCGATAGTCGTTTCGACCCATCTGCAATGCAAGTCCCTATTGCAGAACCCCGCGTCGGTCTACGACATCTACATGTCGATGGAGCCGCCACCGCATGCGGCGCGCTATCGCGAACTGGCGCCCGCGCGCGTGCATTTCGGTGCTTCGCCGCTTCCGGAGATCCGCATGGCGGCCGACACGTGGAGCCTGGACGCGGCGCTGCCGATGGCCGACGCCCATGCGGTACGCATGGCCGAGCAGCGATGCCGCGCACTGCTGCAGCGCTACAGTGAACAGGGATACTGGACCGAATGGGTTGTCATGATGTTGAACGAAGCCGAGGATAGCCAGCCTACGCTTGAGGAACTTGCCAGCCTGCTCGGCATTTCGGCGCGCACCCTGGATCGGTACCTGGGAAAGGAAGAAAGCAGCTTCCGCGACCTCGCCGTTCAAGTGCGTAGCGACCGCGCGCGGAAGCTTCTGCTGGAGGGCACGCTCCCGATTTCCCAGATCGCCTATCGCCTCGGATTCACCGATGTCGCCAATTTCAGCCGGGCCTTTCGTCGGGCCAACGGCGTCAGTCCGTCTGATTTTCGTGGCGGCAGCGGGGCAGGTTCCGTTCAGCCAACCAGTGCAGGGACCCGAGCTACTGATGAATCGGCGGGCCAGGGGTGAAAACGCAAGCAGGCAGGCCTGGCGGCAACCTTGCGCGCGATCAGCAATCCGGCGCGGTGCCTGGCAGCGCCAGCACGCCGCCACGGCGCGTGCGTTCGCTGGTCAGGGCCTCGTGCAGTCCCGCCACCCGGCCGCAGCGAATGCCGCAGGCGGTCATGGCACGCCGCACCGCGCCGATTGGCAGGCGCCAACCCTCCTGATTCACTGACCGCGGCGCCCCAGCCCTGTGTGAGACGATTAGCCAAATTTATGTCTCGCTTTGTCAAATGAAGGCGAGAACCGTTTGGTAAAATCCAGCGCCCTGCAGCCAGTTCCGCCGGCTGGTCACGCCGCCCCGATCCATATCAGCGTGATGCCGGCCAGAGTTAATGCGCATGCCGCCACCTCTCATCTCTGTCGTGATCGCAGACGATCACCCGGTAATTCAGCTCGCAGTCAAGGCCACCTTGAGCGAGATCCCGAATGTCCGGATTTCCGCAACGTGCTCGTCAGGAAAAGAACTCTTTGCGGCGCTACAAACGCAACAACCTGACCTTATCGTCACGGATTTCACGATGGAGCGTTCCCAGGGCAATGAAGACGGCCTTCGGCTGATCCACCGGCTCAGGCAATCCTGCCCGAATACACCGATCGTGGTTTTCACGATGTTGACCAATGGCGGACTGCTCACGCGCATCAAGGAGACGGGCGTTGAGGCCATCGTCGGGAAGAACGAGGCGCCGGGCATCCTTAGGCAAATCTGTGTCGACGTAATAACAGGGACTTGCCAGCGCCTGTCACCGGGCATAACGGCCAGGATGTCAATCGCGGGTGCATTGGCCGACGGCACGACAAGCCCGCTGTCCCCGCGGGAGATCGAAGTCGTGCGGATGTTCGCGACTGGCAGCACTCTCACGGACATCGCGGGATATCTCCATCGATCGCTCGCTACCATTGCGACGCAGAAGCGCTCGGCAATGCGCAAGCTGAATATCACCAGTAATGCGGACCTTGTCACGTACGCGCGCGACAACGGTCTTACCTGATGCAGGACGAACGCGAGCGCTCGCAGCAATCGCCACTACACCCTGACCACTCGGTTGAGCGGAATCTGCAACGTGAGCGCCGTGTTTTCTCGATGGTGGTCCTGCTGCTGGGGCTGGTCGCCATCGCGACCGCTTCGGCAGCCATGCTTGCCCGCCTGAACGGATCCCTGCGTGCCCAGGAACAGGTCGCGCGCCTGTATGAGCAAGGCGTAGTCGATGCAGTGCTCGAACGCCGCAGCGTCCTGACGGCGACGAACCTGATCCTTGAGTTGCGCAGCAATGGCAAAGTCCCCCGCGGGCATGCCGGCAATCTATGCACGCAGGTGTCTCCGTCCGCGCCTCCCGACCCCGTGTTGGCGCAGAGTTGCGACCAGGCTGTCCGGACGCTGACTGCCGCAAGCCAGAAGCCTTCGATCGAGATGATCTCGATTGCGAACGGGGCGACGTATCGGTATGAAGCGCCTGACGCATCGGGATCCGGTGTGGGGGCGCCCCTTCCGCCGCTGTCGTCGTCAAGCATCACCACGATGGTTCTTGAACGGTTCCAGAGCCGCGACATGGATCTCTTGCAGGCAGCGCGGGAGAAGCGCGTCGTATGGCTGGGCATCCCGGCGAATGCGGCAGGACAGGGTCCGGAGATGGTTGGCGCATCGCTGGTCGCGAAAGGCGACACACTCTACGCCATCGTGTTGACGCGGATCCCGCTGCAAGACTTGCTTCGGCCAGCCTGGCCGAACTTGTCGATCCCGGAGCCAATTGTCGTCGATCGTCTAGGCACGCCACTGGTTGCTTCCGGTGCAGGGGCCAACGCACGGCGGCTGGACGCCAGGCTGGAGGGACTTGCGGAGGGGCTGTTTCACTGGGTCCAGGATTATGGGTGGGCCCTGCGGCGCCCGCCGCTCGTTGCGGATTTCGGCCACCTGGTCTTCGCACTGCCGCTAGGGCAGCAGTTCCGGGAAATGCGGGAGGAACTGCTTGTTACCGGTCTGATTACCGCTGCGCTTCTCGCCTTGCTGTTTGCGATGTATCGCTACTGGAATTATCGCTTCCTGACCGGCGCATATGCCGAGGCGGCACGCGCACAGCAGCTATTGCACGAAGCGAGACTCGCCAGCGAGGCTGCGGCCAAGGCCAAGGTGGCGTTCTTTGCGTCGATGAGCCACGAGATACGGACGCCGCTTTCCTCGCTGCTGGGAAACATGGAACTCGTGGCCCTCGGTACGCTGGAGCCGGAGCAGCGGGCGCGGGTAAGCGCCATGCAGGTGTCGGCCGAGGGCTTGCTGCAGATCGTCAATGATGTGCTCGATTTTTCGAAGCTCGACGTGGGAGCGATGCGCCTGGCGGAGGAGCCCGTCGTCGTCACGGAACTCCTCGGCCGCATTGCAATCTCGCATGCGCCGCTTGCGGCGCGGCGTGGGCTGAGCTTCTTCGCGGTATATGGCAAGGAGATTCCGGCGCGGCTCAACCTTGACCCGGTGCGCCTGACCCAGATCATTAACAACCTGCTTGGCAACGCGTTCAAGTTCACCGAGGCGGGGAAGATTGTCCTGCGCGCGCAATGGGTCGATGCAAATCTTGAGATCGTCATTACCGATACCGGCGTTGGCATACCGGAGACGTACAAGGAACGGCTCTTCCAGCCATTCTCCCAGGTCGGCAACAATCGTCTCGCGCAGGCCGGCGGGACCGGGCTTGGACTGTCAATCTGCATGCGGCTGGTGGAGCGGATGAACGGACGTATCACGCTGGACAGCGTACTGGGCGTTGGCACGCGCGTCACGGTTCGCCTGCCGCTCAGCATGCCGGGTGGGCATCAGGCTTCGGCGCAATGGCGCCTGGCGCCGCACCGCGCGCTGGTCCTGTCCCGTGAGCCAGAGTGCCTCGAAGGAATGCTGAACCATTTCGACTGGGGATCATGCCAGCCATCTTTCCGGTCCGGCATCGACGAGCCTGTTGACGGAGACAGATTCGACTGCCTGCTCGTGACCGAGTCCCTGGATCCGGCCCAGGTCATTGCGTGGTGGCGGAAGCCGGCCTCTATCATATGGCTCAAGCAACTGGGCCCGCTCGTCCCGGCCATACGGCCGGATGGCAGCCGCGAGGTGTCTGCCTACAGCCTGGCCGGTATCTATGCCGCCGCACAGGCGGTCCTCAAAATAGCTCCGGAGACTGATCATGTCGACGAGGACTGCGTCGGGGATGCCATACACGATCAGTCTTCAGCCCCTTTCGCAGGCCTTTCCGTGTTGGTCGCAGAAGACAATCTGCTGAACAGGAAACTGCTGCGCGACCAGCTTCAGTTGCTAGGTACGAGCGTTATCGAAGCCGGCAACGGCAACGAGGCCTTGGCCGTGTTGTCGGAGGAGAGCGTGCATGCGGTGCTGACGGACGTGGACATGCCCGTCATGAATGGATTCGACCTGCTTCGTGAAATCAGGCGGCGCGCGCCGGAGATCCCCGTCTATGCCGTCAGCGCAAGCGCGAGACCAGAGGATGTGGCCGAGGGGCTGGCAAGCGGGTTTACCGGCTATCTCACGAAACCGGTGTCGCTGGCGACGCTGGCTTCGATGCTCGATGCTGTTGCCGCCCCGGCCGACCTGCAGCGTACGGATGATGGCGCGGCCGCAGTGCAGCTATCCGATGACGATTTCCCTGAACTGCCGTCGGTCGCCGAAGAATACGCCGAAGCGTTCGTGGCGCAGACCATGGTTGACCGGGACGAATTCGAGGCGGTCCGGGCAGCGCGAGACATCCGCCACCTGGAACGGCTGCTGCATCGTATCGCGGGGACTCTCGGGGTCGTCGGGCGCTCGGGACTGTCCGAACTCTGCGCTGACCTGCACGACCACGTGGCTGAAGCCAGACGCTGGGACAATGAGATCGAGCTGCAGTCGGCCTTCATCGTGCAAGCCCTGATGAGCGCATGCGAGCGCGGGCGTGGCTCCACCCCGAAAAGCAACAAGTCAGAGGCGCTCTAGAGAACGGCGCAGGCTTCTGCAGTGGCGGTAACGGCAAGATCTACTCGCGCATCATTGCGCAAGACCACGCAGAGAAAATTGCCGATGGGATTGCCCGCGTGAGGATCTTCCCGCCACAGGTGTGGCAGGGGCGCCGTCGAGGCATGCAGCGCGCCCCGTTCGGCGGCGTGGGATTCCGTGCCGGCTATGGCATCGCTCCAGGTTATCGCGATGGGCCCCTGCGGCTCGGTGCCAAGGAAGCATAAAGAAGGCGCCGACAGCGAGCGCCGCGACGCGGGTCCGGTCTCGCAAGGGCCGGCGTGTAATGCCAGCACGTCATGATCGGTCTGATTGACAGTGACGACCTTGGTCCACGGCCAGGGCTCCTGGAACGGACTCCACGTCTCAGAGGTAGGGATTGCGCATCCGGAGATGGCGCTTGCTGTGGCAATGGCAATGCCACATGCAGCAATCGAGGAAACAGCATTCATTGGATAGTCAATTCAGGTGAACCTGCTATTCACCTGGGAAGGCATACGACGGCGGACAGGGTAAGCCGGCCTCGCCGCGGCGGCCATCAAAGGAATTCGAAATACCGGGCGACGCTTGGAGCGCATCCATTCGAGGCGCCCTCACTTTCTAATTTCTTTGATAGCCCTGCCTGCGCCGCCCGCATAAGGTGTGCACATTCACGGAGACGTGACTGGCCGCGCCGGTTTGCGTCGACGTATCTGATCCACTTCGAAGGAAAACTACAGGAATGATCAAGCACTGCCTTTCGGCTGTCTCGATAGAGGGCGCGCGCGGTCGTGGGGTGCCCAACCTTGTCATGGCCCTGCTGATTGCCGGCGCCGCGCAATCGTACGCGCAGATCCTGCCCGCTCACGGGCAGCGGGACACCGCCGCGCAGCCGCAAGCCTGCTCAGCTACCGGCGCCGGCCTGCAATCCGCGGCCTGCCGTGCTGCCAGCAATCCAGGCCAGAGCAAGTACAACCTCCTGTACGCGGACGATGTCGCGGACGATGTGCCAGCCGGCGAAAGCGAACGGACATCCGGGCCGGTTTCAGCCAGCCCGTGCCGGAGCTGCCCGACGGAAGCACAATCGGGCCGGCAAGCCGGTCGCATGCCGGACAGCGCCGCCAGGAACAGCCGCAGCGAATCAGCGGGTACTACGCCGACCAGCACACTGTAGTGCTCTACGCAACCGGGTACCTCGCAAGTCAAACACCGGGCGCTGCTGCCCGACCTCTCTATTTCCCCGATGAAACTGCGTCAATATCTGCTGGCGGGCCTTGGCCTGCTGGCAATGCATGAACCGGCGTTCGCCTCCTTGCTCAGCGGAAAGGCGCTGGAGAGCGCCGCCAATGCCATCTCCTGGGTGGTGATGGTATTCGTGCCGCTGGCAGCCATCTACCTGTTCTGGATGCTGCATATCTGGCCGGATAAGGTTGCCCACCGGAAGCAGCATCCGCAAAGGGAAGCCATCCATGCGCTATGCCTGCTTTCGCTCTTCTTCGGCGGACTGCTGTGGCCGATGGCCTGGCTCTGGGCACACACCAAGCCGGTGTTCTACCGGGCGGCCTATGGCACCGACAAACTGCCGGAAGACGAAGCGGCGCGGGGCGCGGGACATGCCCCCATCGGCCGGCCCGGGAACGTCGCGTCCCTGCGGGCGCCGGCACGCGGCGCCACGTCCGGCGCAGGGGAGCAGAGCTGAATGGATGCGCTGCTGCTTGCTATCTACGCGCTGGCCGTCTGGCTGATCTTCTTCAAGTTCAAATGGCTGCCGTGGAACACGACGTCCATGGTCATCGTGGTCACGATTCCGGTGGTTGCCCTGACGCTGCTGGTCCTGACGCTGAACGTGGTGGCACCTTCGTCCCATGATGTCAGGGTGGTCGGCAAGGTGCTCCAGGTGGTGCCGCAGGTGAGGGGGCGCATTGTGGAGCTTCCGGCCGAGGGCAACCGGCGCTACAAGAAGGGCGATGTCCTGCTGCGTATCGACCCGACGCCCTATCAGGCCTCGGTCAGGCAACTTGAGGGCAGGTTGATGGCGGACGACGCCGCGCTTGCCGAAGCGCAGGCCGCCGCTCGCCAGCTCAGCGAGTCCGTGCGCGGGGCGGCCGGCAAGGTTGCCACGGTACAAGCCAAGCTGTCGCTCGCCCGACAGCGGCTCAGGGAACACGAGGCACTGCTTGCGGCAGGGGCCGGATCGAAGTTCGACCGGGAAGATGCCCTGGCGAGGCGGCACGAACTGGAAGGCGAACTGGTCAGCGCTCAAGCCGTCGAGGACGAGGCCAGGCAGAGGCTTTCGGCCAGGAGCCAGGGGGAATTCGCCGCCATCGCCACGGCGCGGGCCAAGCGTGCGGAAACCGAAGTCATGCTCGAGAACGCCCGATGGGAACTTGGCCAAACCGAGTACCGGGCGCCCGCCGACGGCAAGGTCGTGAACCTGCAGGTGCGCGTGGGCACGATGCTGGTCCCGTTTCCATTCTCGCCGGCATTCAGCTTCGTTGAGGACGAGCAGGAGGTGGTCGCCTTCTACAAGCAGAACGAGCTTTACAACGTCAAGCCGGGTGACGTCGCCGAGATCTACCTGCCGACGCATCCGGGTGAAATCATCAAGGCAAAGGTGGATTCGATCGTCTGGGCGCAATCACAAGGCCAGTTCGCGCAGGGTGGAATGATCCCGAACACCGGTGCCACGGAAGCCGTGCCGAACCGGTTCGCGGTCAAGCTGGACCTGCGCGACGAATCGAAGGGCCAGATGCTTCCGGTCGGCGCTGTCGGTGCGGGTGCCATCTATACCACACACATGAAGATGTTCCATATCGTTCGGATGGTCTTCCTGCGCGTCAGTTCCAAGCTGAACTATCTGGTATTCAAGCTCCATTAAAGGCAAGCCTGTGTCGTCATATCTCAACAAGACCATCCCGGTACTGCTGGCGCTGCCGCTCGCCATGCTCTTCGGCTGTGCCTTGCAGGCGCCGCCGGATAGCGCCAGCCTTCGGGACCAGGCCGTCCCGGCGCTTGAAAGGCAGCGCACCTGGGCAAACACGGCCGAAGCAGGCGCGCCCGCGGACGACTGGCTTGCAAGCTTCGACGATGCCGAGCTGCGTCGGCTGGTCCGGGAAGCGATCGCGCACAACGGCGATCTCAGGCTGGCAGCGGTGCGCGTCGAGCAGGCGCAGGCACTCGTTGCCATCCAAAGCAGCGGCCTGTTACCAAGCGCGGGCGTGAAGGCCCGGGCCGGGCATTCGGAAACCCAGTTCCTCTCGATTGGTGCGAGCTGGGAGATCGATCTTTGGGGCCGCATCCGCGCACAATCTCGTGCCGCAAAATCCCAGTACGCCGCTACCGTGGACGAATACCTCTGGGCGCAGCGTGTCGTCGCGGCAACCACTGCCAGAGCATGGTTCAAACTGATCCAGTCCGCAAAGCTGGAGGACCGCCAGCGACAGGCCGCGGCCGTCCAGGAGCAGCTAGTGCAGATCGCCGAGCGGCGGGTTGCCATCGGTGTGGCACCGGATACTGAACCGGTGGAAGCGAAGAATGCGCTGCGCACGCAGGTGGATGCGCTCCGAAAGGCTGAACTGACCAGCAGCCAGGCCGCGCAAGCCCTGGAGTTGCTGCTGGGCCGCTACCCTGCCGGGGAAATCAGTGACGGTGTGGCGAAGCTGGAGCTGCCGGCCATGCCCGCCGCCCCGCAGGCTGGCCTGCCCGCAAGCCTGGTCGATCGCCGCCCGGACCTGACGGCCGCGGCATACCGCGTCGCCGCGGCCTTCGACCTTAAGCAGTCCGCCGAGGCAGCACGGCTGCCAAGCATTTCAATCAGCGCGGCCATTACCGGCATCCGTAGCGACGTGCTGCTGCTCAACCAGGCCGGCACGCCGATCAAGGGACTGCATGGCGCGATCTTCGCGCCACTGTTCACGGGCGGAGAGCTCAAGGCCAGGGCGGACTACTACAGTGCCGAGCAGAAGGCCGCCATGATCGCCTATGGCAACAGTGCCCTGCAGGCACTGGGCGAGGTCGAAGCGGGGTTGCGTGCTGAATCGAGCCTTGCGGATCGCACCAGGCAACTGCAGGATCGGGTGGACGAGAGCCAGGTATTGGTACAGCGCGAGGAGGCACGCGTGAGCATTGGTGCTTCCGACCCGCGCGGCGTCCTGAAGGCCCGGCAGACACTGCTGGCTGCCGAGATGGATCTGATCAACGTGCGGGGCGATCATCTCAACCAGCGTATTGCGCTGTTGTTGGCGCTAGGGGGAGACTGGAACAGGAAGGCCAGGGAAAGTGCTTGAATGACCTTGCCTTTTTTTATGCAGTGGAATCGCACAGGGGTTTGTGCAAGCGCTTTAGTGCGGGCAGTAGCGCGGTTGTGGCGTTCATCTAGCCCTCATGATCGCGCTGGCTGTGTCGACCATGGCCGCCAGGGCAAGCATGGCGATGATCACCGTGCAAGCCTGGGGCAGATGGAACAGGGACAGCTCGAAATACAGCATCTGCCCAAGCCCGCCGGCGCCGACAAAGCCAAGGATCGCCGCCATGCGGATATTCGTTTCCCAGCGGTACAGGATGTAGGCCAGGAACTGGGGCCATACGCAGGGCAGCGTCCCATACACGAAGACCAGCGCGGCAGGGGTGCCCTTTTCCATCAGCGCGCGGGCGGGTGCGCGCGGCGCATTCTCCAGCGCCTCGGCGAACAGGCGACCGAGCACGCCAGCGGTATGCAGTGCCAGGGCGAGGGTGCCGGCAAACGGTCCAAGGCCGACTGCGAGCACGGTCAGGGCAGCCCATACCAGCTCGGGAATCGAGCGCAACAGGTTCAGCAGCAAGCGCGACAACGCGCGCAGCGCATCACCGTAGAGCCCGGAAGCCGGAAGTGCCAGGCCAAATCCCAGCACTGCCGCACACAGCGTGCCCACGGCGGAGACCGCAAGCGTTTCAAGCATGCTGCCCGCGGTTCTGGCCAGAAAAGCCGGCGACAGCTCAGGCGGAAAGAACGTCAGCAGGAAGCGCGCCATCTCCGCCGCGGCGTCCGCGGAAAAGAGCTGGCTCAGATCGAGCGACAGATACGCGAAGCTGCCCGAAACCGCGGCGGCCAGCGCGATCAGGGTGAGCAGGCAGCGCATGCAGAATTGGGCGGCCCTGGCCTTGTGCGCCATGATTTAATCGATCAGCTTGCGCAGCCGCGCGCTGAGCGCGTCCGCCAGCAGAACCAGCAGCAGGAACACGAGCAGGATGGTCGCGGCTTCCCCGCCATTGAGCAGTTTCATGGCCTGGTCCATCAATTGCCCAAGCCCGCCGGCGCCAACGAAACCCATGACCACGGAAGCCCGGATGGCACATTCCCAGCGGTAGACGGTGTACGAGACCAGTTCCTGCGCGGCATGGGGAAGCAGCCCATAGAACAGTGCCGCCAGGCGCCCGCTTCCGCTGCCAAACAGGGCATCCACGGCGCGTTTATCGCTGGATTCGAGGATTTCCGCGTAGACCTTTGCCAGCATGCCGCCATAGGTGATGGCCAGAGCAAGCACGCCCGCCGCCGCCCCCAGACCCAGGGCACGCACGAAGACCAGCGCCCACACCAGCTCCGGCACCCCGCGCAGCAGCAGCACCAGGGCGCGCACGCCCGCGCGCACGGCCATGCGCGACTTGCGTCCCTGGCCGGGGCCGATGCGCGACACCGACAGGCTGCTAGTCATGGCCACGGCCAAAGGCGCTGCGACCAAAAAGGCGAGCGCAATGCCCGCGGTGGCGATCGCCAGCGTCTCCAGCGTGGCCTTGACCACCAGCCCGAGGAAACCGGCCGAAACGTCGGGAGGCAGGAAGTTGCGCACGAAGGCGCCCACCACCTTGAGGTTTCCGGTGTCGAACAAGGCTGACGGGCTGAATCGGGACAGCCGCAGCAATGGCCACAGCAGAAGCAGCGCGAGCACCAGGCCTCCCGCGCGCCGCAGCGCCTGGGGATCGCGGGGGTGGGCGGTCATCGGCACACTGGCCTGGGCGGGGTATCGCCAGCGATGGCGGCGCTCGCGCCTGCCGCGATGCTGATCAGGGGTTGGGCGCCTTGCACCGGTGGCGTGGTGCTTTCCGAGGCATAGAGTTCGCGCAGCAGCGCTTCGGTCACGCGCTCGGCCGGCAGGTCGAAGGCGATCTCGCCCGCCTTCAGGCCGACGATGCGGGGAAACCAGCGCAGCGCCAGATCCACGGCATGCAGGCTGGCAACCAGCGGCACCGCGCGCGTATCCGCTTCCTTGCGCAGCTCGCCCAGGGTGAGGTTGGCGAGCACCGGGTCCATCGCCGAGACCGGTTCGTCCGCCAGGATCAGTTCCGGGCGCTGGTAAAGCACGCGGGCCACGCCCACGCGCTGCAGCTGGCCGCCCGAGAGCTGGTCGCACCGGTCGAACAGGCGGTCGGCCAGCTCAAGGCGGGCGAGCTGTTCGCCGGCACCATCGATGTCGGCCGGATAGACCAGCGACAGCAAGGATTTCCAGCCGGGCCAGATGCCCAGGCGGCCGGCAAGGATGGCGGTGATCACGCGCTGGCGCGGCGGCATCGGCGGCGCCTGGTGCACCATGCCGATGCGGCAGCGCAATTGCCGCAGGCGTGCGGCGGACAGCGCCCAGGGGCTTTGCTCCAGCACCTCCACACGGCCCTCGCTTGGCCGCAGCGACGTTGCCAGCAAGCGCAGCAACGAGGTCTTGCCGGCTCCTGACGGACCGATGACGGCGATGGGCTCGCCGCGGCTTGCCGCCAGTGTGATCTGGCTGAGCGCACGCTGTCCGTTGGCGTAACGGATGCTGGCGGCGTCCAGGCGGAAGCTCATCAGACCCGCATCATGGGATGAGGCGCGCGGCGCGGGCTGCGGCCTCAATGCCGGCGTAGTTTTCCGGCCGGGTGGGAATGTACTTGGCCGTCCGCTGCAATGCCATGATCTCCCGCTGCTCGGGGTTGGCCGGGTCAAGCCGCAGGAATGCTTCGGTCAGCTTCTTGCGCAAGGCCGGATCGAGCCCGCCGCGCACGGTCCAGTTGTAGTCGTAGTAGGGCGGTGTGACGGCGAATACCCTGACCTTGCCGGGGTCCACCTTGTGCTGTTCCACCAGCTTGTCCCACACCGAGGCATTGAGCACGCCGGCGTCGGCCTTGCCGGCCTGCACGAACGCCACCGTCGCATCGTGGGCGCCCGAATAGGCGACTGTCTTGAAGTCCTTGTCCGGGTCGATGCCGGCCTGCAGCAGGAAGTGCCGCGGCATCAGGTGGCCGGAAGTCGACGACGGCGCGCCGAAGGCGAAGGTGTGGCCCTTGAGGTCGGCCAGCGACTTGATCGCGCTGTTGGCGGTGATGAACTTGCTGGTGAACGCGGCATCTTCCTGGCGCTGGACGATGGGGATGGTGGCCCCCTTCGTCCGGATCTTGCTCTGCACATAGGTAAAGCCGCCCAGCCATGCCATGTCGATCTTGCCGGTGGCCAGCGCTTCGACCACCGCGGCGTAGTCCGTGACGGGCACGAACTTCACCTTCATGCCGGTTTCCTTCTCCAGGTAGCTGCCGAGCGGCGCGAACTTGCGCTGCAGCTCGGTGGGGGCTTCGTCGGGAATGGCCGAGACCTTCAGGACGGCCTGGGCACTGGCGAGGCCGGCAAAGCCCAGCAGGGTCAGCGCGGCAAGGCGCTTAAGCAACGGCAACATGGGCGGCTCCTGTCGTCATTTCTCCGATCACTGCAGCGTCCGCGAAGCCTTCCCGGCGAAAGATTTCCAGGATCTCGTCCACGGCTTCCGGTGCGCACGACACCAGCAAGCCGCCGCTGGTCTGGGGATCGGTCAGCAGTGCCTGCTGGCTTGGCGTGACCGACGTGGACAGGTCCACCTCGGCGCCGTAGCTGGCCCAGTTGCGCCCCGATGCGCCGGTCACCAGCCCTTCGGCGGCCATGCGCTCGACACGCGGCAGCAGCGGAATCCGCCCCATGTCCAGCCGGGCGCCGACGCCCGCGCCGCGGCACAGCTCCAGCAGGTGGCCGAGCAGGCCGAAGCCTGTCACGTCGGTCAGCGCGTGCACACCCGGCACTTCGGCCAGCAGTCGGCCGGGCGTGTTGAGCTTGGTGGTGCAGGCAATCAGCTCCTGATAGCCGGCCGCGTCGAGCTTGTCCTTCTTCACCGCGGCGGACAACACGCCCACGCCCAACGGCTTGCCGAGGATCAGCTTGTCGCCCGCCTGCGCGCCGCTGTTCTTCTTGACCCGATCCGGATGCACCAGACCCAGCACCACCAGCCCGTAGATCGGTTCAAGGGAGTCGATGGTATGGCCGCCCGCGACCGGGATGCCCGCCTGGGCGCAGACCGATTCGCCGCCTTCGAGGATCTTGCCGATGACCTCCGGCGGCAGCTTCTCGATGGGCATGCCGACCAGCGCCAGCGCCATGATCGGGGTTCCGCCCATGGCATAGACGTCGGAGATGGCGTTGGTGGCGGCGATACGCCCGAAATCATACGGGTCGTCCACCACCGGCATGAAGAAGTCCGTGGTGGCGATCAGGGCCTGGCTGTCATTGAGCTTGTAGACCGCCGCGTCGTCGCTGGTTTCCTTGCCGACCAGCAGTGCTGCCGGAGCAGGGAAGCCGACTGAATTCCTGAGGATTTCAGAAAGCACACCGGGGGCGATCTTGCACCCGCACCCGCCGCCGTGAGAGAAGGCGGTGAGCTTGATCTTTGCGTTGTCTGGCTGGTCCACTGTGGGGCTCCGGGTCATTCTGGTTTCAAGGCGTCGGCGACAAGTTTACCCACTTCCGCCCGTTCCCGCGCCGGCGCAAACAGCGGTGCCCGAAGTGCGCATTGCTGCCGCAGGCGGTTCAGGAGCCCGGCATCCCGGCTGGTGCGTTCCAGCACCAGCGCCAGTTGCGCGGCGTCACCCAACGAAAAATAGCCTTCGTAGTCACGGCCCAGCATGCCGATGTTGCCCGGGATGCGGCTGGCCAGCACCGGCACGCCGCTGACAACGGCCTCGATGATCACGTTGGCGCCGCCTTCCATGGCGCTGGAGTTCACCATGGCCTGGGCTTGCCGGATGTGCTGCCGGGTTTCGTCATGGGGCAGGTTTCTGAGCCAGACATAGCGCCGCACGCCGGGCCAGGGTTGTGCTTCCAGCGCCAGGGCCGCCCGCTGATAGGCGTCATCGAGCGCGCCACCGATGTGGATCAGGCGCACGCGCGAGTCGTCGGGAAGCAGCGAGAGGGCGCGCATGGGCGTCAGCGGGTCCTTTTCCGCACGCATGTGGCCGACCAGCACGACGTCGAAGTGATCCGGGTCAGGCGTCGCGGGTGCGCATGCCGGGGCGGACTGGTAGATCACCCGGCACTTGGCGCGATGCACGGGCGCCAGTGCGGCGGGCCCTTCGTCCTGCAGCACCACCAGGTGGGTGGCGAGTTCGAGCGAGCGCTGGGCTGATGCATCAGTGCGGATGTCGCGGTACAGATCGGTGCCGGTCAGCACGACAATCCGCGGACGATCCGGACAAGCCTCGGCGAACCTGGCGATGGACTCGGCCGACCGTCGGGCGTGCAGGGCGATCAGGCAGTCCGGCAGGGCGCCGCCCTGGCTGGCCGTCGACCATTCAGCGGCCAGTGTGACATCGTAGTCTCCCTGCAGGAGCCGGGACCAGCGATTGGCGGTTTGCCAGTTGCCATTGTTGGCTTTGCGCAGCGCCGGACTGATAATCGCGACGGTAGCCTTGGGAGGACGCATGACGACAGGTTCTGAGGGGGCAGCAGCAAGAAGGATAGACAAGTTCGGTCTGGATGCGGCGTTTGCCGATGCGCACCGGCGCACCTGGGCCGTGCTTCAGGAGCTGTCGCCGTCCCAATGGCGGGTTCCTTATGATGCGGGAATCAATCCGCCCTTGTGGGAGTATGCCCATATTGCGTGGTTCACGGAGCAATGGGTGCTGCGGAAGCCGCGCGCCGGTCAGGACGGCCGCTGGGTGGCCAGCCTCCCATCCATGCTGCCGGACGCCGACCGCCTCTTTGACTCCATGCGCATCGCCCACCGGGATCGATGGCAGCTTGCGCTGCCCCGGCTCCCCGAGATTCGCGGCTACGCAGCCGCCGTGCTGGAGCACGTTCGCGCCAGGCTCGCCGTATCGGACGATACCGACGCAGCGCTCTATTTTTTCCGGCTCGCCTTATTCCACGAAGACATGCACGCGGAGGCGCTGACCTATATGCGCCAGACGCTCGATTATCCGCTGCATGCCCCGCTCGGCATGCCTTCCATTGCGCCAGGCGCAGGGTCGGCAGCCGCTGGCGGCGACACGTTCATGGTGGGGTCGCCCGCCGGGGGCGACGGGTTCGTCTTCGACAACGAGAAGTGGGCCCACCCGGTCCACATCGCCCCTTTCCACATCGATCGCACCTGCGTCAGCAATGCCGCATTTGCGGAATTCGTGGCCGCCGGCGGCTACCGCGACCGTCAATGGTGGTCCGACGACGGGCGCGCATGGCTGCAACAGAGCAGTCTCGCGCATCCGGTGCGCTGGCGCCGGACAGCCGGCGGCACCCCGGGGCAATGGGCGTTGCGCTGGTTCGGGCAGTGGGTGCCGCTGCCGCCCGAACAGCCGGTGTGTCATATCAATGCCTACGAGGCGGAAGCCTATTGCCGCTGGGCCGGCAGGCGCTTGCCCACGGAAGCCGAATGGGAGTATGCGGCAACGCATGACCTGATCCGCTGGGGCAGCGCGGTGTGGGAATGGACCGCTGATCCTTTCGTGCCCTATGCAGGGTTCTCGCCCGACCCCTACCAGGAATATTCCGCTCCCTGGTTTCACACGCATCGCTCGGTTCGCGGCGGATCGTTCGCCACCCATGCCCGCATGCAGCATCCTCGCTACCGGAACTTCTACCTGCCGCACCGCAATGACCTCTTCGTCGGATTCCGCTGCTGCGGCTGAGGGGGAGGCAGTCTCCACGGTGATATCAATGCTCGCGGTAGCTGAGTGTCGTGCCTGGTCGCGTAGATCGGACATCGGCGACTTCCGCGCCGGAAGCTTGGCCAGGACCATCCGAAGACGTCCCCACTGGCTTGCGAGCTCCTGTCAAAGTTGGAAGACCCGCCTGGTACCTGCATTAGAAGGGGGGCGGGCCTGACAGCGGGGGTAGCAATGCCGGCACACCAACGTAAGACCGACCAGCCTCGCGGCTGCCCCGCTCGGCCCGCCATTGAATGACGACGTGCACGTGCGTGAGAGTATGGGCGCGTAGGCGACCATTGGTTGGTGTGGGACAGGTTGCTACACCCGATCACCGTTGTCTCGGTGATGGCTCTAAGTGTTCCCATCTCTGTCGCCTGTGGCGATCAGACGATTCGCAATCTTCCGGCGCTTCGCTGTCAGGCAGTTGCCTAGCGAATCTTGTCGAACCCACCAGCGGCCCAGCGCTCTGCACTGTCGCGCGTCAGTCGAAAGTCAGGCCGCACCTTGACGGTCGCCAGCACATCGCCGAACGGATTCTCGGCAGTCAGCGTGCCAAAGGGCTCGAATTCATCCGGCGTAATGACGAGCTTCACAATCACAGTGCCGGATTCAGACTCGATACTGACCTGCTTGTTGAGCTGCGCGTGCAGTTGCTGCTCATGGCGCCGAATGACTTCCGAAGCCGTCTTGACCAGCGTCTGGTGCGCGGTGGCATCCAGCGGCTTGGGATCGACCTTGTTCCGCCCCATGGTCCAGGGCCCGACCAGCGCGGGCTCGGCGCTGCCGTCGCGGATCATCTCCACCGCCCAGCCGTCGCCATCCTCGTTCTTGATGACCCGGGCGGTCCAGCCCTTGTCGCGCCAGAGGCGGGGCTCGTGGATGGCGGTGGATTCGTGCCCGGGGAGCGCGTCGTCGGTGTGGTGCATCAATCTCGTGGTACGGGTCGGGGAACCCGCCAGCATACTATAGCGCTGCCAGGCAGCGGTCCGCGCGCTCACGGACGGGTGAACAACGACTTCCTGATGATGGCATGGACGCCCCAGTTGCCATTGACCACCTGCGTGATGCCGAAATCCACCGCAACGGAGATGAGCGCGACCGCCTCGTCTTCACTCAGCCCCTTGACCGACATGAGGAAACGGCGGGTCTTGCGGAAGGCGTCGCGCATGGCGTCGTCGAGGGTGGACTTCAGGTAGATGTGGCTCTGCGCCATCTGGCCCAGTTCAGCCAGGTGGTTCGGCGAGCTGAAGCCATGCAGGATCCATTCGTCGGCGGTTTCCACCAGCGGGTAGCTCAGGTCGGCGAAGGTGAGCGAGCATTCGATAGCCGTGCCGCACAGCTCGGAGTCTCCCTGGGAGGCGTGCAGATATGCACGCCGAAGCCTTCGCCGGCGCGCGGCCATAGACCGAGGCGTCGATGGGGCCCGCACCGCGCCGGTTGACGTTCTTTTGCTCTGCGGTCCAGTGAAAGACGCTTTCGGCGCCGGCGCCGCCGTCGATCATGCGTTCGCGGTCGGCCGATGTGCACGCAGGCGCTCGGCGACCTGGGCGCAGAGGTGATCAAGGTCGAACACCCCGGCCGCGCGACGATACGCGCGACTGGGGGCTGCCAGTCGGCACGCGCAACACGGCCTATTTCAACAGCGCCAACCGCAACAAGCAGTCGATCGGCATCGATCTGCAGAAGCCTGACGGCCAGCGCATCGTGCGCGAACTGGCCGCGAAATGCGACGTGCTGGTCCAGAACTTCAAGTTTGGCGGCATCGACAAGATGGGCCCTGGCTATGAAACGCTGAAGGCGATCAATCCGTGTCAGGTCGCTACGCCTCGGGCCATTTCCCCTTGCGGGGAAAGCGCATATCGAACTCGGTGAACACGTGCTCCTCGGAGCGGCAGCTGATGCTTGCCCCCCAGCTGTTCAGCACCTTCCGGCAAAACGCCAGTCCGATGCCCGTGCCGCGATGCGCCGGATAAGAGAAGAAGGGCTGGAACATCCGGGCCAGCACTTGCGGCGGCACGCCCGTGGCGGTGTCGCGGAACACCACATGGACCGAGTCGGGCCGGACCTCGCAGCGGATATGGATGGTGCCCTTGCCGGCCCGCTTGACTGCTTCCAGCGCGTTCTTCAGCAGGTTGGTCGTGACCAGCCCGAATAGCTGGGCGTTGCCCATGATGTAGGCGGGGCCAGGCAAATCGACCGTGACCCGTTCCAGGTCGCTCTGCTCGAACGGAAACCGGCCGACGGCGTCGCGGATCACGTCGCCCGCTTCGAACAGCTCCTGCGTGGCATTGTCCGGGTTCTTGGAGTTGGCGACCAGCAGTTCAATACTGTTGCTGATATGAGCCAGGTCCGACTCCATCCGGACCACGGCCTGGATCAGTCCGTCGCGCTGCGGCGTCTCCTGGTCCAGCGCCGCAGGCAGCCGGGCCTTGAGGGCCCTGGCTGTCATGGCCAGGCTGGTCAGCGGTGTGCGCAGTTCGTGCGCGACGGTTGCCAGCGCGGCGGCCATGCCGCGCCGCTTCTGTTCGGCCAGCAGCTGGCGGTCCATCTTGATGACAACCAGCACCGCGATGACAAAGCCGATCACCGGTAACTGCAGCAGCACCGGCTCCCACGGGATTCCGCCCAAGGAGTTGCCGACCAGCACGAACAGCGCAATCGCTGCCGCGGCCCCTGAGAACAAGGCAATGGTCGCGAATGCGGTGTTGAAGTGATACAGGATCACTACCGCGATGATGACCGATTCCGCCCAGACCATGGAGCCGCCATTCTCCAGATAGAAGAAGATAAAGGCGAACGGCAGGCCGACGGTAATGGCAAAGAGCGCGTAAGGCGGCAGCCAGCGCCGGTCCGAGAAAGCGGAGGCGAACAGCAGCGGCACGAACAGCGCGGTGCAGACCAGGCGCAGCCAGAGATTCTCATAGGGCTGCGGGAAAATATAGGACCAGATCACGTAATACAGCGGGTGTCCGACCACGCCCAGCGCGCCCACCATCTGGATCCGGCGCAGGCGGATGACGCTTTCCTCGTCCAGCAGCGTGGCCCGCGCGGCGGTCTCGAACACGGTCTGCCACGCATGGCGGGCGAGGCCGGCAACGGTGGTGCGGCCGTCATCCGCTGGCGCTACCTTTGCATCCATCTCCAGGACTACTCCTCGCGGGAGCCTGCCAACGGCCCGCTTGTGGGATTTTGGGACTTGCGCCGGGCCCGGCGCGTCGAGGACCACTCATCCAGCCGGACTTCGTCGCGGATGCTGGCGAGCACGCCGACCAGGCGGTCGATTTCGCTGGCGCCAAGTTTCGCATGCAGCGTAAGTCGCATCAATGCCCGATTCTTCGGCGTTGCCGGCGCACAGAATACCGCGCCGAAGATCCCGCGGCTCTGCAGCGCATCGCGCAGCACCTTCACTTGCGGCTCGGTTCCCGCCTCCAGCCCGATGATCTGCTCGGAGCCTTCGCTGATGTTGTAGCCCAATTCGGCAATTGCGGACCGGGTGTCGCGGGTGATGGCGTGCAGGCGCGCACGGCGCTCATCCGCCGCGGCGACGAAATCCGTGACGGCATTGAACCACGCAAGCTCATGGCGCAGCAGCCCGGAACTGAAAATGGCCGGCCGGGACTCAACCGCGAAGAAGTCCTTGAAACCGGTCGAACAGGCAACATAGCCGGCGCGGCCGGCGAACGCCTTGGCGAGCGACGCCGTGCGGAAGTGGACGCGCTCAGACAGCCCGAGCGCGGGCACCAGGCCGCCGCCGGACGGCCCATGGGTGCCCAGCGAGTGCGACTCATCCACCACCAGCACGCAGCCCGACGCCTCCGCCAGCGCGACATAGTCCGCCAGCGGTGCCACGCTGCCTGTGGTGCTGTAGACCGAGTCCACCATGATCACGCCCGGGCCGAAGCGCTCAAGCTGGCGGCGCACGTGCTCGCAATCGTTGTGGCGCACCGGCACGGCCTGCGCGCCCGCGGCGATGATGCCCTCCCACAGGGAGGCATGCCCGTTCATGTCGATATAGACCGGAATCCCGGGCCCCGCAATGCACTGCACCAGGCCGACGTTGGCGGCCCAGCCGGACTGGGCGATCAGCCCGTCCTCGGCCTGCATCAGGTCCGCGATCTTGCGCTCGACCCGCCGCTGCGGAGTGTCGCCGTGCTGGAACACGGAAGACATCAGCAGCTCCGGCTCCTCATTGAGGAAGGCCCGCGCCTGCGCCTGCACCAGCGAGTCTTCCCCGAGCAGGCAAAGGTAATCGTTACTGCTCAGGTGCAGCGCATCGGGCCCGGGCGTGCGCCCATGAAGCAGGTGATCGCCGCCCCACAGCTTGCCCATCCGCTCATCGAAATGTTGTGCCATCCGCGCCGTGATCCATGGCGGCAGAGTGGGGGCTTTGGCGCGACTGGCGCGGTGCATCGATTGCGCAGGCTCGGCTTCGGAGATCATGGGACTTCCTTCAACAGGTCGGATCAGAATGGGGAATCGGTGGCAAGGCTCTGCAAGGCGTTTCGGCAATGGAAGCGTCTATGCGTGACGCGGCCGCATCCAGTCCTTCCAGTACATGCATGGGCTGACAACCCAGGGGTCTACCCAGCGAACACTGTGCCACCCTTAATCTAGGATTGTGACGGGACTTCCACCAATCCAACGTCTGTTTGGAGATGGGGCAGGGATTTCAGAAGCGTGGGCCCGCAAACGCTCGGCCGGTAGCGGTGCAGGGCCGGTTGCGCATGGGAATGGTACGGGGAGAGCGGGCGGATATGTGATGCATGCTGCGCATATTGGACAATCCCGAGCGCATCGGCCACGGCTGTCGAAGATTTCCTGGGGAGGAAATGCGGCCAGCGGCGATCGCGGCAAGCAGCGTGGCTCGTCGTGCGATCGCGATGGCAAAGTCTGGCAGCACCGCGGCGGGGCCTCGTCTTGGCGCGGCAGGGGGAAAAATGCTGTCGGCACCGGCCCGGAAAGGACTACCCCCGGGCAGACTCGTGGATGGAGACGTGCCCGGCGTGATATGCCTGGGAGTCAGCGCAGCGCTGTTTCGAGCAAGGCATCGATCCGCCTGAACAATGCGCTGTCCGGTTCCGTGAACGGCTGCCACACTCCGCACCATCAGCGATCGCGGAGGAATTCGAGGCGCTGCTGGCGGCGCATTTTCGCGTGCGCTCGCCGCTGGCGGAGAAGACGGGGCGGGTGCGGGGCGGCTGAGGGCAAGCGTGTGCCCCCGTGCGGCGCGTCGGCTTCTGGCCGGCGTTGCCGCCGACCGGCACGGGCCATGTCATTCGATTTTGCATTCCATCAGCCGGCGCCGCCGCCCTCCAGCGCCGCCCCCCGCGCCTCCATCGTCCTGCGCGCAATATTGAGCTGGTGGATCTGCGTCGTGCCCTCATACAGCCGGAACAGCCGCACATCGCGATAGAAGCGCTCGGCCACGGTGCGCGCCATATACCCGCTGCCGCCAAATACCTGCACCGCGCGGTCGGCCACGCGGCCGGCCATCTCCGAGGCGAACAGCTTGCACATCGACGCCTCCATGGTCACGTCTTCGCCAGCGTCGCGCTTGCGCGCGGTGTCGAGCACCAGTGCGCGGGCGGCGTGCAGTTCCGTATTGCTGTCGGCAATCATTTGCTGCACCAGCTGGTAGTCCGCGATCGGCTTGCCGAACTGGCGCCGCAGCGCCGCGTAGCGGACCATCTCGTCGACCAGCCGGATGGCGGGCCCCACGCACAGGCCGGCCAGGTTGATGCGCTGCTTGTTCAATGCCTTCATCGCCGTCTTGAAGCCGACATTGGGTTTGCCGCCGCCGATGGCGCTGGCCGGCACGCGGCAGTTCTTCAGGTAGACATCGCCCACCGGTGAGCCGTGCTGTCCCATCTTGCGTTCCGGTTCGCTGGTGCCGAGGCCCGCGGTGCCGCGCTCGATCAGGAAGGCGCTGATGCCATGGGCGCCCGGCGTATCCGGATCGGTGCGGGCGAACACGGTGAACAGGTCGGCGATCGGCGCATTGGTGATGAAGCACTTGGTGCCGTTCAGCACGTAGTGATCGCCGTCCTGGCGTGCGGTGGTTTGCAGCGAGGTCGCATCGGAGCCGGCTTCGGGCTCGGTCAGCGCAAAGCAGCCGGTCACTTCACCGGAGGCCAACCGTGGCAGGTAGCGCTGCCGCTGTGCTTCGGTGCCGTCGGCCACCAGCGATTCGGAGGCGATGCCGGTGTTGCCGCCGAAGCGGGCACGGAACACGGTGGCGGCCTGCGAGACTTCGATGTTCACCTGCGCCAGTTCCTCGGTGGTCAGGCCCGCGCCGCCGTACGCTTCGGGGATGCTGTGGCCGAACAGGCCGAGACGGCGCATCTGCCCGACCACGGGCTCGGGGATGACATCGGTACGGTCGATCTCCGCCTCGAGCGGGATGCAGGTGTCCAGCACGAAGCGGCGGATATCGGCAAGCAGCGCTTGCTGGCGGGCGGGGTCGCGGATCATGGAAGGTTTCCGGTTGGTTGGATGAGCGGGAGCGTGCGCGGCTACTGTGCCGTGATGCCGGCTGTCTTCAGCACGCCGGTCCATTTCCTGGTTTCCGTGTCCAGGAAGCGGTCGAATGCGGCGGTGGATTGCAGTGCGAGGTCCATGCCCAGCTCGGCCAGGCGGCGTGCCGTGGCGGGGTCCGATGTGGCCTGCGCGGCGGCCTCGGCCAGCTTGCGCACCACCGCGTCCGGCGTGCCCTGCGGCGCGACCAGGCCGAGCCACGCCCCCACCTCATAGCCGGGCAGGCGCGCGGCCTCGGCCACAGTGGGCACGTCGGGCAGCGCCTGCGAGCGTTTTGCCGAGGTCACCGCCAGCGCCCGCAGCTTGCCGCTTTGCACCTGCTGGCGGGCAATGGCCGAGGTCAGCGCCATCATCGAGACGCGCGCGCCCAGCAGGTCGCTCATGGCCTCGGGCTGGCCCTTGTAGGGCACATGGGTAAGCTTCACGTGCGTCATCTGCGCCAGCAGTTCCGCCGAGAGATGGTTCGAGGTGCCGACGCCCGCGCTGGCGTAGGTCAGCGTGCCGGGCTGGTTGCGCGCGGCGTCGAGCAATTCAGGCAGCGTGCGCAGCGGCGACGCGGCCGGCACCACGATCACGTTGGGTACGGCACCAATGCCCGCCACCGCGCGGAAGTCCTTGCCGCTCTTGCCCTGATGGACCGACGGGTTGAGCAGCGGCCCGACCACATAGCTGGGGCTGACCGCCAGCAGCGTATAGCCGTCGGCGGCCGACCGGGCGACGAAGTCCGCGCCGATGGCGCCGCCGGCGCCGGTCTTGTTCTCGACGATGACGGGCTGCTTCAGCACCCGCGCCATGTTCTCCGCGGTGATGCGGGTGACGGAGTCGACCACGCCGCCCGCCGAGAACGGCACGATGATCCGTATCGGGCGGTCCGGGAAGCGCGCCGCATGGTCGGGGGCGGCCAGCACTGGCAGCGGCATCAGCGCGGCGCAGGCCAGCATGCCGGCAGCGAGCCGGCGCAACGGTTGGATGGCATCCATCTTGTCTCCTTGGGTTGCCTGCGCCAGGGGATTTCCCGGGGCGCGGTTTCATGCGGGCCTCTGGCGGGCCGCTTGTCATTGCCGGCGACATCACCGGCGGACGGCATTGCTGCGTCCTGTCGGCTAGCGCGCGCAGCTCAGTTCGATCTGCCGCACCGCCTCGCGCAGCCTTGGCGCCACCTCGCGCTCCAGCATGTTGTCGCGGTTGCGCGATGCGGCGATGGTGCAGTTCAGCGCAAACGGGTCTTCGTGCAGCGACTGGCGCACGGGTGCCGCGATCGCGTGGATCTCTGGCCGCCACTCGCCGCGGCTCAGGCAGTAGCCGTGCGCGCGGAAGTGCTTCTGGTCGTCCGCCCACATCTGGCGCTCAACATTGAAGCGCTCCGGATCGTCCACGCGCAGCCGGTTCAGCAGTGCCGTGCGCTCGTCGGCGCTGCAGGCCAGCAAGACCGCGCGGCCGATCGCACTGGCCAGCAGCGGCCGGGTGCTGCCGATGTCTGGCTGGTAGAGGTTGCCGGGATCCAGCCGGCAACTGTCCACGTACACCACCGACAGCCGCTCGCGCATGCCCAGGTTCACCGTGCAGCCGGTTTCCCGCGCAATGGCCTCCATGTAAGGCCGCGCCACCTGGCGGATCGCCAGCCCGGCCAGCATCGGGTAGGCCAGCGCCAGCACGCCGGCGCCCAGCCGGTACTTCTGGTTGCCGGGCACGCGGCTCAGGAAGCCGAGCAGCCCCAGCGTGTAGGTCAGCCGCGACACCGTCGCCTTGGGCAGCCCCGTGCGCGCCACAATGTCCTGGTTGCCCAGCACCGGGCTGGACGGCGTGAAGGCGCGCAGCACCTCCAGGCCGCGCGCCAGATTGGTGGCGAACTGGCGGTCGGTGGCCAGTGCATCCTCGCTGGCCAGGCCTGGCAGGGGCAGGTGTTCCGGGTTGCGGTCCATGCTGTGCGGTGGTTGCTTGGGTTCCATGCTGGGATCCGGGGAAGGGGGGCGTCAATGTTGTAGCACGACCGTTCCGCACAGCGAAACCGTACTTGCATCCGGGCCCGCCGCCTGCCACCTTGCAGCAGACGCCAATGCCGCCGGGAGGGCCGCCATGCAAGACCAGGACTCACACGTTGTATCGCCAGACGCACACTGCACGGGCCCGCTGGGCGGATTGCGCATCCTCGACATGGCCACCGTGGTGGCCGGCCCGTTTTCCGCCACGCTGTGTGCCGACATGGGCGCCGATGTGGTCAAGCTGGAACTGCCCGACGGCAGCGATCCGCTGCGCGGGCTGGAGCCGGTGACCGAGGACCACGCCCTGTACTGGAAGGTGACCAACCGCGGCAAGCGCGGCATCTCGCTCGATGTGCGCACGCCGCGCGGCCGCGAGATCTTCCTGCGGTTGCTGCCTCAGTTCGATGTGCTGGTCGAGAACTTCCGTACCGGCACGCTGGCGCGCTGGGGGCTGGATCTCGACACCCTGCACGCGGTCAACCCGAAGCTGATCGTGCTGCGGCTGACCGGCTTCGGCCAGACCGGGCCCGATGCGGCGCGGCCGGGCTTTGCCCGCATCTTTGAAGCCAGGAGCGGCTTCACCAACCTGGCGGGCACCGCGCAGAGCGGGCCGATGCATATGAACTACCCGTTGGGGGACGTGATCGCCGGGCTGTTCGGCGCCTTTGCGATTGCCACTGCGGTGGCAGAGCAGCGCTCCAGGCCCGGCCAGCGGGGCCGCGAGATCGACCTGGCCGCCACCGAGGCGCTGTTCCGCCTGCTGGACCCGCTGGCCATTGAGTATGAACAACTGGGCCATGTGCGCCAGCGCGCCGGCAACCGCACCACCTACGCGGCGCCGTCCAACATGTACCGCACCGCGGACGAGACCTGGGTCACGGTAGTGGCCTCCTCCGATGCCACCTTCCGCCGGCTGGCGCAGGCCATGGGCGCGCCGCAACTGGCGCAGGCGCCGGAATACGCCACCAACGCCGGGCGCGTGCGCAATATCGAGGCGCTGGATGGCAGCATTGCGGAGTGGTTTGCGGCGCAGCCCTATGCCGCCGTGGCCGCCCGGCTGGAGCAGTGCCAGGTGCCGTTCAGCAAGGTATTCAGCATCGCCGATATCGTCGACGACCCGCAGATGGCGGCGCGCCAGGCCATCGTGCGGCTGCCCGATCCGGACCTGGGTTCGGTGCCGGCGCCATGCGTGGTGCCGCGCTTCTCCGGCTATGCGCCGCCGTCACCGCGTACCGGGCCGGATGTGGGCGAACACAATGCCGAGGTCTATGGGCGGCTTGGTATCGGGGATGAAGAGCTGGCCCGGCTGCGGGCAGAGGGCGTGGTCTGACACACCGGGCGCGAATGCTCACTCCCCAGTCATCAGCGTCGAAAAATCCCCCACGACCTGCCGCAACAGCCGTGCCGCCGGCGGCGACAGCACCCGGCCCTGGCGCGACACGGTCTGGATTTCGCCCTGGTAAAGCAGGGGGTTCTTCATTGGCAGCGACACCACGCGCGCCTCTTGCAGCTGGTTCCACAAGGCCAGGCGCGTACACAGGACATAGCCAAGCCCCGCCGCCGCGAAATGCCCCAGCGCATTGAATGACGACGTGGTCAGCAGCGACTGCAGGCGCACGCCCTCGCTGATCTCGGCGGCCTCGATGTGCTGGCGCACGCCGAAGGTCCGGTGCAAGGTGGCGCCGGGGTAGGGCAGCAGGTCTTGCAGCGCCAGTGGCCGGCCCAGCTGCGCCAGCGGGTGCGAGGCCAGCACCTGGGTCTGGATCGGCATCGGATGGGCGTGGTGGCAGCGCAGCCGCGCGTCCTTGGGCGGCTGGAACACCAGCCCGATATGGGCGCTGCCATCGACAATGCGCTGCACGATCTCGTCGGTGCTGCCCACCGACAGGTCCACCGTGATGCCCGGGTGGGCCAGCATGAAGGTGCGCAGGCTATGGCGCATCAGCCATTCCACGAAACCTTCGCCCGCCACGATGTCGATATGTCCGCGCGCCACTTTCTGGATGCTGTCGAGTTCGGCCAGCAACTGCTGCTTCTGGTTGTTCTGGTTGCGCACGTAGGCGGCCAGCAAATCGCCCGCCTCGGTGGCAACCACGCCGCGGCCATGCCGCTCCAGCAGCCGCGTGCCACAGTCTTTCTCCAGCACCGCGATGGCCCGGCTGACGGCTGAAGGGTCCATGTCGAGGACCTCGGCGGCGCCGCGGACCGAGCCGCTGTCGAGCACCTGCATGAAGTAGCGCACGCGCCGCGTGTCCAGTTTGTCGTCCATTGAAAGCACGTGCCACTCCGTTTGAGCGTTGCATTGAATGCAACGAGTTTCCCATACCACGATCATTGATGAAACGCTCAGGCGCCGGAATACTAGACCGATCCTTCTCGGTAAGCGGTCAACGTCGAACCGAAATGCCGATAAAAGCACTTTTGTGCGACATAAGCAGCCGTCCCCGCGGAGACACCTGATGACCAACCCCATTGCCCAGCCAGCGCTTGCGCCCGCTTCCCCGATTGCCGCCGTCACTGGCAGTGGCAAGGTACGACTGGCCGTTGTCACGCTGGTCGTGGTGGCGATTGCCGAAACCATTGGCGCAGTGCAGTTCAGGCTGGGGCCGGGCAAGGTCGTGCTGATGCCGATGCTGTGGGCGCTGCTGATGGCCGCGGCGTGGGGCATCGCGGCCCGGAACGTGCCGCGCGCGGTGCGCATCGACGCGCCGCTGCAATCGCTGGCCACGGGGCTGCTTAATGCCGGGCTGTTGCTGTTCGTGGTGAAGCTCGGCCTGACCGTGGGCGGCGCGCTGCCGCAGCTCAAGGGCGCGGGCTGGGCGCTGCTGTTCCAGGAGTTCGGGCACGCGCTCGGGACGCTGGCGCTGGGCCTGCCGCTGGCCTTGCTGCTGGGCATCAAGCGCGAGGCCGTCGGCGCGACCTTCTCGGTGGGGCGCGAGGGCAATATCGTCATCATCGGCGAGAAATACGGCATGGCCTCGCCGGAAGGCCGCGGCGTGCTGGCCGAGTACATCACGGGCACCGTGCTGGGCGCGCTCTTCATCGCGGTGCTGTCGGGGTTTGTCAGCAGCCTGGGCATCTTCGATCCGCGCTCGCTGGCCATGGGTGCCGGCGTGGGGTCGGGCAGCCTGATGGCGGCGGCGGTCGGCGCCATCGTCGCGCAGCATCCGGGGCAGGCTGCCGAGATCATGGCGATTGCCGCGGCGTCGAACCTGCTGACCTCGGTGGCGGGCTTCTACTTCACGCTGTTCCTGTCGCTGCCGCTGTGTTCGTGGCTGTACGGCAAGCTGGAGCCGGTGCTGGGCCGCTTCTCGCGCCGTGACGCCATGCGCGAGGTGCAGGACGTCAGGCTCGATGGCGCGCTGGCGCACGTCACCTCGGCGCGGGATGCCGCGCTGGGCTGGTTCGTGGTCGGCGCCGGCGTGCTGATCGGCAACAAGCTGTCATACAACGTGCCGCTGTCGGTATCGCTCAAGGGCATCCTGGTGGCCATTGCCATCGTGGCGGCCTGCGACCTGCTCAAGCGCGTGTTCCCGCGCGTGCCGCTGCTGCTGACGATGTCGGTGGTGGTCACGCTGATCGGCGTGCCGGGGATGCTGCCGTTCTCCGATGCCGTCATCGCCATGACGGAAAAACTCAACTTCATGACCTTCACCACGCCGGTGCTGGCGCTGGCGGGCTTTTCGGTGGCCAAGGACCTGCCGGTGTTCCGGCTGCTTGGCTGGCGCATCGTGGTGGTGTCGCTGACGGCCACGGCCGGCACTTTCCTCGGTGCCACGCTGATCGCCGAGTTCTTCCACTGATCCCGCCCGAGCAGAGATTCCACATGTACCGCGACCCCGACATTGCCGATGATATCCGCCAGAACATGCAGGCCTGGCGCCGCGACATCCACGCCGTTCCGGAAACCGCATTCGAGGAACACCGCACCGCTGGCATCGTCGCCCAGGCGCTGGGTTTGATGGACATCGAGGTGCAGCGCGGGCTGGCGACGACGGGCGTGGTCGGCACGCTGCGCAACGGCGACGGCCCCGGCATCGCACTGCGCGCGGATCTGGATGCGCTGAACATGCAGGAGCTGGGCAAGGCCGCCCATGCTTCCACTTGCGCGGGCAAGATGCACGCCTGTGGC
>NZ_KB903086.1:0-1480 GCF_000379565.1 Cupriavidus sp. UYPR2.512 | reverse complement strand
GCCTCGTCGCCCATCTCGACGCGGCTGGTCTCGCCTGCTTGCCAATTCCGTTGACCCCCGCCAGATCGCTTCAACCGAAACTCGCAACCAGTTGGATGATACCTATCGGGTCGGGCGTTATCTTCCCCGCATCGAGGGCAGTTTTGCGCGGATCGAGCACTGGCGTGGCACGACGAAGGGCGGCGACTTCTGGCTGGTGCATGACGCAAGCGGCGAGCTGCACTGCTTCGGCAGGACGGCGGCGGCCCGCATTGCGGACCCGGCTGAGCCGTCGCACATCGCCGTCTGGCTGCCCGAAGAATCGGTTTCGCCCACTGGGCACCACATCTGGTACCGGTATCGCGCCGAAGACAATGCCGGCATCGACCTGCGTGGCAACGAGGTGCAACGCGACCATGCGGCCAACCGCTATCTGGCTGAAGTGCGATACGGCAATGCATCGGCGGCGGAGCACCTCTACCTCTTCACGGCGACCGGGCCGCAGGCCCAGACGTGGCTCTTCTCGCTCATGCCCGATTACGGCGAGCGTGGCGTCGATCCTGACATGCCACCGCCGTATGCGGCTTCCGGGGCCTGGCCCTCCCGGCGTGACCCGTTTTCGCGGTACGACTACGGTTTCGAGGTCCGTAGTCACCGGCTGTGCCGTCAGGTCCTTATGTTCCACCATTTTCCGGACGAACTTCGCGCACCCGATACGCTGGTGGCAAGGCTGCTGCTTGAGTACGACGAGAATCCGGTGCTGACCCGGCTGACCGGTGCGCAGCAGCTGGCCTATGAGGCGGACGGCACGCTGCAGCAGCTGCCGCCGCTGGATCTGGGCTACGCACCGTTCGACTATTCGTTGTCCTCGGGCTCCTGGCAGTCGTTCGACATCTTCCCCGGCCGGGACGATGCGTACCCCTACCAGATGGTCGACCTGTACGGCGAGGGGATTGCCGGTGTGCTGTACCGCGTGGGTTCCCTGTGGTATTACCGGGCGCCGGAACGGGGCAGTGAAGGGGGCGACAGCGTCGCCTACGGCACGTGGCAGCCGCTGCCAGCGGTCCCGTCGATGCAGCCGCCGCCGGTGGCGCTGATGGATATCGACGGCGACGGCAGGCTCGACTGGCTGGTCACGCAACCGGGTCTCGCCGGCTGGTTCAGTCTGGCGCCAGACGGGACATGGTCCAGCTTTACGCCGTTCGCTGCGCTGCCGGTCGAGTTTTTCAACGCGCAGTCGATGCTGGCCGATCTCATGGGCGCGGGCCTGTCCGATCTTGCGCTGATCGGTCCGAAGAGCGTGCGTCTTTACGCGAACGCGCGCCACGGTTTTGCAGCCGGGGTCGATGTCGGCCAGCAGTCGGCGCTGCCCGTGGCCGGGCGCGACGCACGCGAACTGGTTCTGTCGCGATAAGGGATTAAGGGCGACCGAGGGTGGCGAGAGCGCCGCGGTCATATGGCCAAGGAATAGAACTGCTCGGCGGCCGACGGACTGCTCCCC
>NZ_KB903085.1:0-1445 GCF_000379565.1 Cupriavidus sp. UYPR2.512 | reverse complement strand
TCCGAACCTTCAGGGCGACGGAAATCGCGCTATATCATGCACTTGGCAATCTTCCTGAGCCTTCGTCAACCCACACTTTTTCCTGACGAACCATAAAAAAAGGCCCTCACGAGGAGGGCCTGACAGACTTGCGATTACCCACAATTTTTGGCAAACTCGAACTCGAGTTGAATATCGATGAGTCTTCGTAAGCCTCGCCAGATCACGGTATTGCCTGGTGGGGGATCGTTAGCGCGTGCCAGATAGCCGCCCAATTGGGCGCGTTGGATGATGTACCGGGTAAGAGGCTCGGCAGTTGCTGTCTTCGCGGTATCTTTGACCAACTGATCGAGCCTCTCCATTTTTGGCAGCGTTAATCCGATTTCTGCGGGTAGACGTGGGGTCGCTCGATGCACCATCTTCAGCCAGAAGGTACGCCAACTCACAACACAGAATACGGCGACCAGATTGGCCAGGCGATCGACGGTACGCAACATGGAGTCCTCTGCCTTGCAGCCGGACTTCAGGATCTTGTGGAACACTTCAATTTTCCATCGTAGCGCGTACCATTCCAGCTTCTCGACAGCTTGCCCGCGGGTGGTCACCGGCAAATTTGTGATCAGCTTCCACTCTATGCGCTTTCTTCCTGCAGGTGCGCCTCGTTCAATAGCATGGATCACCGTTAGGCGCAAAGCTGGGTAACGTCGTTGTTTCCCAATCGGAGGCAACACCGCGTCAAGAACTGGGGCGCAGTACAACAGGGACTGATAGCCCGAGGAGATGTGACGATGTGGGTCGAAGAGAGCTTGCTCGTGCCACCGGCTAAAGCCCAGTCGCCCAAGCGTGGCCACCCGCTCGTCTATACGGATGCGCTGATGCAAGGGCTGCTCGGTCTCAAGCGGGTGTTCCACCTGCCGCTGCGCGCGCTGCAAGGCTTCGCGCAGAGCTTGCACGCCCTGGCCTTCCCAACGTTGCCAGTGCCGAACTACACGACATTGCGCTTCAGCCCAGTGCTGTCGATCACCAGATGCAGCGGCTCGCCAGTACGCGAGGCGGGCAGCACGACGTTCAGATTCTGCGCGCGGCGGCTCAGGAAATCAATGGCCTCGTTACGCCAAGCTGCACCCGGCGTACTTTCGGACCAAGGCTTCGCTCCGGTTCGCAAGCACGGTTGGTCCAAGCGGCGGGCTTGGCGCAAGGTCCATCTCGCCATGGATGCGAACACCGGCATCTGTGCTGCACTGATGACCCACCAGGACGCTGGCGATGGCGAAGTGTTGGCCGACCTGCTCGACCAGATCCCGGCTGATACACCGATCGATACCATCGGAGGCGACGGCGCTTACTTACGACAGCAAGCCGTGCCACGCGGAGATTGCCGCGCGAGGGGCACAGCCCTCGATTCCACCACGCGATGTCATCGAGAAGAGCAGTCGACGCGAATGGAAAGCCGCCAGCGGCTATCA
>NZ_KB903084.1:0-1528 GCF_000379565.1 Cupriavidus sp. UYPR2.512 | reverse complement strand
GGTCGCGCTCGCTCGCCCGCAATCCGTCCGTATCGCCTGAGTTCAGCGTCACCGAGGAGCCCCTGTTTTCAATCTCGATTTATGCAACAACGCCGCAATGTGCTGGAGATTGTGAATGTTCCTCCGCCCCCGAACCTCTTGCATGTCATCTCGCTCAAGAAGTGCAAGAACGAAATCAAGAAGATCCTACCTCTTCTAATTGCCAAGAATTTCTACATCAACCACAAAGACTCGGAAAATTTGAAGAGCCCGCCCACTCGCACACTTCATCTCATCATCGACGAAGCTCACAATATCCTGTCTGAGCAATCCACTCGCGAGCATGAAATCTGGAAGGACTATCGGCTGGAACTGTTTGAGGAGATCATCAAGGAAGGCAGAAAGTACGGGGTCTACCTCACCCTCTCCAGTCAGCGACCCGCGGACATCTCGCCAACTATTGTTTCCCAGATCCACAACTTCTTTATCCATCGCCTAGTCAATGAGCGCGACCTCATGCTGCTGGACAACACCATCAGCACCCTTGACTCGTCCTCCAAGGCTCTGATACCTACCCTTGCCAAAGGCTGCTGTGTTGTCACTGGCACAGCGTTTGACCTACCCATGATCCTGAAGATTGATCCTCTCCTCAAAGAGCATCGCCCAAGCAGCGATGACGTCAACCTGGAAGAGCTGTGGGGTTAAGACCTTCGGCATGAAGCCTTGCCCTGCATAAATCGCTTGCGCGGATCCGCTGCGCCTGCGTCGGACCAAGTCTGCGGACCATCATCATCGCGACTGGCACAAGTGCCTGTCGGTTGAAGAACTCGCAAGCTGCCGATGCATTGGAGCGGACGATTTGTAGCAGCTTGTCGCTCTAAGGTGGTAGCGAATCGACACCTGCAATTACTTTCCAAGGCACTGACGTTCTCGCCGTCCAGCTATCTTTCGCTTGCCGGCACCGTGCGGGCCAGTTGGGCGCGGACGGGACGTCCTCCGTTGATGCTGCGGGGCCCGTGCCGGCTTTCTATCGCCTTTGCGACGCCATCCGCCATGTCCGGAATGCCGTCCTCGAAACTATCGAACCACTCCCGGATCCCGTCGGCCACAAACCTTAGATCACAAGTAGCGACATCCGGGACGCATCTGAATGAGACCTTCCACGTCAAAACGTCGTTCCGCTTGAGCCCGCCAGGCGTCGCGGTCGCGGGCAAGGATAGCGAGGCGCTGGTCTCGGATTGGAGTGTAACGCATAGCGCAGCCAAGGAATGGAGTTGCCTCGTATTGACGGCCGCTCACCGGTTTCTTGACCCACTCGTGCTTTCGCCAGCGGTATGGTGAACCGGAACCGACCGGCTTTCTGCGGAAAATACGGCAGCCCAGCCAGTTCCGGTTCCCTACATTTGTGCGACTTTAGCAGCTGATGCAGCAACAAAGGCGCTCCCCTCTTACGGTTTTTGACATAGCCCCCCTTATGTCTATTGCCGTTCGCGGGGCAACGATCCGTCAGAAATTGGCGGGCCCGCCGCATGGACGTGCACCCCATCCG
>NZ_KB903083.1:0-1488 GCF_000379565.1 Cupriavidus sp. UYPR2.512 | reverse complement strand
ACAGGAGACTCTGAAGCAGTGGGTGCGCCAGACGCTGGATAGAACGCGCGAGCTTATCGAGGCGGACCTGCAGGAAAAGAGCTGGAACCTGATTGCGCAGATCGAGGCGGATGAGGCGATCCTGGACGCACTGGATCTGCGGCTGGCCAGCCAGGCGCATCTGGAGGACCTCACGACGCGTTCCCCCCCTCGCCGGTTCGATCTGGCAGCGTGCCACGCGAGCCTGCGCACAGCGGTGGGAAACGTGGTGCCACCCGGACCGGGGACGGGCGACACCCGGCATGTCACGGTCGACCTGCAGGGACGGGAGCTGGAGCCCGCTGCGTCGTCCGGCGGGGAGCAGCGTGACTACTCCTTTTATGCCCGTCTGACTGGCCAGCCGCTGGTGGAGGTGCGGCTGCCGGGCGCGTTAAGCGGCTTCATGCTGGCGCGCACGTTCCAGTACAAAGACGAGCCCTGGCGCTTTGACATGTTCGGCGGCAGCCGCCTGACGCGCGGGCGGCGGCAGTCAGCCCGGGACATCGCCGCCGGCCGCAGCGCGTCTGCTTCGGTGCTGCCGGCAGTGCGGTATGCCGACAGTGCCCCAGGCAGCGCCTTCATGGAACTGGCGCAGAAGCTGGCGCCGCAGCGCGAGGACTGGTCGCGCATGCAACGGGCGCTCATGGAGATGGTGCCGCGTGACCATGTGGTGGAGGGCACGCTGCGGCTGGGCTGGTTTGAGGACGTGCCCGGGGCGCAGCACCCGTTCAGACTGCGGGGGCCGGACGGAGAGCGCATCGCGCTCTGTCCGAATGACGGCTGCGGGTTTCTGGGATGGGACGTGGCGATGCGCATTCCGGTGGTGCGCGAACATATCGAGGCATGGCAGGCAGTCCGGGAGGGACGGGGCAGCGAGGCACAGCGCAGGCTGGTGGAGGGCCAGGAGCCCGGGTTCAACACGATGCCGCCGCAGGCGCTGATGCATTTCCCGCGGGACGAGGCGGCGCTTGGGGAAGCGCGCGAGGTGATGCAGCGCAGGCTGGACGGGTTGGACAGGCAGGCCTCGCAGGAGGTGGGCCACCTGACGCTGTACCAGCTGGCCGTCAGCGGGGGTTACCAGGGACGGCGTATCCGCGCGGTCCCCTCGGCTGACGACAGGCTGTATCTGCCGACGATTCCCCTGCCGGGCTTTGCGAAGTTGCAGGGCGATGTGCTGGTGGGCAAACCGCCGTACGATAAGGAGAACCTGTTGCCCATGGCGGCCGAGCAGGTCGTTACGCCCGGTCAGGAGGACGTGACAGCTCGATTTCTGGACCAGTGCTTCGCCATTCAGTACAGCTATACGGGATTCGATGAGGATTCGGGCACGGGCGCCGACATGCTGCACAGCAAGGGCATGCTGATCATTCCGCCACCGGGCTACTGGTCGCCGGATCCCGCCCACCAGGGGCTGCACCTGGCCTGTTCGCGGGAGGACCTGAAGACGCTGTCGCGCTGGAAGAGCCGGCG
>NZ_KB903082.1:0-1495 GCF_000379565.1 Cupriavidus sp. UYPR2.512 | reverse complement strand
AACCTTCAGGGCGACGGAAATCGCGCTATATCATGCACTTGGCAATCTTCCTGAGCCTTCGTCAACCCACACTTTTTCCTGACGAACCATTTTTTTGTGTGCAGGGCAGGTAAAGGCTCACCGTTAATTTGATCGGTGAGCCAGCATTATCTCAATGATGCGGTTGGGTGAAGCGCTCCTCATAGAGGATCGCAAACTGGTTCATGGCAGCCTTCCAGTCATGGGTCGAGCTGCCCCACTTGCCGGTGATGTTGCGCAGCGCCAGCCACAGCAGTTTGGTTGCCGCCTCGTCGCTGGGGAAGTGACCCCGAGTCTTGATGATCTTGCGCAATTGGGCGTTGATGCTCTCAATGGCGTTTGTCGTGTAGATGATCTTGCGGATCGCCGGCGGGAACGCAAAGAACGGAATCACCTGATCCCAGGCGCGCCGCCAGGATGCGACGATCGGTGCGTACCGCTGACCCCATTGCCCTTGCTCGAAGGCCGCCAACTCGGCCAACGCCGCCTCCACGGTGGGCGCTGTGTACACGGGCTTGAGCGCCGCTGCCACGGCTCGGCGCTCCTTCCAACTGGCGTACTCCAGGCTATTGCGGATCAGGTGCACGATGCAGGTCTGCAGCGTCGTGTGGGGGAACACCGCGTTCAATGCCTGTTCCATGCCCCGGAGGCCATCGGTGACCGCGATCAGGATGTCCTGCGTGCCGCGGGTCCTCAAGTCATTGAATACTTTCATCCAGAACTTGGCGCCTTCGGTGGTCTCGATCCACAGGCCCAGGATGTCGCGTGTGCCGTCCGGCAGCACGCCCAAAGCCAGGTAGACGGCCTTGTTGCGCACCACGCCGTCCTCGCGCATCTTGACCCGCAGCGCGTCGAAGAACACCACCGGATACATCGCCTCCAGCGGACGGGCCTGCCAGGCGGTCACTTCGTCCATCACCGCATCGGTCACCGAACTGATGAACTCGGGCGAGACCTCGGTGCCGTACTGCTCGGCCAGAAACGCCTGGATCTCGCGCACGGTCATGCCGCGGGCGTACATGGCGATGATCTTGTCGTCGAACCCCGTGAAGCGCCGCTCGTGCTTGGGAATCAGGATCGCTGCCATCGCGGTCGCGCGGGATGTCCACCCGCAGCGGGCCGTCATCGGTCAAGACCGTCTTGGCGCTCTTGCCATTGCGCTGATTGGCCGTGCCAGCCGGGCGCTCGGCGCCCGGTGCATAGCCCAGATGATGGCCAAGCTCAGCTCCCAGGGCCCGCTCGATCAGGGCCTTCTTGAACGCCATCGAGGCGTCCTGAACCGCCTCGGCGGTCATCGGGCCCTTTACGAAATGGGCGATTAGGTCCTCGGGGATAGTCGGCAGCTCACGGTCGGCGGCCTGGCTCGTCTTGGTTTTGCGTGGCATACATGCTCCTTGGCGACATGTTATGCCCTAAACACAAAATTTCTGACAGGTCCGAATCTTTACTCAGCAGTCGGAAATATAGGCGACAGAAG
>NZ_KB903081.1:0-1562 GCF_000379565.1 Cupriavidus sp. UYPR2.512 | reverse complement strand
GCGACGCGTTTTTTGGTTACTTTTTGTCGCTCGGACAAAAAGTGACTCGCCGGCTACGCCGGCGAAACAGCCCAAGCCCGCCAAGCACGACAACCGACCGCATTGCCAAAAACTTTCCCTCTTACCCCGCCTGCGCACGCCACGCCGACACGCTACGCCCGAAGCGCCCGCTGAACCACCGCGAGAACGCGCTCAGCGACGAAAACCCGAGCAGCGCGGCCACTTCCGACAGCGGACGCTCGCGGTTCTCCAGATAGCGGATCACCAGGTCGGCACGGGCCTCGGTGAGAATCGCGGAGTAAGTCGTATGTTCCTGCCCGAGCCGCCGATGCACGGTGCGCCGGTCGACGCTCAGGTGCTGGGCCACGCGTTCGACCGAGCACAGTCCGGTGGGCAGCAGCGCGTAAACCAGCTTGCGGACCATGTCCGACATGCTCGCCACGGTCGACTGCGCCAGCAGCGTGCCGAGATAATGCTTCACCTGCTGCGCCATCACCGGGTCATATGACGGCAATGGCGCTTCCAGGTCCGAGGCCAGGCAGACGATGCCGTCGAAATCCTGGTTGAAAGTGCAGGGCATGCCGAACACGCGTGAAAACGTGGCCGCGCTGGCCGGTGCCGGGTGGGTGAAGCAGAGGCTGCGCGGCCGCCAGGACTGCCCCAGGAACAGCTTCAGCATCCGGAAGACCACGCCGACCGCCAGGTCGGCGGCCTGCCGCAGGGTGCCCGGCGCTTCGGTGAGCACCTGCAGCCGGATCATCACCAGCTCATCGCTGTCTTCGATGCGCATCGACAGCGACTCATTCTGCAGGCCCATGTAGCGGACCATCGACTCCAGCGCGCGGCGCAGCGTCGGTTCTTCGCGCACCACGAAGGCGAGCGGGCCCAGGTTGGAGAACTCGCGCAGCTCGGCCATGCGCAGGCCGAAATCGTCGGCGCCGGCGGCGTGCGCCGACGCGTCCAGCAAGCGGCCGACCGATGCCGCCGGGATGCGGATATCGGGGTCGAGCAGGACCGAGCGGTTGATCTTCGCCGCCCTCAGCTGCTGGTACGGATCCAGCCCCAGCGAACGCGCGACTTCCACGTAGTTGGTCAGGCTGGCGCTGCGCAGATAGTAGGACATGGGGCGGATTCCGTGCTTTCCCTGAGTGTCCCGAAATGTAAATCGGATGTCTCGGATCGTCAAATCATGGCCAGTCGTTAGCCGATACTCCAGTCACTAACCAACCGGAGCCATCCATGCAATTCCTCGACGATTCCCTGCACCCCGAAAACATGGACAAAGTGGTGATTACCGTTGCGCCCTATGGCCCGGAATGGATGCCGCAGGACTTCCCGGAAGACATCCCGGTGACCATGGAAGAACAGGTGCAGAAGGCCGTGGATTGCTACAACGCCGGCGCCACGGTGCTGCACCTGCATGTACGCGAGCTCGACGGCAAGGGCTCCAAGCGCCTGTCCAAGTTTAACGAGCTGATCGCCGGCGTGCGCGCCGCGGTGCCGGACATGATCATCCAGGTTGGTGGCTCGATCTCGTTTGCGCCGGAAGACGACGGCCAGGA
>NZ_KB903080.1:0-1568 GCF_000379565.1 Cupriavidus sp. UYPR2.512 | reverse complement strand
GCCTGAACTGCTTATTCTCAATCCGAATAAGGCGAAGTGTTTTCATAACCACAAGGCTTATGATAGCAATTCGGCCTTATCTTGGTCAGAGCCCTAGTTGGCTTCGGATGTGATTTGAATGTTGGTGTTAGTTTGGCCTTCTGATTCCAAATATTCTTTAGCCTTTAGTTTGATTCGTTCGACAGTGTATGCCTCCATATTTTTCAAAAAATTTGAATCGAACTTTCGTTGCGTAAACCCGCCAGAGTCCTGGCTGGAGACAACGACTCGAATTTCTTCTTTTGAGCCGGGTTGTTGTGTACGGGATTCTTTAGCGTTGACATGCCCTGATATGAATGTTGCACCAAGGCTTATTGAAGCCATCAAAATTAAAATGATGGTTTGCTTCCTGCTGTATCGTTTCATGGTAGGGTACCGATTACCCCTAGTCCGGTAGAAGTTGAATGCTTCCACGACCTTTTCGCAGCGGCGGCAGCGGCAGAGTTCCCGACTGAGCTTGAACGGTACGTCGAAGGCCCTCAATCTCCTGAACAGCAATGTCATGCGCTTCTGCGTAATCTTCCTGCGAGATCTGGCCACTCGCCCTCTTCTTCTCGAGCGCTCTCAGCAACTCCTGTTGGGACCTTAGTTCGCTCTCAAGCACCCTAATTATTGTGAGGGCTCCGAGTCGATATTCGACGCTTGCCGGATCGTTCAACTGAAGAAGTTCCTCCATATGCTGCCCATTGCTGCTGCGCGGCTCCATCCTCCCGGTGGCCGCGTCAAAACGAATATGCGCCGCCATATCGTGGTCGCACGGGTTAAGCACATAGGGGCCGGCCTTCTCGTCGGTGGGCCAATCGTTATTCTTGCGACTATCAGTGACCGCAGCAGTAGTACAGGTTCGAATACGTACAGAGAAGATTTTTGAACTTGTCTTTTGGTCTGTAGTGATCCACGCCAAAATTTAGATTAACCGCGCTGCTGTCGGGCTGTCGACAGTACACACAGACTCTGGAAAATTCAGTCTGTAAGTACCGCTTGTAACTTTGATATCGCTTGAACTGCCGGGGGGTGAGGGTGCGGGCGTGACATCCCTTGGGGTACTGAAAAAGCGCCATTAGATCAGACCCAATCGACGCATCATTGCTTCCCGCTTTGCACGCGCCTCAGAAACCTGAGCCGCGGCAGCCTCCAATGCCTGCACCTGAGCTTGCGAGACACGTGGCTCCCGCTCAAGAAGACGGCTATTCAAAATCTCAAGCCTGGCTACGACCTCCGACTGATTCTCACCTTTGGCGTACTTGGCGGCCAACAGTAGTACACGGTCTCTGGCGATTCGCACGGTTTCCGCGCGCTCAGGTTCCGCGTAATCGATAGCAGTTCGCGCTGAGCTATACGCTACGCTCCGAGTCGGCGTGGACGCAGTCTGGCCAACTTCAGGCTTTCGAGTCGGCGCATCGGCACCGCCACGATCTTCAAAGAAGTCTTCGACCACTAGTGTCCGGTTTATTTGAGGGTCATTGGCTTGGAAGCCAATGCTGACGCGGGTTGTGAGGATTCCATGGGTGTCCACGATTTGAATTTCG
>NZ_KB903079.1:0-1532 GCF_000379565.1 Cupriavidus sp. UYPR2.512 | reverse complement strand
GGGCCACGCTTGGTTTCGAACAGGGCGCCGGCCCGCTCAAGAATTTCCTTCTTTATCGCTTGGCGCTCCAGGTGCCTCCTCATGTGTAACGCGCCTTTGAACCTCGCCGNTGACCCCGATAGGAAGCATGAGGCCGCGCCACCGCAACACCGCCCGGAATGTGCCTCCCACATCTCTTGGCATGTATTGCAGCGCGAGGGAGATTCGTCAGGTGCCGATATAGCGGCTCTATAATTGTCTATAATTTCCTATAGTTGATAATAGAGCAGAGAAAGCAACATGGAATTCTTCCGTCGCGAGGAGCTTGCAACCAACCTCGCCAAGAAAGTTTTGGAAGTGTCGCCGACATCCGCTTCAAGTTCGGGGCTGTTTTTGGCGGCTCCGCGGCGCACTGGCAAGTCAACGTTCCTGCGAGAAGATCTGAGGCCGGCGCTCGAAAAGGAAGGCGCGCTGGTTCTTTACGTTGATCTGTGGGAAGACCGCAGCGCAGATCCTGGCGAAACCATCGTGCACATGGTGCGCGCAGAGCTGGCGAAGCACGAGGGCGTCATTACCCGACTCGCGCGATCTGCTGGCATGGAGAAGGTCGCCGTGGGGGGACTTTCGTTTTCGCTGGATCGCATCGGTCTTGGCGATGGCATTTCATTGTCGACCGCATTGGCCGAATTGTCTGACGAGGTGAAGCGCCCGATCGCATTGGTCATCGATGAAGCACAGCAAGCTATCGTGAGCGAAAAGGGCAACGATGCGTTGTTTGCGCTTAAGGCTGCGCGTGACGAGCTCAATAGCAGCCGCCATTTCGGCCTTCGTATCGTGGCCACAGGCTCTAACCGCGACAAGTTGGCGATGCTGCGTGCCGGCCGCGATCAGGCTTTCATGGGCGCGCCGCTCATTAATTTCCCGTCCCTCGGCATGGACTACGTGCAGTGGTTCTGCCATCGGCTGAACCTCGGCGCCCCCCTTGACCCGGCCCGAGTCTACGAACTCTTTAAGCGCGCTTCCTTCCGTCCTGAGCTGCTCGGGGCCGCAGCGGATGCGGTACGCTTTGAGTTCGGGTTGCCGCCGGATCAGGTAAGCACGCGCTTCGCCGAGGCCATCGACGAACAGATCGCAGAGAGCGAGCGCGAGCAATTGCGAGTGGTGCATAGTTTGACGCCACCGCAATCGACGGTTCTTCGCGTCATGGCGGTCCGCGGTGAGAAATTTGCGCCATTCGAAGCCGCGACCATTGAGTCGTACAACGCTGTATTGCAAGCGACATCACCCAATGTCGACGCTAAGATCGACGTATCTGGCGCTCAGCAAGCGCTTGCGGCCCTGCAGGAGAAGGCGCTTGTATGGCGCGCAGCCCGTGGGGTCTATGCGCTCGAGGAGACCGGCCTGGCAACGCTCATGGCCAGCGCCGGGATGCTCGACGATGTCCCCAGATAGCCCTATCGGGCGAGGTTCAAAGGCGCGTTACACATGAGGAGGCACCTGGAGCGCCAGGCGATAATGGTGCCCCTTTTTCATCTGCGGCATCCATGACTCAA
>NZ_KB903078.1:0-1532 GCF_000379565.1 Cupriavidus sp. UYPR2.512 | reverse complement strand
GCAGAGCGATCGTGGAGTGACAAACGAGACGGTGATTGCGATGAAGCGTACGAGCAAGGCCGCAGAAGCGGCGTTACCCGGTTGCTGCTGGAGCTTGCCTCGGTTCTGGCCGGCGGAATTTCCAGCACTTGGCCAATTCGGCCAGCCCGAGTGCAAGTCCGGTAAATTCGCGGCGCAGCCACTGGGCCACCAGCCCGGCAGTGACGGGCTGGCCGACACGCCACGGTGCGATCGTGTCCATCGGGAACGCGTCGGCGATCGCCAGGCTGAGCAATTGCGTGAGCGTCCACGCGCACGATCGGATCTGCATCCACAACTCCAGCACGGTACGCGTCTGCTGCCAGAGATTGTTGAAGCCAAACCAGCGTTTGAGGTTGTGGAACAGCGGTTCTATCGCCCAGCGTCGCGCATACAGCAGCACGACCGTTTGAGCGTCCAGTTCGGTTTCGGAGGCCAGCATCAATCGTGCCTTCGTCCAGCACTGTCGCTTTTCGTCGTAGAACTGACACCAGACGGCACGCATTGGCTTGCCCTTGAGGAAGCGGACCACGGCAATAATCGAGCGCAAGCGAACGCGTTGCTCCTTGCCGTAGATCGGCAGGCTCAATTCGGTAGCCGGCAGCGCTTCGATGGCTTGCTTGCTCAGTCGTTCGCCATAGGTACGCGGCCGGCCACGCCCCGGCCTCTTGGGCATCACGGGCAACTGGAACAAGGCGGTATCGATACGAGCCTGGCCAATTACATGCATGTTCCGGCGCAACAGCGGCAAGACCAGGCGTGCGCGCATGAACCACGAGTCGAACAGCACGCGGATGGGCTTGTCGGTCACGCCGGAGATCGCTCGCACGAGTGCCAGCGCGATCTTGAGCTTGTTGGTGTTGCCCCTCTGGGGAACCAGACGCGAGACGATCGGCAGCGCCATACCGATGCCGCTGCTGCCCGACACGCTCACCGCCAAGGTCACGATGCATTGTGCCCAGACATTTCGGGGGCGATTGGTCTTGCCGCTGTGCTCGCGCCGCCAGGCAACACCGGGGGCCTTCTCCGAGCAGCGCATCACCAGCGTGTCGTCGAGGACCAACGTGAGCATATCGCAGGGCAATACCGCAATCACCAACCGCAGCAGTGCCCGTGCGAGCCGTACCGTGCGCAGGCTGCCGCGTTCCAGCAACTTGTAGTACGTCGTCCAGTGCTTCTTGCTGTCGATCGCCGAGATCGCTCGCGTCACCCAACCCTCCGGCGAAACCATGCAGCCGCACAGCAGTTCCACGAAGCTGGCCTGCGAGCGAAACGGGACGGCGATGAGGAGAATTTTGATCCATTCGGACAGGTAAAACCGTGTACGTTCAGTCAGGGGCATCGACGGGCAAACAAGGGTCGAAAACGATCCTCATTGGCCGCTGCGCTGCTTGCGCTAAAAACCCGCGCAAGCAGCGCAGCGGCCTCACGATTGCCCATCCATGTCAAGCGTTTTTTCGATTTCCAACTACTTTCTCGCCCCCGATTCGGGGCGCTGAATGTCTAAAGTCCAG
>NZ_KB903077.1:0-1584 GCF_000379565.1 Cupriavidus sp. UYPR2.512 | reverse complement strand
GTATCCGCCGTCATCTCCGGCCGCTGTATGTCGCGCTCGACTTCGCCGGCACTAATCCGGAAAGCCCGTGGCTCGCTGCATTGTCCTGGGCCAGGAGCGCGTTCGCCAAGCAACAGAGGCTGTCGCAACGACCGCTCGACGAATGTCCAGCGGCCACGCTGCCGAAACGCCTGCGACCGTACCTGCTGACCTTCGACGCCAACGGGAAGCCGACGGGCCTGCACGCCGATCGCTACGAGTTCTGGCTGTACCGCCAGGTCAGAAAGCGCTTCCAAGCGGGTGAACTCTACCTCGACGACAGCCTGAAACACCGTCATTTCTCCGACGAACTGGTTTCGAGGGAGGAAAAGGCTGATGCGCTCGCGCAAATGGACATCCCTTTCCTGCGGCAATCGATAGATGCCCAGCTCGATGCACTGAGGGTCGAACTGCGCGCGCAGTGGCTGGCATTCAACAACGAACTGAAACAGGGCAAGCTGACGCATCTGGAATACAACAAGGACACGAAGAAGCTCACCTGGCGCAAGCCCAAGGGCGAGAACCTGAAGGCACGCGAGAAGACATTCTACGAGCAACTGCCGTTCTGCGACGTGGCTGATGTGTTCCGCTTCGTCAACGGCCAGTGCCAATTCCTGTCAGCGCTGACGCCCATGCAGCCGCGCTACGCCAAGAAGGTGGCCGACGCTGACAGCCTGATGGCGGTCATCATCGCCCAGGCGATGAACCACGGCAACCATGTCATGGCTCGCACCAGTGACATTCCGTATCACGTGCTGGAAAGCACCTACCAGCAGTACCTGCGCCAGGCGACGCTGCTGTCGGCCAACGACCGCATCAGCAACGCCATCGCAACGCTGCCGATCTTCCCGTACTACTCGTTCGACCTCGACACGCTGTATGGTGCTGTCGACGGCCAAAAATTCGGCGTCGAGCGACCGACGGTAAAAGCACGCTATTCGCGCAAGTACTTCGCTCGCGGCAAAGGCGTGGTCGCCTACACGCTACTGTGCAACCACATCCCGCTCAACGGCTACCTCATCGGCGCACACGACTACGAAGCCCATCACGTATTCGACATTTGGTATCGCAACACGTCAAACATCGTGCCGACCGCGATCACAGGCGACATGCACAGCGTCAACAAAGCCAACTTCGCCATTCTGTACTGGTTCGGCCTGCACTTCGAGCCGCGCTTCACCGACCTCAATGCGCAGCTGAAGGAACTGTACTGCGCCGACGATCCGGTTCAGTACGAGAATTTCCTGATTCGTCCGGTTGGGAAAATCGACTGCGATCTCATCACCAGCGAGAAGCCGAACATCGACCAGATAGTGGCCACGCTCGGGCTGAAGGAGATGTCGCAGGGCACGCTGATCCGCAAGCTGTGCACCTATACCACGACGAACCCGACGCGGCGTGCGATCTTCGAGTTCGACAAGCTCATCCGCAGCATCTACACGCTGCGCTACCTGCGTGATCCGCAACTGGAACGCAACGTGCATCGCTCGCAGAACCGCATCGAGTCCTACCACCAGCTACGCTCGACCATTGCCCAGGTCGGCGGCAAGAAGGAATTGATCGGCC
>NZ_KB903076.1:0-67783 GCF_000379565.1 Cupriavidus sp. UYPR2.512 | reverse complement strand
GAACTGGTCGCCGCCACGCCGGGCGCATGGATGCCGCAGCAGTTCGAGAATCCGGCCAATGTCGACGTGCACGNGCGCACCACCGCGCAGGAAATCCTGAATGACTTCCCCGAGGGGCTGGATGTGCTGATCACCGGCGTCGGCACCGGCGGCCACCTGACGGGCTGCGCCCGCGTGCTGAAGGACAAGTGGCCGCAGCTCAAGGTCTTTGGCGTCGAGCCGGTGGCCTCGCCCGTGATCTCCGGCGGCGCGCCGGCGCCGCACCCGATCCAGGGCATCGGCGCGGGCTTTATCCCGAAGAACCTCGATACCTCGTTGCTCGACGGCGTGATCCAGGTCGACGCCGAGCCCGCGCGCGAGATGGCACGCCGCTGCGCGCGCGAGGAAGGCATCCTGGTCGGCATCTCGTCCGGCGCCACGCTGGCCGCGATCGCGCAGAAGCTGCCCGAGCTGCCGGCCAATGCGCGCGTGCTGGGCTTCAACTATGACACCGGCGAACGCTACCTGACCGTCGAAGGGTTCCTGCCCGCCTGAGCAGGCATGAGCGCCCGGGCCTTGCGTCCCGGGCGCTCAGAGCGCTTCGTTGATCTGGAAGCAGACCCCGCGCGTGCGCCGCCCGAAGCCGGCATCAAGCCGCACATTGACACGCGGCTTGAACTCGAAGCGGTAGCCGATGCCCGCATTGGGCAGCCAGTGCGCCGAGACCAGGTCACGGTTCATATCGCGAACGGCAGCCTTTCAGCGCGACGACAGGCCGTGCCGCTTGTGCCAGTCCGCCAGCGATTCTTCCGGCCAGGTGCCGCAGTGCACATGGCCTTTGCCCTTGGGCACGTCGACCCAGGGCGCGACAGATTCCAGCGCCGCCTCCACCACCTCCGGCGGGCGCGGCAGCGGCGTATCGATGGCCGACGCATGCGGATGCACCAGCTCCGGCCAGCGCGGGTCCCAAAGCCACAGCGCGCTGCCGCATTTCACGCAGAAATGCCGCTGCGCCGGCGAGCGCCGCGCGCGCTTGCCGGGTTCGCGCAGCACGGCATGATAGATGCGAAGGTACTTGCGCCCGCGCACGCGTAGCGTGGCCGCATCGCCGCCGAGGTTGATCGCGTAGCCGCCGCTCCCCGCCGTCTTGCGGCAGATCGAGCAATGGCAATGCATATAAGGGCAGGGGGAATCGGACTCAAGCGAGAAATGGATGGCGCCGCAATGGCAGGAGCCGTCTAGATGCATGGTGTGGCCTTTGCTCGATGGCGTTAAGGGCAGTCCATAGACTGTAGAAAACCCCTGGCAAAGTGCAAAGGCGGCGCTGAGGGCTACAGCGCCTTGCGGAACGTCAGGTTGATGCGCAGCCGCCCCAGCAGCGGATGGTCGCCATCGGCCAGCGGCGCCACGCCGTGGAAGGCCAGCCGCGACGGCCCGCCCCACACCACCACGTCGCCATGCGCCAGCCGCACCCGCTGCGGACGGTCCGCGCGGCGCATGCCGCCGAACAGGAACACCGCGGGCAGCCCCAGCGAGACCGAGACGATGGGCGCGCTGAAATCGCGCTCGTCGCGGTCCTGGTGCAGCGAGAGCCGGGTGCCCGGCTCATAGCGGTTGATCAGGCAGGCATCCGGCTCGAAACCGGCAAAGCCTGCTTGCGCTGCGGCGGCGGTGGCGAGCTGCCGGAAACTCGCAGGCATCTCCGGCCACGGCTTTGCGCGCAGCGGATCGACGGGGTCATAGCGATAGCCGCGCGCGTCGGAGACCCAGCCGACCGTGCCGCAGTTGGTCATGGCCACCGACATCTTCAGGCCGCCGGGGGTGATCATGTGCCGCCAGGGAGCGATGGCGACGATGGCCCCGACGTCGGCGAGCAGCACTTCGGCGTCGGGCCGGGCCAGGCCGCGCAGGACTACGGCGCCATCGGCGAGGGGGTCGACGGTGGCGGTGGCGGGGCCACTCGGTGGCAGGTCGTCGAACAGGTCGAAAGTCATGGCGTTGACGATTGCGGGCGCTTCGGCGCGGTCAGGCGATCGTGAGTTCCAGCCGCTTCCCAAGCGCCCGGAAGGCTGCCTCGATCGTGTCGATCTTGGTCGCATGCTCGAGGTTGACGATACGCTGCACCTCTTGCTTGCGCGTATTCAGCCGGCGTGCCAGTTCGGCCTGTGTGACGCCCTGCGCGATCATCTCGTTGAGCAGCAGCACCTTTGCTGAAACGCTGGCCGGAAGCTCGATCAGATGCTGGCTGCGTTTCGCCCTGGACGGCAGCGGCACCGGGCGTCCATCCTCGAAGTAGAACTCCATGGCCGTGGCCAGGGCATCGGCAGCCATTTCGCACGCCTGCTCGATGGTATCGCCGCAAGTCAGGGCTTCCGGGATATCGGGAAACGAGACCGTAAAACCGCCGTCGTCCGGGACGACGTTGGCAGGGAAACGCAGCATATCTGTACTCCTTTGGACGGCGAGGGCATGTCGGGACGTGAGGTCGATGACTCATGACAGGCCGAGCTGCTTGAGAATCGCCTTGCGCAGCCCTTCACGGATTTCATGGCTGGGATGCCGTGGCAGCGTGGACTGCCTGCCATTGAGATACAGCCTCACATGCTTTTGCTTCGTCGCTGGAGGTGGCGTCCTGTCCGGCGAGCCAACGCCGGAATTCGCTCTGCTTTATCCGAATCCTCCTGCATCTTAGGGGACATCAAAGGTAAGCAAAAATGCTTACTGATTCTAGCAGCAAAAGTGCTGAAAGCCAGAAACTGCCTTTGAGAAGTCAAGAAGCCCCACGATCAGTTCGTGGGGCTTCTGTCTTGTTCCACTGGCCGCGACGCCACTCCTGGTCAACGGCGCCTATCGACCCTTCTCAGCTGTTCGACCCATCGCAGCGTCACCGTCCGCCGCCACGTGGTTCTTGGGAAGCGCAGGGACTGGACCGCCGAGGCGGGCCGTGCTTTCCCGTACGATCAGTTCGGGCTCGAATTCGTTCTGCAGTTCTTCTCGCCGTGCCGTGCCTTCTATCTGCGCAATGATGTTCCTCGCGGTCAGTTCGCCGATACGCACTGGATTCGACCGCATGGTTGTCAGGGTGGGGGTGATAAGCTCCGCGACCTGCCAGTCCCCGAAACCGGTCACGGAGATATCGGCCGGAATGGACCGGCCCAGAGCGCGGCATTCGGCGATGGCGGCGACCGCGATGAAGTCGTTTATGCAGATCAGTGCGGTAGGCCGATGTGGACTGGTCAGACACGCGCGCGCCGCGGCGCGGGCCGGCTCGACCTCATAGGGAGTGGGCAGGACCAGCTCATCACGCAATGCGATGCCGTGTTCGCTGAGCACGTCCTTGACGCCTTCCAGCCGCTGGACCGACAGATGCTGAGTGTTCAGCGGCCCCGGGAGGACAGCGAATTCGCGGTGCCCAAGGCCTACCAGGTAGGCGGTCAGCCGCCGCATCGCGAGCCGGTTGTCGTAGCCGACCGTAGGATGGCTGCCTTCGCGATCCGTTGCCCACATCAGCACATAGGGGACATTGTGCTTATGGATAAGAGAGAAGACTTCGGGATGGTGCTGCGAACCGATGATGGCGATGCCGTCCACGCGCCGCTCCAGCAGTTCGCGCGCACAGCGCAACTCGATTTCGCTGTTGTCGCGATGGCACGTCAGAACAACGGTATAGCCGAGCGCTTCGAGCTGCTTCTCAAGGGTGTCCACAGCTCTTGCGTACAGCTCGTTCATCAGCGTCGGCGCAATGATGCCGATGGACATGGTCCGTCCCGAACGCAGGATCCGGGCAGCGGCAAAGGGCACATAGTCGAGGCTGGCAATCGCTTCCTGCACGCGCTTGAGGGTCTCTGGGCGCAGCAATTCCGGTGCTGACAACGCGCGCGATACGGTGGCGGAAGACACGCCGGCAAGGAGAGCGACCTGTTTCACGTTGACCATATTCGGCATGCCTCGAAAACGAAGGGGACGAGCAAGGTTGGAGTGAAGGATGAGCCTGTCCACGGGTCGCATTGTATCGCGGGGGGCAAGTCCGCGGGGCAGGAACGCCACGCAAGCGCCGGTCGCGGCAAATGCGGCCGGCGCTTGCCGCGGCTAGTCGAGCCGCACCTTGGCAGAGTCCGCCACCTTTTTCCATTTGGCGAGTTCGGCGCGAAGGAAGGTGTCGAACGACTCTGGCGTGCCGCCGACGATCTCGGCGCCCTGAGCCCGCAGCTTCTCCCGGATATCCTGATATTGCAACGCCTTGTTGAACTCAGCATTCATCTTGCTGATGATGGCCGGCGGCGTTCCCGTCGGCACCATGAAGCCGCCCCAGGATACGGCCTCATAGCCGTTAATGCCCAGTGCTTCGTCTACCGTGGGAACATCCGGCAAGGACGGTAGGCGCTTCTTGCTGGTGACCGCAAGCGCGCGCAGCTTGCCGCTTTTGACCTGCGGCATGCCGGCCAGGGCCGTCGGCAACGCGACATGGATCTGGCCGCCCAGCACGTCGGTCAACGAGGGGCCGTCGCCCTTGTAAGGGACATGCGCCATCTTGACGCCCGCCATGGTATTGAGCAGTTCGCCCGCGAGGTGGTTGCTCGCCCCGTTGCCTGCCGAGCCGAAGGTGATCTCGCCAGGCTTATCCTTGGCCACGGCGATCAGTTGCTTCAGATCCTTGATGGGTGAGTTCGCCGCCGTGACGATGATGAGCGGAACGGTAGTCGCCAGGATCACGGGCGCGAAATCCTTGACCGAGTCATAGGGCAACTTCGAATAAACCGCAGGATTGATCGCATTCGGACCAAGGTTGGCCATCAGCACCGTATATCCGTCCGCGGCCGATTTCGACACCAGTTCGTTGGCGATGATGCCGTTGGCGCCCGGCCGATTCTCGATGACGACGGATTCTCCCCAGGCCTGGCTAAGCTTTGCGCTCAGCAGCCTGGCGGTGACATCTGAAGCGCCGCCGGGCGGATAGGGCAAGACCACGCGGACCGGCTGGGCGGGCCAGTCCTTGGCCGCAGCGTGCTGCCAACCGGAGATCGCTGCCAGGCAAAGCAGGGCGGCGGACGCTTGTCGTAGATATCGATGCATGATGGGGTCTCCTGTCTCCTGATGCGATCCTGCTTCGGGATCGCGCTTGTGCTACCTGCGGTTCAAATCGTTCCTCCCTTGCGCAATACCGAAATCCGGTCCGCGGACCAGCCGAGGTCGCGGCTCAGGATGTCGTCCGTATGCTCGCCGAGCACTGGCGGGGCACGCCGATACGCGACGGTGGAGCGGGAAAACTTGATCGGGTTGGCGATCTGCGGTGCGATCGCTCCGCTTCCATGGGGAAGCGAGAACACCATGCCGCGCGAGCGCACCTGCGGATCCGACAAGGCCTGCGGAATCGAATGGATCGGTCCGCACGGCACGCCCGCGGCTTCCAGGTCGACCAGCCAGGCTGCCGTGTCGTGGCCACGAAATCGGTCCGCCAGCAAGGAGACCAGGCCCTCGCGGTGCTTCAGGCGCGCGGCGTTGGTCGCGTAGCGCTCGTCGCGTGCCAGTTCGCCCAGGTCCAGTGCGGCGCACAGGGCGCCGAACTGCCGGTCATTGCCGACTGCAACGATCAGCGCGCCATTGCTGGTCGCGAACGATTGGTACGGCGCGAGGTTCGGATGGGCGTTACCCCAGCGTCGTGGCTCGGAACCCGCTACCAGGAAGTTGGAAGCCTGGTTCGCAAGCCACGCGACCTGCGTGTCGAGCAGGCTCATGTCGATGTACTGGCCGCGCGCGCTCTCTACCCGTTCGAACAAGGCGCTGACGATGGCCACCGACGCGTACATCCCTGTCATCAGGTCCGAGATAGGTACGCCGCATTTCTGCGGCCCTGCGCCGGGACGGTCGTCGCACTCGCCGGTGATGCTCATGAGCCCGCCCATGGCCTGCACAACGAAGTCGTAGCCGGCCCGGTGACTGTACGGCCCGGTCTGTCCGAAGCCGGTGATCGAACAGTAGACCAGGCGTGGATTGAGCTCCGCCAACGTGTCGTAGTCGAGGCCATAGCGCCGCATGTCGCCGCATTTATAGTTCTCGACGAAGACGTCGGCCGTCTTCGCCAGTTCGCGGAGCACGGCCTGTCCCGCCTCGCTGCTGACGTCCACGGTGATCGAGCGCTTGCCACGATTGGCACAAAGAAAATAGGCCGATTCAGCCGTCGGGGTGCCGTCTTCCCGGGCCAGGAAGGGCGGCCCCCAGGCGCGCGTATCGTCCCCGCTGCCGGGCCGCTCCACCTTGATCACGTCGGCACCGAGGTCCGACAGCAATTGGGTGCTCCACGGTCCCGCAAGGATGCGGCTCAGGTCGAGCACCCGGATGCCTTCCAAAGGTCCTGCCATGGTCTTGCCTCCTGTGAATGCCAGAGCGCTTCAGCTCGGGTCGAACAGTACGCCGGGATTCAGGATCTGCTTAGGGTCGAGCGCTTGCTTTGCCGCCTTCAGCGCGGTGCAGAACAGCTCTGGCCGCTCCTTGTCATACCAAGGGCGATGGTCCCGTCCGAGCGCGTGGTGGTGCGTGACGGTGCCGCCGGCGTCCACCATGGCCTGTTCGGCCACCCGCTTGATTGCCAGGTACTGCTCGGGAATACGGGCCTTGTCCCCATAGGCAAACCAGGTGAAGTAGGGCGCGGGGCCGTCCGGATACAGGTGGGTGAAGCGGCACGTAACCGAGCCCGGGCGGCCCGTCACTTCGCGGATGATGCGATGGGTCTCGTTCTTGACGTGCTGGTGAAGCGCGGCGAAGCGGTCCCATGTGACGGCTGTTTCCATGGTTTCGCGCATGACGCCGCGTGCAATGGCGTACTCGCGCAGATAGGGTCCGCGCAGGAACTTGTTGCGCCAGCTTGCCGTGGCCGAATCGGCACCTTCCTCCTTGGCTGACGGAGCGGTATCCCAATCGCCGGCGCATGCTGCGCAGATCTCCAGCGCGCGCGCCATCCACGCATCGACCGGGTGATCCGCCGACTCGAAGCCCAGCACGAGGATGTCGTAGGTGCCGTCGCTGGAGCCGGTGTAGGCTGCCTCCTCGCGCTCGACCAACCGCGCGTTCGCGGGGTTCAGGCCAGACTGCGACAGCAGCCGCGTCGCCTCCACAGCCTTCGCATAATCGCGGAAGCGCACCGTGGTCTGCTTGCGGAAGACCGGGCGGCGGTGCAGTTTGACCCAGGCCTCGGTAATGATGCCAAGCGCGCCCTCCGAGCCCAGGAACAGCCGGTCGGGATTGGGGCCCGCGCCCGATACCGGAAAGCGGCGCGACTCGATATTGCCCGCGGGAGTCACGACCTTGAGGCTTTCGATGTGGTCGTCGATCTGCGTGTAGGCGGTGGCGAAATGCCCGGCGGCGCGGGTCGCGATCCAGCCCCCCAGCGACGAGAACTCCCATGCCTGCAAGAAAAAGCGCATGGTCAACCCGGTTGGCTTGAGTTGACGTTCCAGGCTCGGCCCGAGCACGCCGGCCTGGATGCGTGCGGCCTGCGAGGTCTGGTCGACTTCGAGCACCTTGTCGAAATGTTTGAGGTCGAGTGTGAGGACGCCTCGGTAGCGATCGTGCTCAGGAGGGTTCACCCCGCCGACCACGCTGGAACCGCCGCCGTAGGGAACGACGGCGAGCTGTTGGCGGCCGCACCAGTCGAAGAGATCGACAATCTCCTGTTCGGTCCTGGGATAGGCAACAACGTCTGGCGGATTCGGGAACTCCTTCCGAATGGCCCGCGCCACGTCCACCGTACCGGCGCCATAGGTGTGATAAAGGCGGTCATAGTGGTCCGTCGTGCAGATCTCGCGCAGCGTTGCAGGCGGTTGAACGCGCGGGGAGCGAAGCTCGATTTCATCCGCGCTGGGGAAGGGCATGGCCTCGAAATGGTCGACGCCTAGCAGCCGGCTCCACGCCGCCTCGAACTCCGAGATTTCCTCCTGCGTGACGGTGTCCCCTTCATAGCCCCAGCCATAAAACTTCCGACGGCGTTCCTGCATGTCGATGTCTCCTTGTGATCTTCGTTCAATGTAATCGATTACATTTGAGTGCAAAAAATATTGCACAGCCGCAGCATGGATGGAAACATTGGCAATGCAATCGATTACATCAGTCTAGGCGAAGGGAGAACGATGTCAAGGCGGAAAAGGGTGATCTTCAGCAGAAGCGGGACGACGATGAAGACATGGGCTGAAGCGGGGCAAGGGATTGAGGGCTAGGGGCACGGGTGGGCGGCCGCGCTGCTGTCGTATCCGGAGTCGTCGTGCGGACCCGCTTGCGTGCGGACCCGCTTGCCACGAATCACGCCGCGCAAACTCTGCTGCTTCCTTGCGGCATGCCCGCATGGATACAGATGTGCTTCAACTCGGTGAAGTCGGCCAAGGCGTCGTACCCGTGGAGCCGTCCAAGTCCGCTCTGCCGATAGCCGCCCGTCTCTGCTTCGGCGAACAGGCGGTTGTGGTCGTTGACCCAGACAGTGCCGTTGCGCAAGGCCCGCGCAAGCCGCATGGCACGCTCGCCTTGTCGCGTCCACACGCTGGCGGACAGGCCGAAGACGGTGTTGTTGGCTTTTGCCAGTGCCTCTTCTTCGGTCGCGAAGGTCTCGAGTGTGGCGAACGGACCGAAGATCTCCTCTTGGCAGAAGAAGGCATCGGGGTCGCTGTGTTCCACCAGCGTGGGGCTGAGGAAGGCGCCACGCGCGAGCGCGCCGGTTGGCATGGCGCCGCGCAGCAGTACCGAGTCAGCCTCGTCGCAGGCGCGTTCGACGAGGGCGCCGATCGCTGCGCGCGTCGGGTGGTCGATCAGCGGGCCGATTTGCGTGTCCGGCTCGATGCCGGGCCCGAGGCGAAGCGCGGCAAGGGCCGCAGTCAAGTGCCCGCGCATCTGCGGTGCGATGGCCTCGTGTACCAGTATGCGGCGCGCCGCCGTGCATTGCTGGCCCGAGATGATGGTGGCCGCGAGCGCGAGCCGGTTGGCAACCGCCTCCGTGTCGACGTCATCGAACACCAGGCAGCACGATTTCCCGCCGAGTTCGAGCGAGAGCTTTTTCACGCTATCCGCGGCGGCAATCATGATCTTCTTGCCGGTCGCGGTAGATCCGGTAAAGCTCACCACATCCACGTCGTGCGAACGCACCAGGCGGTCCGATGCGGCATAGCCCGTTTCGCAGACAAGATTGACGGCGCCGGCCGGCAGGCCGGTCCGCTCGAACAGGCGCAGCATGGCCGCCGTGAGTAGCGTGGTTTGCGCAGCAGCCTTGACCACTGCCGTGCAGCCGGCGGCGAGCGCCGGTGCGAGCGAGCGCACGAGCAGCACCGCGGGCGCGTTCCAGGGGGCGATGATGGCGGCGACGCCGGCCGGCTCTCGCAGGATGGTCGATATCGTGCCGGGCTCCGGCTCCAGCACGTGGCCCGGAATGTGCCGCGCCAGCCCGGCGTAATAGCGGACTTCCGAGATGGCGGCGCCGATCTCGCCCCGGGCCTGCGCGATGGGCTTGCCATTTTCGGCGGTGAGCAGTCGGGCCAGGGCCTCTCGCTCTCCTTCGAGCGCGCCAGCCCAGGCGAGCAGCACATTCTGCCGCAGGCGGGCATCGTGGCCCCATGTCGTGCGTTCAAAGACGTGCCGCGCGGCGGCGATGGCACCGTCGGCTTCCGTCGTCCCGCCGTCGGGAAATTTTCCGATCAGGGTTCCGTCCGCGGGGTTGATGCTATCGGCGGAAGGCTCGCCGGACCACGTGCCGTAAATCCAGTGTTGCGCGTTCATTCGTTGTTCTCCTTGGTCGAGTCTGGACTGTCGGAAGACGCAGCGGCATGCGACGCGCGCTGGATCTCGCCGGAAATGATGCCGATCAGCGCTTCCGCAGCAGTGCTCGGCGCGCGGCGCGGGTGACTGATGCGCACGATGTGCCGGACCAGACGAGGGGCGAGGATGGAGTGCGCGCGCAATGTGCCGTGGCCTACCGCGCGCTGCACCGCGATGCGGGGCAAGATGGTCGCCATGTTCGTCGACTCGACCAGCTTGACGATCGTGCCAAGCGCGTCGACCTCATATTTCGGTGTGAGCATCAGGTCGAACTGGTGCGCCGCGCTGTCGAGAACGCCGCGCAGGCCGTGGCGTTTGGTTGGCAGGACCAGTTCCAATTGGGTAAGACTGGACAACTGGACCGAGGGGGGCAGGTCCAGGCCGTGGGCGGCGCTCGTTGCCAGCACCATTTCCTCGTCCAGCAGCGGCCGGGAATCCAGGGACAATTGGGCGCGTGGCTTGTTGATGATGGCCACATCCAACTGGCCGCCCGCTACCCAGTCGATCAGCGTCGTGCTGTAGCCGTCGGCCACGGTCACGTCCACGTGCGGGTAACGTGCTCGGAAGCGGGCGAGCGACTCGGCGAGCGCGCCCTCCGCGATCGAGGCGATCAAGCCGATCGTGATACTGCCGGAAATGATCTCCTCACGTTGCACCAGTTGTTCACGCGCATGCGTGATGTCGCGCATGATGGGCAGGAACAGCCCGTACATCTGGCGGCCTGCCCGGGTCGGCGACATGCCGTGCGCGCCTCTTTCGAACAGCTTTTGATTCAGCTCTTCCTCGAGTTTTGCGATCTGCATGCTCAGTGCAGGCTGCACGATATGCAGTCGCCTGGCCGCTCGCGTGACGGAGCCATCCTCGAACAGCGCAATAAAGTACTGGATTTGCTTTAAGTCCATGTGCCCGGTGTGCCGCATTAATTCATCATTAACAGTGATACATGGGATCAATTTATATGAAGCGGTGATTTCGTGGCGCGTGGCGAGAATGCCGTTAAAAGCCGCTGATCGTGCATTTCATCGGGAGCAGCTGAACGAAAAAACGTGGCGCTTCCTGGGGTCCCTCTATTAGCGTTCCGTGCTTGCCGGATGTCATCAGGTCAATTACTTATATCAGCAACGATGATATTTAGAATCAATAAACAGTATTAGCCCTGATGTAGCTTCCCGACTAGGCTTGCCTCACCTTGCGTGCGGTGAGGCCAGTCAGGACCTGGGCCGCACGCCGACGACTCAGGAGCAATGCAATGTTCAGGCAGATAGCCGAATCGATGAACCGCGCGCCGGAACCCATGGCCATGCCGGAGGAGGCGCTGACCCTGCGCAGCTGGCTGCGCCACCTTGGCGACACCGGGAGGCTGGCGGCAATAGACGAGCCGGTTGCGCTTGAGCACACCCTTGCCGCGGTCGCCAAGCGGCTGGATGGCGAGCGCGCGGCCTTCTTCAACCAGCCCGGCGGCCATGCGATTCCGGTGGTGAGCGGATTCATGTCTCGCCGCTCGTGGATCGCCGAGGCGATGAGGGTGCCCGAAGACGGCTTGCTGGAGCGCTTCCGCAGTGCGGCCGCGCAGCCCCTGCCGGTGCGCGAGATCGCCCAGTGCGAGGCAGCGTGCCAGCAGGTCATCCACCTGGACAAGGTGAACCTGCACGAACTGTTGCCCATCCCGACCCACAGCGAGCACGACAACGGTCCCTACATCACGGCCGGCCTGGCCATCGCGCGAAACCCGCGCACGGGCGTGCAGAACGTCTCGATCCACCGCATCCAGGTGCATGCGCCGGACCGCATGGCGATCCTGATGCTGCCACGCCATCTCGATGCGTTCTACCGTGCGGCCGAAGCATGCGGCGAGGCGCTGCCGATCGCCATCGTCATCGGTGTCGATCCTCTCACCATGCTGGCTTCGCAGGCCATCACACCGATCGACCATGACGAACTGGAAATCGCCGGCGCGCTGCATGGGGCGCCGCTTCCCGTGGTCAAGTGCCGCACCAGCGATGTGCGCGTGCCGGCCAATGCCGAGATCGTGATCGAGGGCCGGCTTCTGCCCGGCGAGCGCGAGATGGAAGGGCCCTTTGGCGAGTTTCCCAAGTACTACAGCAGCGCCGAGCCGCGCGAGGTCATCCAGGTCGACGCCGTCACGCACCGGCTTCGCCCGATCTATCACACCATCGTGCCGGCGGAGATGGAGCACCTGCTGCTCGGGGCGATTCCGCGCGAGGCGACCTTGCTGGCGCATCTGCAGCGCAGCCATCCCGGGGTGCAGGATGTGCATCTGTCGGTGGGCGGCGTATGCCGGTACCACTTGTATGTGAAGCTCGACAAGAAGCGAGAGGGCGAGGCGAAGAACGTCATTCTCTCGGCGTTTGGCGCGCATTACGACATCAAGCAGGTGATCGTGGTGGATACCGATGTCGACGTCCACGACCCCGCCGAGGTCGAATGGGCGGTCGCGACGCGCTTCCAGGCGGACCAGGATCTGGTGGTGATCGCGGGGGCGCAGGGCTCGGTGCTCGATCCCTCCACGACCGTCGCGGCCAGCCTGGCCGGTATCGACAACCCGGAGCCGCACCTGCAAGGCATCTGCGCCAAGATGGGGCTCGACGCGACCCGCCCGGTCAAGTACGCGGCGCATGTGTTCACGCGCGTGCGGATTCCCGGCGAGTCAACCATCGATGTGCAGGCGCTGGTGTCCGCCGACCCATCGCGCTGGAAAGCGTACCTCGGCGATGGAGCTTGATGTCATGGCCAACCAGAAACGCATCATCGTCGGTATCTCCGGCGCCAGCGGCGCCGCTATCGGCGTCAACCTGCTCAAGGCGATACGCAGCCTGGACAACGTCGAGTCGCATCTGATCGTGTCGGCTTCGGGCATGCTCACCGCGACCCAGGAACTCGGCATCAAGCGCAGCGAACTCGAGGCGCTGGCCGACGTAGTGCATAACGTGCGCGATATCGGCGCGGCGGTGGCCAGCGGCTCTTTCGTGACCGAGGGCATGGTGGTCGCGCCGTGCTCGATGAAGACACTGGCGTCGGTGGCCAACGGGTTTTCTGACAACCTGCTGACCCGCGCCGCGGACGTGGTGCTCAAGGAGCGGCGGCGCCTGGTGCTGGTGGCGCGCGAAACCCCGCTGAACCTCGCGCACCTGCGCAACATGCTTTACGCCACCGAGATGGGCGCGATCGTGATGCCGCCCGTGCCCGCCTTCTACGCACATCCGACCAGCATCGAGGACGTGGTCAATCACACCGTGGGTCGCATCCTGGACCTGTTCCAGATCGAGCACGACACGCTGGCCAGCCGCTGGTCGGGCCTCGCTCACGACTTTGCCGGCTGACGGCCAGCGCTGCGGACCGGGGCACTGATCCCGGCCGAGCTTTGAATACTGAACAGGCAGGAGACAGACATGAAAACTTGGCTCGCCCATGCCGGGCTCGCTTTGCTGTTGCTGACGGGGCTTGCCCATGCACAAGGCTATCCCACCAAGCCGATCCGCATCGTGGTGCCGTACCCGCCCGGCGGTTTCAACGACACGCTGGCCCGCATCGTCGGCAGCAGGCTCACTGCAGCCTGGGGCCAGCCCGTGGTGGTGGACAACAAGCCCGGCGCGGGCACCATCATCGGCACCTCGTTCGTGGCCAAGGCCGCGCCCGATGGCTACACGCTGCTGGTGGTGCAGTTCCCCTTCGGTGCCAATCCCTGGCTCTATAAGTCGCTGCCGTACGACACCCTCAAGGACTTCACGCCCGTCATCCTGGCTGGCCAGTCGCCGATGACCCTTGTGGTGACCAACGGATCGCCGATCCGCTCCGTGGACGATCTTGTCAAATCCGCTAAGGCCACGCCCGGCAAGATCAACTACGGCTCGTCGGGCAGCGGCTCGTCCAACCACCTTGCCATGGCGCTGTTCGAGCGCAGTGCCGGCGTCACGCTCGCCCAGGTTCCCTACAAGGGCAGCACGCCCATGCTGACCGATCTGGCCGGCGGGCAGGTCGAAGTGGCCTTCGACGCGTTGCCCCATGTGCTGCCTTTCGTGAAGTCCGGCAAGGTGCGCGCGCTTGCCGTCGCCGACCGGAGCCGCTTTGCGTCGCTTCCCACGGTGCCCACCATGGCCGAGAGCGGCCTGCCCGGCTACGACGCGTCATCCTGGCACGGCATTGTCGCGCCGGCCGGCACGCCCCCGGAGATCGTGCGCAAGCTGAACGCGCAGATCAACGACGCGCTGCGCACGGCGGATGTGCGCAATATCTTCCACGAGCAGGGCGTCAGGCCGGCCGGCGGCAGCGCGGCGGACTTCTCGGCGTTCATCGGCAAGGAACTGGCGAAGTGGAAGCAGGTCGTGCAGGACGCGGCCATCCCCTTGCAATGACGCAGCAACCACGCACATGACAAGGGGAGAACACATGGGTACGCCGAGGGACCGCTTCGACTATGTGATCGTTGGCGGCGGGTCGGCCGGCTGCGTGCTGGCCAATCGCCTCTCGCGGGACCCGGGCATACGCGTCGCGCTGATCGAGGGGGGCGTCGATACGCCGCCCGGCGCGGTGCCGGCGGAGATTCTCGACAGCTATCCGATGCCCTTGTTCTTCGGCGACCGGTACATCTGGCCATCGCTGCAGGCGCGCGCCGTGGCAGGGGCGCGCGCCAGACTCTACGAGCAAGGGCGCGTCATGGGCGGCGGCTCCAGCATCAATGTGCAGGCCGCCAACCGCGGGCTGCCGCGCGACTACGACGAGTGGGCGGCGTCGGGCGCGCCCGGCTGGTCGTGGCAGGATGTGTTGCCGTATTTCCGCAAGCTCGAACGGGATGTGGATTTCGCCAGCAGCCCGATGCACGGCAGCGACGGCCCGGTGCCGATCCGCCGCATCCTGCCGCAGGCGTGGCCGCCATTTTGCACGGCTTTTGCGCAAGCGATGGGCCGCAGCGGATTGTCCGCGCTGGACGACCAGAACGCGGAGTTCGGCGATGGCTGGTTTCCCGCTGCCTTCTCGAACCTCGATGGCAAGCGGGTATCGACCGCCATCGCCTATCTCGATGCGAACACGCGCAAGCGGACCAATCTGCGGATCTTTGCCGAGACAACGGTGAAGGAGCTGGTCGTATCCGGACGCGAAGCGCGCGGGGTGATCGCCGTTCGTGCCGACGGGGCGCGGCTGGCGCTGGAAGCCGGAGAGGTCATCGTGTCAGCGGGCGCGCTGCAGTCTCCCGCCATCCTGATGCGCGCGGGGATTGGCGACGCGGCCGCGCTGCAGGCGCTCGGCATCGAGGTGGTGGCCGACCGGCCCGGCGTTGGCCGCAATCTCCAGGATCATCCTGCGCTGACCTTCTGCCAGTTCCTCGCGCCCGAGTACCGCATGCCGCTCGCGCGCCGGCGCTCCAGCATGACGGCGGCGCGCTTCTCATCCGAAGTGCCGGGCGGCGAAGCGTCGGACATGTATTTGTCCAGCTCGACACGGGCGGGCTGGCATGCGCTCGGTAATCGGCTCGGCCTCTTCTTCCTGTGGTGCAACCGGCCATTCTCGCGCGGGCAGGTGAGCCTTGCCGGCGCCCAGCCGGAGGTGCCGCCTCTGGTGGAGCTCAACCTGCTGGATGACGAACGGGATCTGCGACGCATGGTGGCTGGTGTGCGCAGGCTGGTGCGCATCGTCGGTGCATCGGCCTTGCATCAGCATCCGGATGATTTCTTCCCCGCCATCTTTTCGCCGCGCGTCAAGGCAATGAGCCGCGTGAGCCCCGGCAATGCGATGCTCACCGCGTTGCTGGGGGCACTGCTCGATGTCTCGGGGCCGCTACGCAGAAGCCTGATCGCGCGCTTTGTCACGGGCGGGGCAAACCTGACCAGCCTGCTCGCGGATGAGTCCGCGTTGGAGGGCTTCGTGCGCCAGAGCGTCTTCGGGGTCTGGCATGCCAGCGGCACTTGCCGGATGGGCGCGCAGGCGGACCGGAGCGCGGTGACGGACGCAACGGGCCGCGTCCACGATGTCGGCCGGTTGCGCGTCGTCGACGCGTCGCTGATGCCTCGGCTGCCGACGGCCAATACCAACATTCCCACCATCATGCTCGCGGAAAAGATCGCCGACGCCATGTTGGCCGAGCGCCGCGCAACCCGGCGGGCGTTGAGCGAAGGTGCCGATCCGGGCTGAACACCGAAGCTGGAAACCAAAGGTAAACACCGAAGCCGCACTATGGGGCGCCACCAGCGCCTGGAACGAGGAGACAACGATGAAATACGATGACGAAGTCCGCGCACGTTCTTACCGCTTCCGCGACGAGTATGTCGCGTCCACGCCCGCGTGGTACCGCGGCGAACTGCATCTCGCCTTCACGCTGCTGTTCACGGGCGGGGTGGTTGCATGGTGCGCGATGAACCTGCGAGCACCGACGCTGGCGCAGTGGCTCGCGATCGTGCCGATCTTCCTGTTCGGGAACTGGGCCGAGTGGGCCGCGCACCGCTATGTACTGCATCGGCCGACGCGCTTTTTCAGCATGATCTACAAACGGCATTGCGCCGTGCACCATCGCTTCTTCACGCACGTGACGCTTGAGTACAAAGGCCAGAAACACTGGCGCGCCTTGTTGTTCCCGCCGTTCGCGCCGGTGGCTTTCGTGCTGGCCGCAGTGCCGTTCGCACTGGCGATCGGCGCGGTGTTCTCAAAGAACGCGGGGTATATCGCGCTGATGACGATGGCGGCGTACTACCTGATGTACGAAGGAATGCATACGCTATCGCACGTCACGGACAGCCCGCTGCTCGACAAGATGCCATTGGTGGGTACCGTGCGGCGCCTGCACGTCACGCATCACGATCCCGAACTGATGGCCACGCAGAACTTCAACCTGACCTTCCCGATCTGCGACACGCTGTTCGGCACGCGCAGCGATGCCCCGCGCGCGGCGCGCAGCCCGGTGCAAGGGCAGGACAGCGATGGCCGCAGCGCCCCGATCAGGCGGCGGTGCCGGATACCCTCCGGATCTCCTCGGCCACGATCGCGATCAGCGCGTCGGCGGCCGTGCTGAGCGGGCGCTGCGGATGGCTCACGCACACCAGGTGGCGCACAATGCGCGGCGCCAGGATGGGGTACACGCGCAGCCGGCCCTCGTCGACGGCGCGTTGCACCACGATGCGCGGCAGCACCGTGGCAAAACGCGTGGCCTCGACGAACTGGACGATGGTGCCGAGGATGTCGATCTCGAACTTCGGCTGCAAGGTCACGTCTTCCAGTTGCGTGGCCGCATCCAGCACGCCGCGCAAGCCATGGCGCTTGGTGGGCAGCACCAGTTCCAGTCCCGGCAGCTTGGTGAGTTCCACCGCTGCCGGCAGTTCCGGGCCATGTTCCGCACTGGTGACCAGCACCATTTCCTCGTCGTGCAGGGATTGCACATGGAGCGAGAGCTTGCCGCGGGGCTTATGCACCACGGCCGCGTCGAGCTGGCCGGCGGAAACCAGGTCGATCAGCGTGGCGCTGAAGCCGTCGGCGACTGATACCTCGACGTTCGGGTAGCGCGCGTTGAAACGCGCCAGCGAACCCACCAGCACGCTCTCCGTCTCCGACGCCACCATGCCGATGGAGATGCTGCCCGCCACTTGCTCGTCGCGTTGCATCAGCTGTTGCCGCGCATTGGCCAGGTCGCGCACGAGCGGCAGGAACAGCCGATACATCATGCGGCCGGCGGCGGTCGGCACCATGCCATGCGGGATGCGATCGAACAGCTTCTGTCCGAACTCTTCCTCCAGCTTGGCGATCTGCATGCTCAGCGCCGGCTGAACGATATTCAGCCGTTTCGCCGCGCGCGTGACGGAGCCGTCTTCGAACAGGGCGATGAAATATTGGATCTGTTTGAGGTCCATGCCAAGTGATCGATCAGGTATCAATAAATTCGTTGGACTGGAATGAGCGTATCAGTTTTTTGTCGCCCTCATCGCGTACTTTTCGGGCCGTTATTCGCGGCCGAACATTTAGCCGTGGCGCGTCAGCAGCACGGATGTGCGCATTAACGCCCATGCTGGCAGAGATCATCGTAAATGATGAAGCGAATCAAAAAACAATATTAGAACTAATACCATAACCTCCCTAAGCTCCTGTTCAACGTTGCATGTCCCGGGTGGATTCGCCTGCCGGGGCCGACGCGAAGAACGGAGTCAGGAATGAGACAGAACGATGCTGGCGGCATGACCGGCACGACACTGGAGACAGCGGTAGCGGACGTTCGCCCCGTGCCGCGTGGCATCTCCCCGTGCCGGCCCGCAATCCCCGCTAACCAGATGGACCGTCCCGGCCCCGCCAGGCGGGAAGGCCGGTCATGAGCGACAAGCGCAACCTGGCCGCGGCAGCGGCGGCCATCCACCATGCATCCGCAGCAGGCGCGGCCGCGCGCCAGCGCCACGTCGGCCGTCCGATGGAGCGGCTCGAGGACGCCGCCATCCTCACCGGCCGTGGCCGCTATGGCGACGACCTCGGCGTGAAGCCGGGCACCCTGCATGCCGCCATCGTACGCTCCCCGCATGCGCATGCCGAACTCGGCACCATCGATACCGGCGCGGCGCTTGCCGCGCCGGGCGTGCATGCGGTCCTGACCGGCGCCGACCTGGCGGCCTGGTCGCGGCCCTTCGTGGTCGCCGTGAAGTCGCCGATGGAGCAGTGGGCGCTGGCCATCGATCGCGTGCGCTACGTGGGCGAGCCGGTGGCCGTGGTAATGGCCGAGAGCCGTGCCCTGGCCGAAGACGCGCTCGACCTGGTGCGCGTCACTTACCGCGTGCTGTCGCCGGTGGTATCGATCGAAGCCGCGCTGGCCGACGATGCGCCCATCCTGCATCCCGGCGTAGGCGCCAATGTGGTGAGCGACCGCCTCTTCCGCTACGGCGAGCCTGAAGCCGCCTTTGCCGCGGCGCCGCACCGGGTCACGCTGACCGCGCACTATCCGCGCAACACCTGCACGCCGATCGAATGCGGCGTTGTGATTGCCGAGTTCCTGCCCGGTGACGAGGGCTACGACGTCACCTCCAATTTCATGGGGCCGTTCTCGCTGCATGCGGTGATGGCGATGGCGCTCAAGGTGCCGGCCAACCGGCTGCGCCACAAAGCCCCGCGCGATTCCGGCGGCAGCTTCGGTGTGAAGCAGGCCGTGTTTCCCTACGCGGTGCTGATGTGCCTGGCGTCCCGCAAGGCCGGAGCACCGGTGAAGTGGGTGGAAGACCGGCTCGAGCATCTCAGCGCCGCCACCTCCGCCACCGCGCGGCTGTCCACGCTGGAAGCCGCGGTGATGGCCGATGGCCGCATCATGGCGCTGTCCTACGACCAGGTCGAAGACTGCGGCGGCTACCTGCGCGCGCCGGAGCCCGCCACCTTCTACCGCATGCACGGCTGCCTGACCGGCGCCTACGACATCCCCAACCTGCTGGTGCGCAACCGGGTGGTGATGACCAACAAGACGCCCACCGGCCTGGTGCGTGGCTTTGGCGGCCCGCAGGTGTATTTCGCGCTGGAGCGGCTGGTGCAACGCATCGCGATGGAACTCGGGCTCGATCCGCTCGATGTGTATCGCCGCAATTTCGTCCCGGCCGGTGCCTTTCCGTATCGGGCTGCGGCAGGCGCGCTGCTGGATTCCGGCAACTACCAGCTGGCGCTGGAGCGCGCGCTGGAGGAGGGCGGCTATGAGGAACTGAAGCGCCGCCGCGATGCCGCTCGTAGCGAGGGCCGGCTGTACGGCATTGGCTTTGCCGCCATCGTCGAGCCTTCGGTCTCGAATATGGGCTATATCACCACCGCCATGCCGGCCGAGGCGCGCAAGAAGGTGGGGCCGAAGAACGGCGCCATCGCCAGCGCCACGGTCAGCGTCGACCTGCTCGGCGGCGTGGTGGTCACCATTGCCTCGACGCCGGCCGGGCAGGGCCATATGACCGTGTGCGCGCAGGTCGTGGCCGATGTGCTTGGCGTGGACCCGGCCGACGTGGTGGTGAACGTCGAGTTCGATACCCACAAGGATGCGTGGTCGGTTGCCGCCGGCAATTACTCTAGCCGCTTTGCCGGCGCGGTGGCCGGCACCGTGCATCTGGCCGCCGAGCGGGTGCGCGACAAGCTGGCGCGCATCGCGGCGCCGCAGTTCGGCTGCGCGCCTGCGGAGGTGGTGTTCGAAGACGGCCGCATTGCCCGCAAAGGCGCGCCCGAATCCGGCCTGCCGTTCACGCGTGTAGCCAGCAATGCGCCGCACTGGTCACCGCAGCAGCTGCCGGCGGGAGAAGAGCCTGGCCTGCGCGAGACGGTGTTCTGGTCGCCGCCCAACCTGGAAGCGCCGGATGAGAACGACCGCATAAACACCTCGGCCGCCTACGGCTTTGCCTTCGATATGTGCGGCGTGGAGATCGACCGCGCCACGGGGCGCGTGCGTATCGATCGCTACGTGACCGCGCACGACGCCGGCACGCTGCTCAACCCGGCGCTGGCCGATGGCCAGATCCGCGGCGCCTTCGCCCAGGGGCTGGGCGCGGCGCTGATGGAGGAGTTCCGCTATGGCGCCGACGGCAGCTTCCAGTCCGGCACGCTGGCCGACTACCTGATGCCGACCACCTGCGAGGTGCCCGATCCGGTGATCGTGCACCTGGAAACGCCAAGCCCCTTCACGCCGCTCGGCGCCAAGGGCCTGGGCGAGGGCAACAACATGAGCACGCCCCCCTGCATCGCCAACGCGGTGGCGGACGCGCTCGGCGTGCAGGACATCCGCCTGCCGCTGACCCCGGCCAAGGTGATGGCCATGGTGGGCTTCGACGATCCGCCACCGTCGCGCCCCGAATTGCTGGAAGCCATACGCGAGGCCGCCGTGCCCGCGGCCCGCAAGGGCAGTGGCAAGGCGCTCACCGCGCGCGGCTCAGTGGATCTCGACGCCACGCCCGAAGCCATCTTCGCCGTGCTGCTGGACCCGCAGGCGCTGGCCAAGGTGGTGCCCGGCTGCCACGCGCTGGAGCGCACCGCCGAGAACCACTACCGCGCCGACGTGACGGTAGGGGTTGGGATGATCAAGGCGCGCTTCGAGGCGGAGATCTCCCTGTCGGACCTCGATCCCCCGCGCCGGCTGCGGCTGGCGGGCGCCGGCATGTCCTCGCTGGGCAGCGCGCGCGGCGCCGGCCTGGTGGATCTGGTCCCGCATGGCAGCGGCACGCGCCTGAGTTACGACTACGAGGCCGAGGTATCCGGCAAGGTCGCCGCCGTGGGCGGACGCATGCTGGAAGGCGCCGCCAAGGTGGTGCTGCGCCAGTTGTTCGAATCGCTCGGCCGCCAGGCCGCCGGCAAGCCGGTACGGCCGCAAGGCTGGCTTGCCCGCCTGCTGGCCCGTTTGGGAGTTCGTCGATGAAACCATCCGCTTTCGATTACCTGCGCGCCGAAACCACGCAGCACGCGCTCGATGCGCTGGCCCGTGGCGGCGAGGGCGCGCGCGTGCTGGCCGGCGGCCAGTCGCTGATGGCGGTGCTCAACATGCGCCTGGCGCAGCCGCAACTGCTGATCGATATCTCGCGCACCGCCGAACTGAACACGGTGCGGGTGGAAGACGCTCACCTGGTGGTGGGTGCCGCGGCCACGCAGGGCAGCGTCGAATGGCGCGCCACGCTGGCCGACGAGGTGCCGCTGCTGGCCATGACCTTTCCGCATATTTCGCATTTCCAGATTCGCAACCGTGGCACCGTGTGCGGCTCGGTGGCTCATGCCGATCCGAGCGCCGAATTGCCCCTGGTGCTGACCGCGCTGGGCGGCGAGGTGGTGCTGCGCGCCGCGCGGCGCCGCCGCGTATTGCCGGCGGCCAGCTTCTTCCAGGGCATGTTGATGACGGCACGCGAGCCCGACGAGCTGGTGGAGGCGGTGCGCTTTCCGCTACGGCGCCCCGGGGCGCGCTACGGCTTTGCCGAATTCTCCGCGCGCCACGGCGATTTTGCGCTGGTGGCCTGCGCGGCCACCGTGACCGATGACGCCATCGCGCTGGCGGTTGGCGGCGTGGCGGACCGGCCGGTGCTGGAAATCTGGCCGCGCCTGCAGGGCAAGGACCTGGAGGAGGCCATCAACGATTTCAGTTGGAAACTGGGCGCGCAGGACGACGCCCATATCAGCGCGCAGTACCGCCGGCACCTAGTGCGGCAACTGGGCATGCGTGTGATCGAGGAGGCAAAATGAGCAAGACCACCAAGGGCGCCGAATCCGGCAAGCCCGCCGAGGTAATGCAGCGCCAGGAGCGGCGCCGCATCACCCTGACCCTGAACGGCCGCGAACGCAGCGGCTATTGCGAGCCGCGCGAGCTGCTGTCGGATTTCCTGCGCCACGAGCTCGGCGCCACCGGCACCCACGTTGGCTGCGAGCACGGCGTCTGCGGCGCGTGCACGGTACGCGTCGACGGCGTGGCCGCGCGCTCGTGCCTGATGCTGGCGGTACAGGCCGAGGACCGGGCCATCGATACCATCGAAGGCCTGGCGCCGGCAGAAGGCCTGAGCGACCTGCAGGAAGCCTTCCGCCGCCACCACGCGCTGCAGTGCGGCTTCTGCACCGCCGGCATTCTGCTGTCGTGTGCGGACTACCTCGAGCGCGTGCCGCAACCCACCGAGGCGCAGGTGCGCGACATGCTGTCCGGCCACCTGTGCCGCTGCACCGGCTACACCCCCATCGTGGCGGCGGTGCTCGACGTGGCCGCGCGCCGCGCGGCTGCCGGCGTGGCCAGCGAGGAGGCCTGAGATGCTTGATCTTGGCCGCACCTTCCTGCAGAGCGTGGAGCGCAGCCCGCACGCGCCCGCCATCGTCGATGGCGACCTGATGCTGACCTATGCGCAGTGGTACGAGCGTATCCGCTGCGCGGCGGCCGGCCTGCGCGAGATCGGCCTGGTGCCAGGCGATCGCTTGCTGGCCGTATTGCAGAACCGCTGGGAAATGGCCACGCTGCACTGGGCCTGCCAGTTCGCCGGCATTGTGATGGTGCCGCTGAACTGGCGCGCCAAGCCGGAGGAACTGGACTATTGCGTGCGCGATGCGGGCGTCAAGGCGCTGGTGTTCGAACCGGTCAGCGCCGATGCGGTGCTGGCCAGTCCCGCGGCGCGGGCCGTGCCCTGCATTGCGCTGGATGGCGCGGCCGGCGGCTCGCTGCCCTTCGCCACGCTACTCGCGAGCATCCCACTGAGCCCCACACCGCTGGCCGAGGCGGACGGTGTTTCTCTGATGCTCTACACCTCGGGCACCACCGGCAAGCCCAAGGGCGTGCCGCGCCGGCACCGTCAGGAGCGCGCCGCCGCGCTCGCGCACGTGGCGCAGAACCTGTATCGGCGCGGCGAGTGCACCCTCGGCGTGATGCCGCTGTACCACACCATGGGCGTGCGCTCGCTGCTGGCGATGGCGCTGGTGGACGGCCTGTTCGTCTGCGTGCGCCGCTGGAACGCCGGGCAGGCGTTGCAAGAGATCGCCGCCCACCGGATCAGCTGCCTGTACCTTGTGCCCACGCTCTACCACGACCTGCTGGCCGATGCGGGATTCGATGCCTCGGCGATTCGTACCGTGACCAAGCTCGGATTTGCCGGCGCTTCGATGAGCGATGGCTTGCTATGCCGCCTTGCGCTGGCCTTCAAGCCCGAGCTGTTCGTCAACCACTATGGTTCGTCGGAGGTGTACACCTTCAGCATCGACCAGCACGCCACCCGCAAGCCCGGCAGCGCGGGACGCGCCGGCATTAACACACGGCTGCGCGTGGTGCGCCTGGAAGCAAAGTCGCCCGACGATCTGGCGGCCATCGGCGAAGAAGGCCAGATCATTGCCGATCTGCGCGGCGACGAGGCCTTCGAGGGCTACTGGAACCGTGACGACGCCAACGCCAAGTCCTTGCGCGACGGCTGGTACTTCACCGGCGACACCGGCTACTTCGATGCCGACGGCGACCTCTTCGTCAGCGGCCGGGTCGATGACATGATCATCAGCGGCGGCGAGAACATCTCGCCGGTCGATATCGAATCGGTGCTGTCGCTGCATCCGGCGGTGGACGAGGTGGCCGTGGCCGGCGTGGCCGACCCGCGCTGGGGCCAGAAGGTGGTGGCCTTCGTCAAGCCGCGCGGCAGCGTCGATGCGCAGGCACTGGACACCTATTGCCGAAACTCTGACCTCGTCAACTTCAAGCGCCCGCGCGACTACGTCTTCGTCGAGGAGATCCCCAAGTCGCCGGTGGGCAAGATCCTGCGCCGCAAGCTGTCCGCCGGCGAATACGCACTGGCCCCGCATTCCGTGAACCCCGGCCCCAATCCCAGCCTTAACCCCAGCCCCAACCAGGCAGCGGACGCCGCGCCTGTCGACACAATCAAGGAGTAAGACATGACCCAGGTAACCGATCTGATCCATCCCGACCAGCAACGGCTCCAGCAGCTCGATGGTTTCTCCGTGGAGATCGATGCGCAGCGCGAGCGTGCGGACATCATCCTGCACCGCCCACCCTACAACGTGATCGCCATGGCGGCGCGCGACCAGCTGCGCGCGGTGCTCGAGGCGCTCGACGCGGACGAGCGCGTGCGCGTGATCGTGCTGCGCGCGCAAGGCGAGCATTTTTCCAGCGGCGGCGATATCAAGGGCTTCCTGGAGTCCTCGCCCGAGCACGTCTCGCAGCTGGCCTGGAACGTGGCGGCGCCGGCGCGCTGCGGCAAGCCGGTGATTGCCGCCAACCGCGGCTATTGCTTCGGCGTGGGCTTCGAGCTGTCGCTGGCCTGCGACTTCCGCATCGCCACCGAGACCACGCAGTACGCGCTGCCGGAGCAGAAGCTGGGGCAGATCCCGGGCTCGGGCGGCTCGGCGAGGCTGCAGAAGATGGTGGGCATTGGCCGCACCAAGGACATTGTGATGCGCTCGCGCCGCATCTCGGGCAAGCAGGCCTATGAGTGGGGCATCGCGGTGGAATGCGTGGCCGACGCCGAGCTGGAGGCTGCCACCGACGCACTGGTCGACGAACTGCGCGGCTTCTCGCCGCTGGCGCAGCGCACCGCCAAAAAGCTGCTCAACGACACCGAGGACGCGCCGCTGTCGATCGCCATCGAACTGGAAGGGCATTGCTATAGCCGCCTGCGCAGCTCGGACGATTTCCGCGAAGGCGTCGAAGCGTTCCACGGCAAGCGCAAGCCGGCATTCCGCGGCAGCTGATGTCGTTAGCGGGCGTGCTGGCGAGGCCGCCCGCATCCCGGGAGAGATGGACCGGAGCACGAGGCCCATTGACCGCGCGGGCAAGCGCTTGCGTGGCGGCAAGGTGGCGCCCGTCTGGCGTCGGTGCGGTAATCACCCCGGAAGAGATCCAGACAGAGATCCAACCAAAGGAGACAACCATGGAAGTCATAGTCAAGAAGAAGGCAGGGACTGTCAGCGGCACGGACAGCGTGGCGCTGCGGGCAGCGAGCAATCGACAGGTGTTTGGTGCCGTGACGGCTTCGTGCATGGGGTGGGCGCTGGACCTGTTCGACCTGTTCATCCTGCTGTTCGTGGCACCGGTGATTGGCAGGCTTTTTTTTCCGTCGGAACATGCCATGCTGTCGCTGGCCGCAGTGTATGCATCCTTTGCCGTCACGTTGCTGATGCGTCCGCTCGGCTCCGCGATCTTCGGCTCCTATGCCGACCGCCACGGCCGCAAGGGGGCGATGGTGGTTGCGGTTACCGGCGTTGGCTTGTCCACGGCGGCGTTCGGGCTGCTGCCCACGGTGGGTCAGGTGGGCCTGCTTGCGCCAGCCTTGTTCATCCTGTTGCGGCTGGTGCAGGGCATCTTCGTCGGTGGCGTGGTGGCTTCCACCCACACCATCGGCACGGAGTCGGTGCCGCCCTCCTGGCGCGGCGCCGTGTCCGGACTGGTAGGCGGCGGTGGCGCCGGCATTGGGGCACTGCTGGCCTCCATCACCTACCTGGCGATGACCGCGCTGTTCCCGGGAGATGCCTTTGACACATGGGGCTGGCGCTGCATGTTCTTCTCCGGCATCGTCAGTTCGGTGCTGGGCCTGTTCATCTTCAATTCGCTGGAAGAGTCGCCGCTGTGGAAGCAGTTGCAGGCGGCCAAGGGCCATGCCGCGCCGCTGGAAAACCCGCTGCGTACCCTGTTCTCCCGCCAGTACCGGGGCATCCTCCTGGTCAACATCCTGCTCACGATTGGTGGGGGCAGCGCCTACTACCTGACCTCCGGCTACCTGCCGACCTTCCTCAAGGTAGTGGTAAAGGCGCCGGCAGGCGAAGCCGCCGCTATCCTGATGCTCAGCAGTCTTGGCGTGATCGTGGCATCGATCCTTGCGGGTCACCTCAGTTCGCTGGTTGGCCGCAAGCGGGCCTTCCTGCTGATCGGCGCCCTGAACGTGGTCCTCCTGCCGCTGCTCTATCACCGGATGCCCGAGGCAGCGGACACCACCACGGTCGGCATGTACGCCGTGGCGCTCGCCATGCTGGGCAGCACGGGTTTCGCACCGATCCTGATTTTCCTGAATGAACGGTTCCCCACGAGCATCCGCGCAACGGGGACTGGCCTGTCGTGGAATATCGGCTTTGCCATCGGCGGCATGATGCCGACCTTTGCATCGCTGTGCGCGAGCACCCCCGCCGAATTGCCAAAGGTGTTGGGCATGTTCCTGGCGACTGTCACCATCATCTACCTGGCGGGCGCGGCTATTGTTCCGGAGACGGCTGGGCGCCTCGGGGAAAAGTAAGCGCTATGACTTGTCGATCTTCAGGGTGTCGATCGGAAGGCGAGCCAGATAGGCGAGGCTGGAATATCCCGAGCCGAAGTCGTCGAGCGAGGTCGATACACCAGCCCGTTTCGGCGCGTCGAGGACGGACGAAGCCTTCTCGACATCGCTCATCAGCGATCCGCGTCGGCGCGATACCTGAAGAATACCCACTCGATGGCTGGACGTGGCACTGTTCGTCGCCCGCGCCGAGCGGGCGACCTTATCCGAATCCTGATTCGGAGGCCAGGATCTGGTGGCCCAAAGAAATGCGAATCCACTGCACCCGGTAGGCACTCCGAAATCGTCACACCACATTCTTGCGCGACGGCTAGCAACTTAAAATGTTTAGTGGCTACCGACCGGCATAACGCTGCCAAAGAAATGGTTTTTCAGTTCGACCGCAAATCTGGGGAAAGGTCGCCGAACCAGGAGAGATGTCGAATCCTAATAGTAGGTGCAGATCGGGATTGCCGAGTCGCTTTGGCCGAAGACATGGGCGATAGCGCACAGCGGAATGCCGCCGGTGGCCTGGATGGTCATGGTTTTCAGCGCGGCGCCGGGTGGCACCTCCATGCGGCCGCCAGAGCATGCGACGGCATCTTCGTCAGACGTGTTCGATTAGAATCGGGACGCATCCCCGATAACGTGCCGCTGATTTTGACAGCACCATGAGCAAAAGACTTACGAGCATCGATATTGCCCGCCTGGCGGGCGTGTCCCAAACCACCGTTTCCCGGGTTCTTCAAGATCTGCCCTCGGTGAAACCGGAAACCAAGGCACGCGTCCTCAAAATCATCCAGGAGCACGAATATCTTCCCAGTGCCGCGGCTCGGCAGATGAAGACCAGACGAAGCGGCACGGTTGCGGTCGTTGTCGCAAATCTGTCGAACCCGCTCTACCCGTTATTGCTGCAGCTTCTGGTGGAACGTCTTGCCGGCCGGGGCTTTCGGACGACTGTCTGGGAACTGGACGGTGTGATGGACGATGCAACAGTGCGCGCGCTCGCAGAGAGTGCTACCGACGGCGTCATTTTTGCAACTGCCCTGGAGGAGTCCAGGGAGTTGCTGGCCAGGGTGGCAGCCGAAAAGCCCGTTATTCTCATCAACCGGTCGGTCGGTACCAACCTCTTCGATACGATCGTCAGCGACAATTACGCTGGAGGTCGGCGAGTCGCCGAGTATTTCCAGGCGGCAGGCCGCAAGCACATCGGACTGATCTCCGCCAAATCGAGCAAGAGCTCGCGCGCAAGCACCATCCGCGACCGCGAGAGGGGCTTCATGGAAGGCCTGGGGGATGTGGCACTAAGTCCCCGTTTCACCCGCGCCGATGCCGGGGATTTCGGCTATGACTTTGGGTTCCGTGCCATGCAGACCCTGTTGAGCGAAAGTCCGGATATCGACAGCGTTTTCTGCACCAACGACATCGTTGCGATCGGCGCGCTCGATGCGGCCAAGCGTTGTGGCCGATCCGTCCCCGGCGACATGTGGGTTGTGGGATACGACGATATTCCGATGGCGCGCTGGGAATGTATCGCATTGAGTACTGTGCAGCAGCCGCTGGCGGCTATGGTCGAGCAGGTTGTCGAGCGACTCGAGGCTCGCATTGGAAACCCCGCGATGAGCCCGCATACGTTCGTATTGCCCAATGACCTGGTGCTGCGCCGCACAACGTCCTGACCTTGCGCCAGCGAATTTGCTCGTTATAATGAATACGTAACCATTTTTGCTTGGGATAGCATGCTGGCGGCTCGAGTGACTAAGCATACTCGCCGCCCATTTTTTTGGAGATAAAATGACTACGTATTCATACGGCGAGATCACCGAGGCAGCGCGTTCCACGCCCGTGGTTCGATCCGCCGACGTTTGCGTCGTAGGAGGGGGCGCCGCGGGCGTTGCGGCCGCCATTGCAGCCGCGCGCTCCGGCGCCAAAGTCTTGCTGCTGGAGCGGGAGGGGTTCCTCGGCGGGACCTTGACCTCGGTAAGCCTCGGTAGCATTTGCGGTCTGTACGCCGTGTCGGAATCGGAAATCCAGCAGGTCGTCGGCGGTGTCTGCAATGAAGTGATCGATCGTCTGCGTGCACTGGACGGAGTAGGGGCGCCCACCCGATGGCTCGAGACTGCCTCGCTACCCTACGATCTGTTTGCGATGAAGGTTGCCCTTGATCAGCTCGTCAAGGAGGCCCGGATCGAAGTGCTGTTTCACGCGATGGTCGTAGATGTTGCGATGGACGGCAGCGAGGTCGACGCGGTGCTGATCGAGACCAAGGAAGGCAGGCTGGCGATTCGCGCCAAGGCGTTCGTCGACTGCTCGGGCGATGCGGACGTGGTCAAGTTTGCCGGTGCGCCTTTTGAGATTTCGACCGGCGACCTGCAGTTCCCGACCACGATGGTTCGCTTTGGTGGTGTCGATACGGCGGTGCTCAGTGGCCTGAGCCGGGCGGCGCTCCGTGAGCGCCTCGAACTAGCGGTGAATGATGGCTTCGACCTGCCGCGGACCGCCGGGGGCGTATTCGCCGAACGGCCGGGCCTGGCGCACCTGAATATCACGAAGGTCGCGGTGGACGGCGAGTCCCCGGACCCGTTCGATGTCAGCATCATGTCGCGCGCAGAACTGGCCGGGCGCGAGCAGGTGTGCATGTATCTGCAGGCGTTTCGCCAATACGTCCCGGGCTTCGAATCCGCCTTCGTCATGGATACCGGTGCGGTCATTGGTGTCCGGGAAAGCCGTCGCATCGTCGGCAGCTATGTGCTGACCGACCAGGACGTGCTGGAAGGTGCCCGGTTCTCCGATGCCATTGCCTGCTGCGCGTGGCCGATGGAAGACCACGCGGCCGGTCGCGCGACCAAATGGATTTGGCTGAAGCCAGGAACCTACTTCCAGATTCCGCTCAGTTCCCTCACGCTGCCGGGCTTTGACAACCTGATGGTGGCCGGCCGCTGCGCCTCGGCCACACACGGCGCGCAGGCGTCGATCCGTGTTACCGCACAGTGCTTTGCAATGGGCGAGGCTGCGGGCTATACCGCCGCCGCCGCGGTGGCGCAGCGACGTAGCGTGCACACCGTACCCGTTACGGACATTCAACAATCCCTGGCCAACAACGGCGCCTTCCTCGGAGCAACCCAATGACATCGCAACAATATCGCAGCAACTTCACTCCCGGCACCACGCGCTGGGCGCTGCGCAAGGCGCAATGGCAGGCGCTCGGTCTCAGTGACGCGGACATGGAGAAGCCGAAGATCGCGGTGGTCAATACATCGTCGGAACTGTCGAGCTGCTTCAGCCACCTGGACGGCGTGGCGGCGCAAGTCAAACAGGCGATTCGCGCAGCCGGCGGCGTGCCCTTTGAAGTGCGCACCGCCGCGCCCAGCGACTTCATCACCAGTGCCGGCAAGGAAGGGCGCTACATCCTGCCGTCACGCGACCTGATCGTGAACGACATTGAAGTGCAGGTTGAGGGGGCACAGCTCGATGGCATGGTTTGCCTGGCCTCGTGCGACAAAACCACCCCCGGCCAGATGATGGCGGCGGCGCGGCTCAACATTCCGACCATCGTCGTAATTTGCGGCTACCAGGCGAGCGGGCAATACAAGGGCGAGCATGTCGATATCGAGGACGTGTTCGAGAAGGTCGGCATGCATGTCACCGGGCAGCTCTCGTTCGACGACCTCGATGGGATGTGCAAGCGCGCCGTCCGCAGCCCAGGCGTTTGCGCCGGCTTGGGCACAGCAAATTCGATGCACATCGTCTGCGAGGCGCTCGGCCTGACCCTTCCTGGGGCAAGCCCGGTGCTGGCGAATTCGCCGGCAATGGTCGAGCAAGCCAGGGGCGCCGGTGCGCGCATCGTGGAAATGGTCAATGAAGGCCTGACACCGCGCAGCATCCTGACGCCAGCAGCGTTTCGCAATGCCGTAAGAGTCGCCTTGGCGCTCTCCACCTCGATCAATGTCCTTCGCCACCTGCAGGGCGTGGCCGAGGAGGCTGGGACTGATGTGGACCTCTACGACCTGTTCGACCGCCTTGGTCGCGAAGTACCGCTGCTGGCAACGGTCAAGCCGAACGGTCCGCACCGCACGGAAGACCTCGAGGCTGCCGGCGGCACGCTGGCGACGATCAAGCTTCTGGCTTCCATGATCGAGCAGGATTGCCAGACGGTATCGGGCAAAACCTGGCAAGCGATCCTGGACGCTTATGAAGCGCCGTCACCGTCCGTCCTGCGGTCGCTGGAGGACCCGGTTTCGACCAAGCCGTCGCTGGTCATCCTGAAGGGATCGCTGGCGCCCGAGGGCAGCATTCTGAAACTGGGGAATGCGGGAGAAAAGGCGGAAAGGTTCCGGGGCAAGGCCATGGTCTTCCATTCTCAGGAAGAGGCCATTGCCGGGCTGGCAGAAGGCCGGATCACCCCCGGAACCGTGGCTTGCCTGCGCGGCATGGGGCCCATCGGCGGGCCGGGCGTGGCATTGGCTTCATCGTTCGTCGCCGCGGTGGAAGGCGCCGGATTCAATGGCAAGGTGGCGGTCGTCACGGATGGCCAGTTATCCGGCCTCAATCGCGGCGTGGCCGTTGGCCAGGTCTGTCCGGAAGCGGCCGCCGGCGGCCCGCTGGCGCTGGTCCAGGATGGCGATGAAATTGAAATTGATATTCCCGGCCGCCAAATCAATTTGCTGGTCGAAGAATGCGAGCTCGCCGCGCGCCGCGCGCACGCGACTCCGATCCGTGGGGCCACCGAACAGGGTTGGCTGAACATCTATAGCAAGACAGTAAAGCCGCTGGCTCGCGGTGCGGTATTGATACCGATCCGGCCACGCTGACCATCCTCTGGAGGAGACATGAAGACGATCATCAAAACTACCTGGTGCTGCGCCATTGCAACGGCGACCCTGATTGCTGGCGTGGCCGCCGCAGCCTATCCGGACAAACCTGTGCGTATCGTCGTGCCGTATCCGCCGGGCGGGGCTTCCGACACGACGGCTCGCTTGCTGAGCGAGAAACTGAAGCAGGTCACGGGCGGCACCTTCGTGGTGGAAAACCGGCCGGGCGCGAACGGGAACATCGCTGCCGAGATGGTTGCGAAATCACCGGCGGACGGCTACACCTTGCTGATGGCAAACGTTGGTCCAAACGCGATCAGTCAGACCATCTATCCGCACCTGAACTACGACGTCAACAAGAGCTTTGCGCCCATCGGGCAAACCACCACGGTGCCGATCGTTCTTGTCGCCGGCCCCAAGGTCAAGGCGACAGACATCAAAGGACTGGTGGCGGAAGTCAAGACCAATCCCGGCAAATATACCTTCGCATCCGCCGGCAATGGATCTTCAAACCATCTGGTGGGTGAGATGTTCAAGTCCGGACTCAAGCTCGACATGATGCATGTTCCCTACAAGGGAGACGGTCCTGCCATGACAGACGTCATGGCAGGACAGGTGTCGATGATGTTTACCACTGCGGTTGCCGCGCGCCCGTATATTACGGGCGGCAAGCTGAAGCTGATTGCGGTGGCCAGCAAGAAGCGCGTGCCGGCATTTCCGGGTGCTCCCACCATCAGCGAGACCGTATTGCCGGGCTTTGAGGCCTCCTCCTGGGGCGGTCTTGTCGCGCCGGCGGGTACTTCCGCTGAAATCGTAAAGCACCTCAATGCCGCGATGGTCAAGGTATTGGCCATGCCTGAAGTGAAGGAAAAGCTCTCGATGCTTGGGGCAGAAGTTGCAGCCAGTAAGCCGGAAGAGTTTGCCAGGTATATCAAGGACGAAACCGATAAGTGGGGCGCGGTCGCCAAATCGGCCAATGTCGTCGCTGAATAGTGGCATGCGCGGTGAGCGGCGGGAAGCCGCTCACCGCGTCCGTGCGTCAGCGGGACAATGCCTGCCTTGTATTTCTCGCGCCCCGGTTTGCAAGGTAAGTCGAGTATGGGCACACGCGGTCGGATGCAGACTTATCCGGATTGTCGTACTGCAGCCACTCGTCCTATTGCGCGGGGGCACCAACACGATGGACCGCTTTTCGTCCTCGGTTTTGTGCATCCGTCCCATGACCGCGTGCCCTTCCGCGCCCAGGGGCAGCATGGTTTCCCAATAGCGGTAACTGTTACCGGGAGAAACCTAATCGAAGCACAATAGTGCGGTCAGGCGGCATACAGTCACAGGAACCGTCGGTCTCTGGTCTGCTGCGGCCGTGATAAAGCGGCACATTGTCGCGAGGTGATCGGCGCTTCACCGCCTACTTGCCGCTGCGCTTGCCGCCAATGCCGACTTTGCCGCGCCCGACCTTGCGATGCGGCACAGAGGGGCGCAGCCTCTTTCTGGAGCTAGCCGTCAACGTGACATGCTCCGCAGGGTAGCAGGTCGTCCGAGACAGTTCTGGCTGGTAGGCGGCATGGCCCCGATCTATGCGCTTGATAGCTGACATGACTGGCTCCTCCTTGGGGAAATTCTAGTCCGCAAAGGCCACGGCGATTAAGTACGGTCCTACCGGATTGGTAGTTTGGCTCTTATTAACCCGCAGCCGGTAACAGTTTCCCGCTCAAGATCGCCCATGATGCCGTGGTGCACTTCGATGTGGCCGCGGGCGACGTCTTCTGCTGGCCCGCCGATATGGGCTGGATCGCGGGCACACTGGTGCTGGGCTGCGCCCTGCTGCGCGGCGCCACGCTGGTCTGCTACGACGGCGCGCCCGACTACCCGAGCTGGGCACGCATGTCGCAACTGGTGGAACGGCACAGGGTCACCCATTTCGGCTCGGCGCCGACACTGATCCGGGGCCTCGCCAATAACGAGCAGGTAGCGCTGGAGGGCGACGTCTCCTCGGTTCGGTTGTTGATCACCGCCGGCGAAGGCATCGACCCGGAGCACTTCTGCTGGTTCCAGCGGACCTTCGGGCGCGGCACGCAGCCGCTGATCAACTACACGGGCGGCACCGAGGTGTCGGGCGCGCTGCTGTCAAGCGTCGTGGTAAGGCCTATCCCGCCGAGCGGCTTCAACACGATCTCGCCGGGCGTGGACGTGGACGTGGTCGACGCGAGCGGCAAGCCGCTGACCGGTGCAGTAGGGGAACTGGTGATCCGTCAGCCTTTCGTCGGCATGACGCAGTCGTTCTGGCAGGACCCGGAGCGCTATCTCGACACCTACTGGCACACCATCCCCGGCCTCTGGGTGCATGGCGACCTGGCGCTGCGCCGGCAGGACGGCACGTTCTTCATGATGGGGCGCTCCGACGACACGTTGAAGGTGGCCGGCAAGCGGCTGGGCCCGGCGGAGGTGGAAGAAGTCGTACTGGAATTACCGGAAGTCGCTGAAGCGGCGGCCATCGGCGTGAACGACAAGGACAAAGGGCAGCGGCTGGTGGTGTTCGTTGTCGGATCGCCTGGTGCGGCGGGCGATGCGGACGCGGTGTCGTCGCTCGTCACCCGCCACGTCGACAAGCGCCTTGGACGCCCGTTCCGTCCCGGCGCAGTGCATGTGGTCGGCCAGTTGCCGAAGACACGCAGTTCCAAGATCATGCGCCGCGTGATCCGCAGCGTGTACTGCAACACGCCGCCGGGCGACCTGTCGTCGCTCGACAACCCCGCGTCGCTCGACGAGATCCGCGCGGTATCGGGCGCAGGCCCGCAGGCATGAGGCGGCAAGCAAGATGAAAGTTCTCGAAGGCATCAGGGTCCTGGATTTTGGCCGGTTCATTGCCGGCCCCTTCTGCGCGGCCTTGCTGGCTGACTTCGGCGCGGATGTCATCCGCATCGACCGCGTCGGGGGCAGCGAAGACCGCTTCGTCGCGCCGGTGACCAGCGAAGGCGAAGGCGCGTTCTTCCTGCAGGTCAACCGCAACAAGCGCTCGATCACGCTCGACCTCGACAGCGAAGAGGGCGGGGCGGTGGTACGCAAGCTGCTGTTGACCACCGACGTGGTCGTGGCGAACATGCCGCCGCGCACCATCGCCGCGCTAGGTCTCGACTATGACAGCCTGCGCAAGGTGAAGCCCGACATCATCCTGACTGCCTCCTCGGCGTTCGGGGCAGACCCGGCCGTGCGCGACCGTGTCGGCTTCGACGGCGTAGGGCAGGCAATGAGCGGGGCGGTCCACCTGACCGGGCTGCCGGACCACCCAATGAAGTCGATGGTGCCGGTCGTCGATTTTTCGACTGCGCTGTGCTGCGCGCTCGGGGTCATGATGGCGCTCTACGAACGCAAGGCGAGCGGCCAGGGGCAGGAAGTCAGCGCGTCGCTGCTGCACACGGCGCTCACGCTGTCCAGCGGCAGCCTGATCGAGGAAGCGCTGCGCGGGCTGAACCGGCAGGCCACCGTGAACCGCAGCCCGACCTACGGCCCGTCCGACATTTTCCGCGTCAAGGACGGCTGGATCATCGCGCAGGTGATTGGACCCGCGATGTTCAAACGCTGGACGCGCATGGTCGACCGCCCGGAACTGCTGGACGATCCGCGCTTCGCGGACGATGCGACGCGCGGCGAGCATGGTGAAGTCCTCAGCGACATCATGTCGGACTGGTGCGCCGGCCGCACGCGCGAGGAAGCGCTGGCCCTGCTGGAGGAAGCGCGCATTCCCGGCGGGCCGGTCAACACGCCGCGCCAGGCTCTGGAGGACGAAGTCGTCCGCGCCTCCGGAGCGTTTCACTGCGTGGACTATCCGGGGGCAGCCGCGCAGGTACCGCTCGTCGCCACGCCGGTGTCGCTGTCGCGTACCGCGCCGGCTATCGTGCGGCGCCCGCCGATGGCCGGCGAGCATACCGAGGAAGTGCTGCGCGACGCGGGCTATGCGGCCGGCGAGATCGCGGGGCTGCGCGCACGGGGCGTGATCTGAGAAGGCACCGGCAGCAAGACAGAATCGCCGGCTCGCCATTGACGCCGGCCGTCTTGTTTTCCGCGTCAGAACTTGTGACGGATGCCCAGCGCGACGCCGAACATGTTGTTCTTGTCGCTGCCGGGGAAGTAGCCGTTGGCGAAAATGATGGCCGACGATGCCTACTGGAAGCAGGTGGCGTGGCCCGGACAACGACACAACCCAGAACACCATCCTTGAACGCGATACTTTTTATATTGACGGAAACTGGACGCCCCCTGCGCCCGGCGCGACCCGGTCCGACATCGTCGATCTGGCTACGGAGTCGGTGATCGTAGGCAGGACGGGTGAGAAGGCCCAGGCGGGGCCTGGATCCCAGGCTCATCGCAACCGGTTTTTAACACTTTTTGTTAACCGCTAGCCATACGGCGGCCTTGCTTTCATCTATGGCGCGCAGTCACCGCGCGCCACGCAGCCCATGGTCAGGCAAAGGTATCGATCTCGCCACGCCCAAGCACTCGCACGGGACGAGCCGTTGCGCCGGCCGCGGCCGCTGGCTCAGCCGCCGCCAGCGTACCGGTGCCAAAACTGGCCTGTCCCCGTCCGTTCCCCGGCGCCTGTTGTTGCTGCCCGTTCCCGTTGCCCGCCTGGCCGGCAAAGCCATCGGCGCCCACTGAAGTTTGCCCCAGCTGGATGCCGCTTTCCGACAGCGCGGTGCGCAGGTGCGGCAGCGCCGCTTCCACCGCGGCACGCACGGCCTGGTGGGGCGAGACAAACTGGGCCTGGGCCTGGTCGTTGACCACGTTGAGCACGACCTTGAGCGGCCCCAGGTCGGCGGGTTCAGCTGCAGTTCGGCGCTTTGCTGGCCTTGCGTGCTCATGCGGATCATCTGCTGGCCAAGGGCCTGCGGCCACTGGCTGTCGTTCAGCTGCGGGGCGACCACTGGACGGGCGGAGGCGGCGGCAGCGGCTGCAGTAGCCGACGGGGTAGCCTGGCCGGCCAGCGCGGCGGCCACGGCTTGTGTGTTGTCGGGGCTGGCCGCGCTAGCCTCGCCGGTGCGGGCGGCAGCCTGTGCGACGGCGAACGGCGTTGCCGCGGGTCTGGCATCCGCCGTGCCGGGGTTGGCGGCGAGCGGATCGGCGCGGTGCCCGGCGATGCCGCTGTCCGGGCGATTGCCCGATCCGCCGGCAGACTGGCCGGTGGTGTCCTGCTGCTGGGCGGCGATCCCGTCGCCCGGGATCGCCTGGGTCGCTGCGGCCTTGCCGTCGGTGCCTGTGCTGGCGCCGGCCTGCATCGCGGCGCGCTGGGATGCGATGGTGGCCAGCGTGTCGGCTACCGAAGGCTGTGCAGGCCGGGCTTCGGTGGTGACGACCTGCAGCGTGTCCGGCCGTGGCGTGGTGGCCGCCGGCATGGCATCGGCCTGGACATCTGCCGTGGCCGACTGCGTGGCATTTGCCAGCGCCGCCTGCAGTGCGGCGGCGCCGCCGGTGTCGGCAACGCCGGCGAGGGCGGAACCTGACGTGCCGGCCGGCGCGGCAGCGGGGCTGGCCGGGGCGGCGGCAGGAAGCATCAGTGCCAGGGCCGCTGCGGCAGCGGCTGCGGCATCCGTCGGCGTGGCCGCCGCGGTGTCGTCCTGGTCCTTGTCTTCGTCCTTGGGGCCGGCCGCAGGCTTCTTGCCGGCCGCGGCGGCTTGCCGCGGCTTGCCGGCATCTGCCTGCGCCGCGGGCTGGCGGGATGCGGGCTGGTCGCGTGCGGCGGTTTCCCTGGCCGGTGGCGCGGGGGCCTTGTTGCTTTCGCGAGCGCGCGACAGCGCGTCGCCGAATCCGCTCGCCGTTGCGTCGGCGGTGGCGCGCCTGGCGCCCTCGACCGCATTGGCGGCGCTGCTGACAATCTGGCTGATATCGATCATGGAGTTGGCTGCGGGTGTGGCCCGGCTGATGTTTCTCAGGCTTCGCTGAGACGGCTGGCCGTGGTGCGGGCCAGGCGGGCGGCGTATTCGTCGTTGGCGCGCTGTTCGCGGCGCGCGGCAACCTGGTCTTCCTTCGCTTCGGCGCGCGCGATCAGCGTGTCGAACGAGTTCAGGCGGCGCTGCTGGTGCTGCCAGTGGTTGCGCCCTGCCAGCAGGTCGGCTTCGGCCTTGGCCAGCGCCGCGCTCTGCTGGTGGATGGCATGGTCAAGCGAATCGAGAAAGCGCGAGAAATCCTGCCAGCGGCTGGAGGTCATGCCTTCGGCGGCCACCACCTGCATGCGCGCGCGGTACTCATGGCGGTACTGCGTGAGCTGGTTGAACTGCTGCTCAGCCTGCGTGCGCAGTCCCTGCAGCCTGCCCAGCTCGCGCGCGGCGGCGTCGGTATCGTTCTGGGCGAGGTCAGCCAGCGTATTAAGCGGTGAATGCTTGAGCATGTTCACTCCTGTCGAAGAGGCTGTGAAGCTGGGCGATGGCGTCGTCGTAGCCGGCGCGCTCGTGGATGTCTTGCTGCAGGAAGGCTTCCATGCGCGGGTGCAGGCGCATCGCCAGGTCCAGCTCCGGGTCGTTGCCCGGCACATAGGCACCCACGCTGATCAGGTCGCGGTTGCGCTGGTAGCGCGACATCAGCTGCTTGAAGCGGCGCACCGAGCCGAACTGCGCGTTCGGGATCAGCGCGGTCATGGCGCGGCTGATCGATGCTTCCACGTCGATGGCCGGGTAGTGGCCGGATTCGGCCAGGCTGCGCGACAGCACGATATGGCCGTCCAGGATGGCGCGCGCGGAATCGGCGATCGGGTCCTGCTGGTCGTCGCCTTCGGTCAGCACCGTGTAGAACGCGGTGATCGAGCCGCCGCCTTCGGGGCCATTGCCGGTGCGCTCGACCAGCGTCGGCAGCCTGGCAAAGACCGACGGCGGATAGCCCTTGGTGGCCGGCGGCTCGCCGATGGCCAGCGCGATCTCGCGCTGCGCCATGGCGTAGCGCGTCAGCGAGTCCATGATCAGCAGCACATGCTGGCCCTGGTCGCGGAAATACTCGGCCAGCCGCGTCGCATAGGCGGCGCCCTGCATGCGCAGCAGCGGCGAGGTATCGGCCGGCGCGGCCACCACGACCGAACGTGCGCGGCCCTCGGGGCCGAGGATGTTCTCGATGAACTCCTTCACTTCGCGGCCGCGCTCGCCGATCAGGCCGACCACGATCACGTCGGCGCTGGTATAGCGCGCCATCATGCCGAGCAGCACGCTCTTGCCCACGCCCGAGCCCGCGAACAGGCCCATGCGCTGGCCGCGTCCTACGGTCAGCATGCCGTTGATGGCCCGCACGCCGGTATCGAGCACAGTCTCGATGGGCGCGCGCATCAGCGGGTTGATCTGCTCACCGGCCAGCGGCACTTCCATGGCGGCGGTGATCGGGCCCAGCCCGTCGAGCGGACGGCCCGCGGCATCCAGCACGCGGCCCAGCAGGCCGGCGCCAACCGGCAGGCGCTTGGAGCCCGGTTCGCGCGGCGTGGTGGTGCCTGCCGGCTGCGGCGATGGTTCCAGCGGGTAGACGCGCGCGCCCGGCAGCAAGCCCACCACATCCGATTGCGGCATCAGGTAGAGCCGGTCGGCGCCAAAGCCCACCACTTCTGCTTCCGCGGTGCGCGGGGCATTGCTGTCGGTGGTGAACTGCCCGGCGGGGAGCTCGATCAGGCAGTCGCTGCCCACTGGCAGGCGCAGGCCCACGGCTTCCAGCACCAGGCCGGCGGCGCGCGTCAGGCGCCCGCAGCTGCGCTTGCTGTCGAGCCCGGCGATGCCGGCCGCGGCGGTGTTCAGTGCGCCGATCCAGCGCTGCGTATGGGCTAGCGCCGGATCTGGCGTGGGCGTGGCCGGCGCAGTGGTGTCAGGCATGCGGCGGCTCCCATGGATCGTCGCGGCCCAGTGCCTTGACCACACGGGTCCAGCGCGTGGGCAGCGTGGCGTCGCGCTCGCCGCTGGCGGCGCTGGCGATGCAGCCCCCGCGCGCCACCGACGGATCGGCGCGCACGGTCCAGCCGGCGGCCGCCAGTTCGCCATGCAGGTGGGTTTCCACCAGCGCCACGTCGTCGGGATGCAGCAGCAGGCTGGGCGATCCGCACAGCGCGGGTTCGCTGGTCAGCAGCTCGCGCACGGCCGGCAGCAGCAGCGCGGGGTCGTCCGCCAGGGCAGAGCGCACCAGCTGGCGCGCCACGTCCAGCGCCAGCGACACCAGCGCGCGCGCGACCTGGTCGTCCACGCCGCCGAGCGCACCGCGGAAGTTGGTGGCCAGCGCCTGCAGCTGCGTGGCCTCGTTGCGTGCGGCTTCCAGGCCGCGGGCGTAACCTTCGCGGTGGCCGTCGCCGTAGCCCTGGGTCTGCCCCTGGGTGTAGCCCTGGGCATAGCCTTCCTTGCGCGCGCCTTCTCGCATCGCGTCGAGCGCCTCGAAATCGATCGGCGGCGGTGCCGGTTCGGAAGGCATGGCCGCCAGGGCTGCGGGCGGCTCGGTCCCCCGGGGATCGAGCGAGCCCATCTGCCAGCGCTGCCAGCCGGCTGCGCCGCCACGCGCGCGGCGCGGGGGCTCGAACGGCGCAAAGCCGCCAGGCTCGGCGGCCGTGCTGTTGCCGGCAAGGGAAGAGAGCGGGTCGCCGCGCGGCCCGCGGCGTGCGGCCTGGCCGCGCTCAGGGTTTGCCTCAGACATAGGCATCGTCGCCTCCGCCGATCTGCACTTCGCCCGCATCCGCCAGGCGCCTTACCACCTGCAGGATGGCCTTCTGCTCGGCCTCGACCTGCGACACGCGCACCGGGCCCAGCGCGTCCAGGTCCTCGCGCAGCATCTCGCCGGCGCGGGTGGACATATTGCGGATGAACTTGTCGCGCAGTTCCTGCGGCGCGCCCTTGAGCGCGACGATCAGCGACTCGGTGGCGACTTCCTTGAGCACGCGCTGGATGCCGCGGTCGTCGACCTCCAGCAGGTTCTCGAACAGGAACATCTCGTCGATGATCTTCTGTGCCAGGTCGCCGTCATGCAGGCGCACGCCGTCGATGACGGCCTCTTCGTGCGCGGTGCTCATCAGGTTGATGATTTCGGCCGCGGTGCGCACGCCGCCCATGCGGCTGCGCTTCAGGCTCTGGCCCGCCAGCAGCTTGGTCAGCACGTCGGTCAGTTCCTGCAGCGCGCCCGGCTGCACGCCGCCGAAGGTGGCGATGCGCAGGATCACGTCGTTGCGCAGGCGGTCGGTGAACAGCGCCAGCACCTCGGAGGACTTCTGGCGGTCCAGGTGGATCAGGATGGTGGCAATGATCTGCGGATGCTCGTCGCGGATCAGCTCGGCAATGGCCGTGGCGTCCATCCAGTTCAGTGAATCGATGCCGCCGCCCGGATCGCGCGACTCCAGGATGTCCTCGATCACCGACTGGGCGCGTTCCTCGCCCAGCGCCTTGTTCAGCACGCTGCGGATAAAGGCGTTGGAATCGACGTTCAGTGCCAGGTACTGCTCGGTCTCGGAGCGGAACTCGCCCAGCACCTCGGCCATTTCCTCGCGGGTGACCGAGCTGAGCGTGGCCATGGCCGAGCCCAGCTCCTGCACTTCGCGCTGCGACAGGTGCTTGAAGACCTCGGCCGCGGCATCCTCGCCGATCGCCATCATCAGGACGGCGCTCTTTTGCAGGCCACTGGCCGAGATCTCCTTGGAGATGCCCTTAGCGGTTGTCATTGGCAATCCAGTTCTTGATCACGCTGGCGACCAGGCGCGGGTCGCGCTGTGCGGCGTCGCGCACCAGCGCGAGGTCGCCTTCATACTTGGCGGCAAGCCGCAGGATTTCCGGGTTGGCGGGCTCGTCCGGCGGCAGCAGCACGGCCTCGGTCTCGTCCCTGGCTTCCGGCGCCGGCAGCGGCGGGGTGGTATAGCGGCGCAGGATCGGGCGCGCCACCCTGAACCACGCGAACAGCGCCAGCAGTGCCAGCAGCAGGTAGCCCGCAAGGGTCTTGCCCAGCTCAATCATGTCGGGCTGCTTCCACAGCGGCACCTCGGGCGCGGCCTTCTCGCGCTCGGCGGTGAAGGGGCTGTTGACCACGTTGATGGAGTCGCCGCGGTCGGCCGAGAACCCCATCGCTTCCTTGGTCAGGTTCTGGATCTGCGCCAGCAGTGCCGGCGGCAGCGCTTCAGCAACGAGCTTGCCCTTGGCATCGGCCTGCTGGCGGTAGTTGACCACCACCGCCACCGACAGGCGGCGCACGCCGCCCGGTGCCTGCTGCACGTGGCGCACGGAGCGGTCCAGCTCGTAGTTGACGGTGGAGTCGCGGCGATTGCTGCTGGGGCCGCTGGAGGCCGCGGACGTGGCACCCTGAGCCCCCTGTCCCGCCTGCCCGGCAGCCGGAGCGCCGGCCTGTCCCGGCGCCTGGCCCGCACGCGGCGTCTGCGGCGTGGTCACGGGCGCGGCGGCGGCGGCCGGCGGCTGGTTCGACAGCGCCCCGGGTACGCCGCCCGGCGGCGTGGCACCCTGCTGGGTCGATTCGCTGGTCTGCTGGCTGCGGATGGCCGAGCGGGTCGGGTCCTGGTTAGGCTTGTAGCTCTCGTCGGTGTGCTCGACGACGGAGAAGTCCACGTCGGCGGTCACCTGCGCGCGCACGTTATCCTTGCCGACGATCGGCGTCAGGATCGCTTCGATGCGCTTCAGGTAATTCTGCTCCAGCGCCTGGACATACTTGAGCTGGGTGGCGTCGAGCATGCGCTCGTTGGCCGTGTTCGATAGCAGGTTGCCGTGCTGGTCGACGATCGAGATCGACTTGGGCGTCAGTTCCGGCACGCTGGACGACACCAGGTGGCTGATCGCCGCGACCTGGCCTTCATCGATGGCGCGGCCCGGGTACAGCTGCAGCACGATCGACGCGGTCGGCTTCTGGCGCTCGCGCACGAACAGCGTCGGCTTGGGGATGGCCAGGTGCACGCGGGCGGACTGCACCGCGGCAATGGATTCGATCGAGCGCGCCAGCTCGCCTTCCAGCCCGCGCTGGTAGTTGACCTGCTCGGCAAACTGGCTGATGCCGAACTTCTGGTTGTCCATCAGCTCCATGCCGGCCGTGCCGCTCTTGGGCAGGCCCTGCGATGCCAGGCGCAGGCGGATTTCGTGGACCTTCTCGGCCGGCACCATCACCGCACCGCCGCCTTCGGCGAACTTGTACGGCACGTTCATCTGCTGCAGCGACTGCAGCACCGCGCCGCCGTCGCGTTCGGACAGGTTGCTGTACAGCACCTTGTAGTCCGGGCTGCGCGACCACAGCACGCCCACGGCGATGGCCGCGGCCAGGGCTGCGCCGGCCAGCATCAGCGGCAGCTTCGGGTTGGCCTTCAGGCGCTCGATCACTTCTGCCGGGCGCCCGGGCAGTGCCACGGCCGCGGTCATGCGCGTGCTCCGGATCCGGCGCTGCGATGCTCGCGACGGCACGGGCGATGCTGACCGCCTTGGTCGTCGGCGCGGCTCACGGCCCGGCTCACATTACGCTGCAGAGAAAACACGCGTACTCCCGAATCGATGGTTGTCTGGTGGTTTCCGGAGCCAGCACGGGACGACAGCCCGCGCTCTTCCGGCACGGTGGCAATGATCGGCCAGACTTGAGCGCGACAATCCGGCGAACAGACGCGGTTTTTTGTCCGATTTCGGCCCATGGGAGGCCGCAGGCGGCGGGTACTCTGCGGGGGCTGAAACTGGGTGCGAACCGCCTGAGGCCCGCCTGCCCGGCAGGCCGTTATGTGATGCAAGGGGCGCGCCACAAGACGAACTCTGCCGGTGGACCGGCATACGACGAGCCAAATGACCACTATCTCTTCCATCGAGGGCATGCTGCAGCAACTGCGCGGGATGTCCCAGGTTGCCTCGGGCAACAGTGCCAGCCAGTCCTCCGCGCCGGTCGGCGGCGGCTTTGCCGGCGAACTGCAGCGCTCGCTGGGCCGCATCAACGCCGCGCAGGAACGCGCCTACGGCCAGGCCGAGGCGTTCGAACTGGGCAAGCCCGGCGTGGCGCTCAATGACGTGATGATCGACCTGCAAAAGGCCAATGTGTCGTTCCAGACCGGCGTGCAGGTGCGGAACCGGCTGGTGGCGGCTTACCAGGAAATGATGAATATGGCGGTGTAAGGCCAGCGCCTGCCCCGAAAGCAAAGAGCCCCTGGCGCGCGCAAGCGGCCAGGGGCTCTTTGTCGTCGGGAAGCCTGCCGGGTCAGGCCTGTGCTTCAGCGCCTGCGTCCATGCCCGCTTCAAGGTGGTAGATCCACGCCAGCAGTTCGGCCACGGCCACATAGAGCTGCGGCGGCACGTGGCTGTCCAGGTCGACCTGCATCAGCAGGTTCACCAGGGTGGGCGAATCGTGGATATAGACGCCCGCTTCGCGCGCGCGGGCGATGATGGCTTCGGCCACCACGCCATAGCCCTTGGCGAGCACGCGCGGGGCCTTGTCGCTGTGCTGGTAGGACAGCGCGATCGCCGCGCCGCGGTCTTGCGCCGCTTCGCTCATCGCGCCTCTCCTTCGGTCATGTGGTCCTGGGTCTGCACGCTCAGGCGCTGCAGCACGATGCCCTGCGCCTCCAGCTGGTTGCGCAGCAGCGGCCGTGCCGCGATGAAACGCGCCGCGACATCGGTCTCGGGCGTTGCCACGCGGGCGTCGAGCCCTGCCGGCCCCAGTGTCAGCACCGCTTCGACAATGCCAAGGCTCGGCAAGTGCAGCCGCACCCGGCTGGACCATGGCCGGGCGCTGTCGTCATGGGCCTGCGCGGCGCCATCCGCATCGGGGCGTAGCAGCTCCCACTCCATCGGCACGCCGGGCCACGCCTCGCCGGCAAAGCGAAACTGCTGCGTGGCGAGCAATTCCAGCTGCTGGCGGACCACGCCTTCGGTTGCCGGATGGATGGCCGGGCCGGCTGCCGCGGCCTGCCGGATGGTTTCTGCCGAGGCGGTATCCGGAAGACCTGCGGGGCCGCGCGCTGCGTAGGGGGCGAGACTGTCCGGCGCGCCAGCCTCCGCGGTGCTCTGGTAGGCCTGCGTGGCCAGCGCCGCGGCGGACTGGCGCTGGGTGCCGGGTTCGGCAGCTTCACGGCTGTAGGCCGCCGTGGTAGCGGTGCCTTGCCGCAACGCCTGTTCCGCCGCCGCATGGCTGTGGGCCACGCGCGGATTGCCGGCCGAAGCCAGCGCTTCAGCCAGCACCTGCGAGGCCGGAAGCAGCGGCGGCGCCGAGGGCCGCGCCGGCTCTGCCGCTGCCGCACCGCCGGCATAGGTCAGCAGCGCAGACGGCAGCGTTGCCGCGGCCTGGGCAGCGCCACCTGGGGTCGATCCGGCCGGTGCCGGGACTTGTGCCTGCGGTTCCTGACGGATGTCGGACAGCCCGCGCGCGCCGGCAACCCATTGCGCCAGGTGCGATTCGTAGAACAGGCCGCTCTGGCCGACCGTGTTGGCAAGGGCCGCTGCAGTGGCCTGCGCGGAAGCTGTCGTGGGCGCCGCGGCAAGCAGCGGGCCGGCGCCGCGCACCGGCAGCGCCTCGGTACCGTCCATCACCGTCAGGATGGCCCGCGCGGCCGCACTCAGCGATTCCTGTGTCGAGGCGCCTGGCAGCAGCGTGGCCTGACCGGCCACGGCGTTGGGACCGGTCGCGAGCGGGCTTTGGCGGATCGCCTGGCCAGTGGAGTTCTGGACATTCGACTCCGTGGCCTCGGGCACGGGCTGCAGCGCCGCCATCTTGTCGATGGCAAGTGCCGTGCGCAGGGATTGCGGGTCCGGGGCCTGACCGGGTGCCAGGCCTGGAGGCAGATGGATGCCGGTCATACGGGTCGCGTGAATGCAGGCGTTGGGCTTGCCGGCCCGCCGCGGGAAGTTGCGCAGCGCTCAGGCTGCGTCAGGCCGTTGCGCCGTAGGCGACGGACAGTTCGATCTGGCGGCGCGAGCTGGTCAGCATGTCGCCCAGCCTCTTCAGCTGCGGCATGGCCAGGTCACGGATGCGGGCATCGTACGTGAGGATGCGGTCCAGCAACTGGTAGCGGCGCATGCGTTCCGCATCGGAGAACGGTGCCTCGTGGTCCATCAGGCGCAGGCGGTCTACATGGGCCAGGTAGCCTTGCTGCAGCTCGGCAACGGTGTCCCAGTCAGCTGCCTGGGCGGCCTCGTGCATGCGTGCGGACAGCGCGAGGATTTCCTCGTAGCAGGTCACGATCGGGGAAAACTCGGGAAGGGAGGCCATGTCAGTTGTCCTGCAAGGCGGGTTGCTGATCCGCGGCCGCGGCCGTGTCGTCGATCTGCGCCCAGGCCGAAGCCAGGCTTTCGAGCAGCGTGTCGACCTCGGCCAGCAGGGCCGCGTCGCTGCGCAGGTTGGCCAGCATCAGCCGGCGCACCATGTACTCATACAGGGATTCGAGGTTGGCGGAGATCTCGCCACCAGCCTCATGGTCGAGCACGGCGCGCAGGCCGTTGTCGATGATGTCGATGGCTTTGGAGATGGCGTTGCCGCGCGCGGGCACGTCGCCGGCCTCAAGATTGAACTTGGCCTTGGCGATGGCCGAGCGGGCGCCGTCATACAGCATCGTGATGAGCTTTTGCGGGCTGGCGCTCATGGCGCCGGTCTGGACGCCCACCTGGGCGTAGGCATTGGCGGATGCGCGGGCGAACATGATTGGGTTCCTCTGGCTCTGGTGTGCGGCTGAGTGATTACTTCTTGGTGCTGCTGGTCAGCGCGTTGAACTGCTGCGTCAGATAGCTGCTGGTGCGGTTCATCTGCGCGACCATCAGATCCAGTTGCGTGAACTGGGCTTTGTAGCGATCGATGGTGGCGGTGACGCGGTCCTGGACCCGGCTATAGTCCTTCTCCAGGTCCTTCAGGGTCTTAGTGATGCCGTCCTGGGCCGACTTCAGCGCGCCATCCGTCTTGGTCAGGCTGCCGATATAGTCGCTCGCCTGCTTGCCGATGCCGCCGCTGCCGGTGGTGCTGGAAAACATGGCCGTGACGCCGCCGAGGTTATTGTTCAGCGCCTTGGTCAGCTTGGCATCGTCGAGCGCCATCGTGCCGTCCTTGTTGAACGAGATGCCAACGCCGATCAGTGTGATATTGCCGCCGTTGCCGTCATCCATGGCGCCGCCGAACATGGAGCGCAGGCTGGACTGGATCGCGCGCAGCGTGCCGTCACCAGTGAGTGCGGAGGACGTGCCGGCCTTGGTATCGAACGCCGTCAGCGTCTTGGCCGTACTCTGGATATTGTTGTAGGCGGTGACAAAAGCCTGGACCGAAGCCTTGATCGCGTCGTTGTCGCGCGTGACCACCAGCGACGTGGTGCCGGTCTTGGCTAGGTTCATGGTCACGCCCTGGGCGGCATCCACCACCGAATTGCTCTGGCTGACCACGTCGATGCCGTTGATCTTCAGCGTCGCGTTGGCCGGCGGCACCTTCTGTTCCATCTTGTTGACGCCTGCAGCCGCGGCCGGATCGAAGGCGATCGCATTGTTCAGCGCCGCATCGGTCGACGACACGCGCATGGTGGACTGCGTGCCGGTCTTGTCCGAAGTCAGCACCAGGTGATAAGGACTGGCGCTGCCGTCATTGACGATGCTCGCGGTCACGCCGATGCCGGCCTTGTTGATGGCATCGCGCATGCCTTCGAGCGACGAGCCTGCGGGGATGGTGACCTTCTTGGTGCTGGTGGCGGCGCCGCCGGTGGCCAGCGCCTCGCCGAAATCGAAGACCAGTTCCCCGCCGCCGATCGCTGCCTTCTGGTCGGCCACATTGCCGCTGACCAGCGACTGCGCGGTGGCCAGCGCGCTGACGGTGATGCTGTAATTGCCGGGCACCGCATTGGCGGCCGTGGTGGCAGACATCACGTCCGGCGTGCCGACATTCGCCTTCACTGCGCCGAAGGTGGCGGCTTCAGACAGCTTCTTCGCGGCGGCCTTGTAGGCGTCCAGCACACTCTGCACCTGGCTGTAGGCCGACAGCTTGGTCTGGTAGCTCTTGGCCTGCGTGTTGATCGCGTCAAGCGGCGCCTGCTCTGCCTTCTGCAGCTGGTCCAGCAGGGTGCTCAGGTCCAGGTTGGAGCCGATGCCGATGGAGGAGATCGTTGCCATATTGTTGTCTCGTCTTCAACTGATATTCAGGGCTCAAGCCACCTGGCTGACGAACAGCCCTTGCAGCTTGTCGATGGCGCGGGCGATGCGCATCACCTCTTCGGTGGGCATCTGCCGGATCAGGTCGCCGGTTTCCTTGTCGATCACCTTGGTGATGATGCGGTGCGTGGTCTCGTCGATCTCGAAGCGCAGGCCGATCGAGGTGGTCTTGAGCGTCTCGACCAGTTCGCCGATGGCGGCGGAGGTATCCACGGCTTGCGCCGATGATGCCGCGGCGTTCTCCTCCGGTGCGCGCAAGCCGGCCGGTGCACGGGTCTTAGTGCTCTTAGCCAGCACCTCGGACGGCAGGTGTGCTGCGGTCGGGCTTACGGTTGGGGGAGGCGCCATGGTCTGCTCCGTCCTTTGTCGTGGTTCACGTGCGGGTTGAAACGCTTTGCGGGCAGCGGTCTGCCTGCGAAACGTTCCGGCAAAAAGGCCGGGCCTTGCGGCCCAGCCTTCAATGCCTGGTCGCGGATGCGATTAACGCAGCAGCGACAGCACGCCTTGCGTGGTCTGGTTGGCCTGGGCCAGGACCGAGGTACCAGCTTGTTGCAGGATCTGCGCGCGGGTCATGTTCGACACTTCCGTTGCGTAGTCGGCGTCCTGGATGCGCGAGCGCGAGGCCGACAGATTGGTCACAGCGGTACCAAGGTTTGCGATTACCGAGTCGAAGCGGTTCTGCACTGCACCCAGCGAGCTGCGCAGGTCGTCAACCTTCTTGAGCGCGGAGTCGATCGTTGCAAGCGGGTTGACCGTGCCGCCGGCCTGCAGGCTGGCAACCGAGATCTTTGCGCTGTCGATGGTGAAGGCCGCCTTGGTGGGATCGGTCGTGGTGTTGGCCGATTGCGGGTCGAGGGCGACGTAGCGATACATCGACGTACCGTCCACCGCACCGGTAAAGCCTTGGTTGATCAGCGACTGGGTTTCACCGGCGCCGGTCGGCTTGATCGCGATTTCAGCAAACAGGTTGCCGTTGCCGTCGGCCACGGCATTGCCCGTGAACGTGGCGCCGCCAGCCCCCAGGCCGAGCTTGGTCGACAGCGTGTCGCCGCTGAGTTCCGTGACGGTGGTCGAGGTGACCGTCGTGGTGGCGCCGTACAGGGACTGCAGTTGTGCAGCCGTCGGTGCATCGCCAGCGGCCGAGGCGGTCGTGCCGTTGAACTGGAAGCCGGCCGCCACAGCCTTGGGGCCGGACAGCGTGAAACTTTGCAGGCCCAGCGTCTTGGAGCTGATTTCCTGCAGGTCGATCTTGATGGTTTCACCGTCGTTGGCGCCGACCTGGACAGTCAGCGGACGGGCAGAGGCGGACAGCACCTTCACACCGTTGAAGTCAGTTTGTTGCGAGGTGCGATCGATTTCAGAGAGGCGCTGTGTAATTTCATCCTGGATCGACTTCAGGTCAGAAGCCGAGTTCGAGCCGTTGGCAGCCTGCACGCTCAGTTCACGGATACGCTGCAGGTTGTTGTTGACTTCGGTCAGCGCGCCTTCGGTCGTCTGCGCCAGCGAAATACCGTCGTTAGCATTACGCTGAGCTTGCGTCAGGCCCTTGATGTTCGCGGTGAAGCGGTTCGCAATCGCCTGACCAGCGGCGTCGTCCTTGGCGCTGTTGATGCGCAGGCCCGACGACAGGCGCTGGATCGCCGTGTTCAGCGACGATTGCGACGTGTTCATGTTGTTCTGAGTCATCAGAGACAACGAATTGGTGTTAATGACTTGCGCCATGGTACGACTCCTGTATGCAAAGTTTTGGGCATTCCGGCTAGTGCCGTAACGTTGGCGGCCTGCTTTGCAGGGCGTAGAGTGCCTCCGTTGCTTGGGTTATCGACCGGGCAAGGCAAAGGTTTAGAGTGATCTCCGCGATAGTTTCGCGGGGTGCCGGCAGGGCGGGCGGAGGCGCCGCGCGACAGGGGACGGCGGGAAGGCGTGTGGGTCGGGCGTTGGCCTAGCGGCGCTTGCGGGTGCGGGGGATGTAGAGCGGCAGGAAGTCCGGCCCCGGGCCCGGATCCGGTGCCACCACCGGCGCGTCCTGCACATTGGCCAGCGTGACCAGGCAGATGGCCCGCTTGTAGACCACCGTGGGCCGGATGTCGTCCGGCTGCCGGCCAAGCAGCACCACGTAGTCGTCTGACGCCAGCACCAGGCCTTGCAGCCGCGCGCCGTTGGACAGGTGGACGATCACAGGCGCCTGGCTGGTGCTGTATGCAGCAAATTGCTGGTGCTGCAGTTGCTTTCGGCCCGGTGACTTGGGCCGGGTTTCCTTCTTCTTCACAACGACTCCGGAAGAGCCCGCTAGGGTTCTGGCGGCTGGGTCCGTTGGCCGGCGGCTTGGGGTGCGGCGCGACCAGGGCGGCAAGAGAAACATCCGCTCTCGGTAACGGCGGTTGGTGCTGCCAGAAGAGAAGGGGAATACTTCAGCGCTACCTCATATCGTCATAAGGGAATTCCCTGATAGAAACGGGATTTACACCTCATGTAAGCGCGTTTATATTCTTGACAAGAGCCTTTCGGCTCGAGCAGTCCTGGAAAGCCTACGAGCACCCCGCGCGTAGGCTTCTTTTTTGCCTGCGTCGTTTGAATCGCGCTCTGTGGCGCTGTGACTGGTGCGGCTAGTAAATCCGACCGGCCGTTCGGAATGCCCAGGCAGATTTAACGCCACTTTCGCGCCGCGCAATCCTCCGAAATGCGAGGGTTTTTGCCGCCAATTCTCATTTCCCCTCAAGAAGGATCCGTTGAACGCCGATAGCCGGCGCGGCCCTCAGCCGGCCGTCATGGCAATGCCGCGGGCCACGCGCCGTCGGGCGCGCGCTGCCAGGCCGGCGCCGAGCACCCAGCGAAGCGCCGGTGCCAGCACATGCATGCCAGCGAGTGCGGCCGGGCGCCGTATCGAAGGGCCGTCCAGGTCGAGCTGGTGCCGTGCCCACGGCGGCAGCAGTGCGATGCCCGCGTCGGCCATGATGCGCACCGCCGGCTGCAGCAGCGGGTTGGCCACCGGCATCTTCCGCACCAGCCGCACCACTTCGCTGGTGCGTTCGCTGGCCAGCAGCGCCGGCCGCATGGATTCAAGGTAGGCCGTGACTTCGGCGCGCGAGCGCGGCACGTCGGCCGCGCCCAGCATCTGGGCGATGCGCGCAACCTCGTCGTAGTAGCGATCCTGCTCGGCGCTGCTCAGCGGCCCGACATAGCGCAGGTAGCCAGCCAGGAAGCTCGAGACCTCGGCCACGTGCACCCAGGTCAGCAACGCCGGGTCGGAGGCCGCATAGTGCCGCCCGTCCGGCGCCACCCCGACCACGCCGGCATGGATGCGCCGTACGCGCCCGATCAGCGCCATGGCATCGGCACGGCTGCCGTAGGTGGTGCCCGCGATGAACTGCGCGGTGCGCCCCAGTCGCCCCTGCATGTCGGCGCGAAAGCTGGAATGGTCCCAGACCCCGGCCAGCGCCAGCGGATGCAGCGTCTGCAGCAGCAGCGCGCTGACGCCGCCCGCGAGCATTGCCGGAAAGTCGGCATGCACGCGCCAGCAGACCGCGTCGGGCCCGAACAGGCCAGGATCGCCCGGCGGGTTGTCATAGTCGAGGGTCAGGCCGGAATTGCTGCGGGTCAGCGCGCGCACGTGCGCGCCGGCGCGCTGACGCAACCTGGTGGAGAGCTGGTTCAGCGGGCCGCGTCCTGGCCGCGCAGAGCGGCCGGCGGCAGGGTCGGTATAGCTGGACAAGGCCGGTGGGTGCCTGGATGGGGAAGTCACGGCCAGCATACACGGGATGCGGGACGATGTGCGTGGGGTCATGCCGGTGCGGTGGCCGCAAAAAGGGCCGGAGCCCCCTTGCGGGAGTCCCGGCCTGCCAATCTCCGGCGTATGCCCCTGCGGTCGCACCGCATGTTGCTGCCGCACATACCCGGAAAGCTGCCTGTTGTCGAGGCTAGCGAGGATTATTGCTGGCGTTGTCCGCCTTGTCCGCTTTGCTGGCCACCCTGTTGCCCGCCCTGGCCGCTTTGCTGGCCGCTGCGTTGGCCACTTTGCTGGCCCGGTTGCGAGCTGCCGCGATCTTGCTGCTGTTGTTGGTCCTGCTTGCGGTCCTTGTCACCCATCTGACCGCCGCCTTGTTGTCCCGGTTGCTGCTGGCTGCCGCGTTGGCCAGTCTGCGATTGTTCCTGCTGCTTCTGGCCCGACTGCGACTGTTCCTGCTGCTTCTGGCCCGACTGCGATTGACCCGGCTGTTGCTGCTGTCCCATTGCTAGCTCCTTGGCGCGGCGAACTGCCGCATTCCTTGTTTTGCAATCGCCATGCCAAGCGTGAGAGGACCCGGATGCCGCCGGCATCGGCCTGTATCGGGCTATGCAGCACACCGGGCGGCGGGCGCTTTTACAACGGGCGGCCCGATTTACACACCCCGGGCCGCGCCGCCCATGCCTGGTGCGGCCTGGCCGGCAGGTATGGAGCTTGCTGAAAAATGACTTACCAGTGGTTCCGCGCGCCAGGCAAGGCACGGCAACGGATGCGCTGGTGACCCGAACAGGAGGCAGACATGCGTTTTTCCCGAATCCCCGCGCGCATCGTGCGGATGGCCTGTGTTGCTGCGGCGCTGGCGGCGGCCGGCGGCGCGCTGGCGCTCGACAAGAGCGGCCTGATCTTGGTAGCGGCGGACAACCCCCCTGTGGCGCCCGTCAATTCCGCGCCGGGCATGCCCGGCCGTGCGGATCCTGACCGGGGCGCCGCCCCCGACCTGAGCGCCGACAAGGCCAAGCGGGCAGTCGAGGACAGTGCCATCACCACCAGGATCAAGACCAGGCTGCTCACCACCAAGGACCTCAAGTCCACCGGCATTCATGTGAAGACCCAGTTGGGCACGGTTGAAGTGAGTGGCACCGTGCCAAGCCAGCAGCAGCACGACATGGCGCTCGACGCGATCCGCAGCGTCGAGGGCGTGACGTCAGTCAATGACAACCTGAAGGTGTCGTCGCGGTAAGCGGGCTTGTCCAGTGCTGACGGTTTGCTCCCCTCTCCCGCTTGCGGGAGAGGGAGAACACAATCGGGACTTGCCTGACATGATTGGCAAACCGCAGTGCCTGCCTAAGCTGCGTGCTTCCTGCGCGTAGTGCTTGCACTCTTGCGCGCGGCCGGCGCATGCGACTCGCGCTTGGCCGGTGCACGCTTGGTCTTGGCGGCAGTGCTGGCGCGCTTGGCGGGTGGGGTCGTCGCAGCCCGCTTTGCAGCGGGCTGCTTCCTGGCGGCGGCATGCCGCGCGGGGGCCTTGCGGCGCGCGGGCGCGGTGTCTTCCTTATCTTCCTTGCCGCGCTGGCCCAGGCTCTGGCGCAGCAGCGCCACCATGTCGATGATCTTGGCGCCCTGGCGCGGCGTTTCTTCCTCTTGCGCGGGCTGGGTCAGCTGGTGGGTCTTGCCGGAGTCGATCTTTTCTTCGATGCGCGCCATCAGGTCGTCACGATAGCTGTCGCGGTACTGTTCCGGCTCCCAGTCCTCGCTCATGTCGTTGACCAGCTTGGTGGCCATCTCGATCTCGCGCGCGTGCGCGCCGGTGGGTTTGCCGGTGGCTGCCTTGGGCAGACGTAGCTCGGAGATGGGCAGCACCTCGTCGGCAAAGCGCATGGTGTTGAGCACCAGCGCGTCGCCGTGCACCAGCATCGCGGCCAGGTGCTGGCGGGCGCGCAGCACCACCAGCGCCAGCGCAGCACGCCCGGTGCGGCGCATGGTTTCATGCAGCAGCGCGTAGCCGCGCTCGCCGCGCTTGTCGGGCTCGAGGTAGTAGGGCGTATCGAAGTAGTACGGCGGGATGCTCTGCGCCTCGACAAAGCTGACGATATCCACTGTCTGCGTGGCCTCGACATTGGCCTGGCGGAAGTCTTCCTCGTTCAGCAGCACGTATTCGTCCTTGGCGTACTGGTAGCCCTTGACGATATGTTCCTTGTCCACCGGCTTGCCGGTGCTCTTGTTGATGCGCTGGTAGCCCACCGGCGCCATGTCGCGCACGTCGAGCAGGTCCAGGTCCAGCGTCTGGCTGCGCGACGCGGGCCGCAATACCACTGGGATATTGACCAGGCCAAAGGTTATGGCGCCTTTCCAGATGATGCGTGACACGTGACGGCTCCTTTGCCGGCCGCACGGGCACGTTGCGGCGGCGGTGGCGGCAGATCGCCCGGAGGCGGGTCTGCCACCGGTTCGGGCGGGCCCGGCGGGGGTTCCGGCGGCGGGGTTTCAGGCTTGCGCGGCGGGATGTCGGGGTCGGGCGTGGTATGCACGGAGCTTCCTTGTTCAAGGGTGGATGGGATCGGCGGCTGGCATTGGCATCACGCGTTAGGGGTGGCGCGCGCCGATTTCGTCCAGCAGCCGTGTCAGCGCGTCCAGGTCGGCTGGCTTGACCAGGTGCCGGTCGAAGCCGGCTTCCAGCGCGCGGCGGCGGTCCTCGGGCTGGCCGAATCCGGTCAGCGCCACCAGCGTGGCGCCGCGCATCTCGGGCAGCGCGCGCAGGCGGCGCGCGGTTTCGAAGCCGTCCATGGCGGGCATGCCCAGATCCAGCAGCACCACTTCCGGACGGGCATCGGTGGCGCCCGCCAGCGCGCTGGGGCCGTCGGCGGCGGTCACCACCGTATGGCCGAGCGTCTGCAGTGTCATCATCATGGCTTCGAGCGCGTCAGCGTTGTCGTCCACCACCATGATCCGGCGCGGCACGCCTCGGTGCGGTGCGGCGCGGCCGGAGCAAGGGTGCCACTTCTGCCACGGCTCCACCGGCAGCGTCACCGTGAAGGTGCTGCCCTGTCCGGCGCCGGGGCTGTCGGCGCGGATGGTGCCGCCATGCAGGCGCACCAGCTTTTGCACCAGCGTCAGGCCGATGCCGGGACCGTCATGCTGGAACGCAATGCGCGGCGGCTCTGGCTGGGTGCCGTCGTCGAGCGGGGCCAGCGGATCGAACAGCTGCCGCTGCAGCGCCTCTGACAGGCCGGCGCCGTTGTCGCGCACGCGCACGGTAACGCGGCCACCGGACCCGGCATCGGGCGCAGTGTCCGCCACGCTGTCTTCAAGACTGGCATCGACGGCGATCTGGCCGCCGGCGGGCGTGTAGGCCGCGGCGTTCTGCAGCAGGTTGCTGAAGATCTGCGTCAGGCGCACCAGGTCGCCCCGTACCGGCAGGGGCTGCTCGGGCAGCGACAGGCGCAGCGTATGGCCGCAGGCCTCTATCGTCGGGCGCACGGCTTCCACCGCGGTATTGAGCGCGGTGCGCAGTTCCACCAGGTCCTCGCGCAGCGTGATGCGGCCCTGGTTGAAGCGCGAGATGTCGAGCAGCTCATCCACCAGCCGCGTCAGGTGGTGCAGCTGCCGGCCGATGATGTCGCGCGCGCGGAACATGTCCTCGCGCGAGGGCGAGAGCTGCTGCAACAGGTCCGCGGCGCTGCGCAGCGGCGCCAGTGGATTGCGCAGTTCATGCGCCAGCATGGCCAGGAACTGATCCTTGCGCCGTTCCTCGTCGTGCAGCGCGCGTTCGGCACGGTTTTGCAGCGTTACGTCCTGGCAGGTGCCGGCAATGCGTGACGGCGGCGCGCCGCCGTCGGCCGGCGGGCTTTCCACGCTGCGCACCGGGAACGCCTGCGCGCGGATATCGCGCAGCTCGCCGTCCGGGCGCGTAAGGCGGAACTCGATGTCCAGCTTGCCGTCGCCCAGCATGCTGGCAAAGGCCGCTTCCACGCGCGCCCGGTCGGCCGGGGCCACGCGCTCCAGGCAGCGGCGCGGGTCTTGCGCCAGCTGCTCGGGCGCATGGCCGCACAACGCGGCGAGCGAGGGGCTGGCGAACAGCAGGCGGGGCTCGGCCGGGTCGAGGATCCACACCACGTCGGCCAGCGATTCGGCCAGCTGGCGGAACATGTCTTCATGCGCATGCAGTGCCCGCGAAGTGCGGTGATAGGCGTCCTCTGCGCCGCGCAGCCGCAGCAGCGCCTGGATCGTCGACAGTACCTCTTCCGGCTCGGCAGGCTCGACCAGGTGGCCGTCGGCGCCGCAGCTCAGGGCCTCTACGCGCTGGCGCGCCAGCCCTGGCGAGGTCAGCAGCACCAGCGTGTGGGCGGTCTGTGGATCGGCCTTGAGCAGCCGGCAGACTTCCAGCCCGCTGATATCGGGCAGGCGTGCTGACAGCAGCACCAGCACGGGCTCATGCTGTCGCACCAGCGACAGCGCCGAATGGCCGGTGGCGGCCTCGATCACAGAATACCCGCCGCGATGGAGGATGCGGCTCTTGACGTAGCGCGGCCCCTCGCGGTCATCGACATTCAGGATCAGCGGGGCCGGGTTGGCGGCATGCGGCGTCATGGCATCACGCTGACAGGCGCTTGCGCGCCCGCGCGGAGGGTTGCTCAGGGGCAAGGCCCGGGATGGTCCGCGGCGCCGTGTAAAAGTGCGCCAGCCGCGCCGCACCGCTTGCAAGCTTTGCCGCGACCGCGCGGCTGCCGATTGTAGTTCTTACATGTGCACAGAAGTCATCCATCGCCATTCCCCCTTTTGCATCAGCACGCCTGCGGTCTTTGCCAGGCTGTTGCGCTGGCAGTGGCAAGAGACGTGCCGGACAGGCGCCGCCCGGCACGCAGCGCGGCAAGTGAACTGCATGGCATGCGTTGCGGGCTTCAGTGGCGGGCTGCCTCGCCGGCATGCGCTTCAGCGCTGGGGGACGTGCCGCCGTGCGGTCCGGCTGAGCCGGTCGCTTCGGCAGCTTTCTGCGGGATCTTGCCGGGCTCGGTGGAGCCGCCGCTGGTGGCGCCCTTGCCAAAGCGCGCGGAGATACTGTCCTGGACCCGGCCCAATGCCTCGGCCTGCTGTTTGGCCGCTTCGGCTTCCTTGGACTTCTTGGCTTCGGCGGCCTGCTGCTGCTCGGGCGTTGGCGCCGGCAGGCGTGCCTGCACCGGGGTGGCGGCGAAGGACAGCATTGCGCAGGAAACCAGCAGGTGACGCAAGGCGCGCCGGTTGCGTGGCGCGGCGCCGGCGGCCGCGGCCCGAATCTTCGCGGCGATCCTGAGTTGGCTCATCATCACATCTCCATGTCATGGTTGCACTGCCAGCAGGGCAACAAGGCGCACGCGGCGGGTGCGCCGGGCCGTGTGCCATGACCAGGATGCGGCAAGAAATGTGCCGCTTGGCGTTTTCTGCGGAATCCGCCAGCAACGGGCGGGATGGCTATCCGGCGCCCGCCAGTCGCGCCGCGGCGCGCGTGATCGCCTGCCGGGTGCCGGCGTAGTCCGCCCACGGATCGTCGGCCGCCAGGGTGTCGAGCCTTGGGCCCGCATTGGCTACGGTCCACTGCGCCGCGCCTTTCAGGGTATCGAGTTCTTCCCACCACACCGGCATCGATACGCCCAGCCCCGGGCGTGCCCGCGCCGAGAATGCCGCCGCCGTGGTGGCGCCTACGCCATTGCGCAGGTAATCGATGAAAATCTTGCCAACGCGGTTGCGTGGACCGCTCTTGGCCACGAAGCGCCGCGGAATGGTCGCGGCGACATGGCGCACCACGTCATGCGCGAACGCCTTTACCTCGTCCCAGCCCGCACGCGGCGTGATCGGCACCACCACGTGCAGCCCCTTGCCGCCGCTGGTCTTCAGGAAGCTGGCGAGTCCGAGTTCATCGAGCAGCGCCTTCACCAGCGCAGCGGCCTCCTGCATTTGGGCCCAGGGCACGCCTTCGCCCGGGTCCAGGTCGAAGACGACCCGGTTGGGGCGGTCAATGCTGCGTTTGCTGGCGTTCCAGGTGTGGAACTCCACCACGTTGAGCTGTGCCGCGGACACCAGGCCTTCGGCCGACGCGATTTCCAGCAGCGCGGGATGCCCGGGCCACAGGCCCGGATCGAGCACGTTGAGGCCCTCCACCCGAAGCGTGTCGCCATGCCGCTGGAAGAACTGTTCGCCGCCCACGCCCGACGGCGCCCGCACCATCGCGATCGGGCGCCCGCGCAGGTGCGGCAGCATCAGTGGCGCGGCGCGTTCGTAGTAGCGCACCAGGTCGCCCTTGGTCAGGCCGGATGCGGTGTCGATGACGCGCCCGGCATGGCTGATCGCGACTTTGCCGCCGGTGGCGGTAGCGTGCTTTGCTGCTTTTGCTGATCTTGCTGCAGGCTCGCCCTTGGCCGCCGGCGCTGCCGGCCGCTCCACCGACACCGCGCGCGCCGGCTTGTCGGTGCGCAAGCCGTGAAAGACGGCATGGCGCACGCGGCCTTCGCGGGTCCAGCTGCCGAACGAGGCCTCGGCCACCAGCTTTGGCTGCACCCAGTGCCCTTTTACCCCTGCCGGCACGCTCTCAAAGGGCGCGGAATCGGCGCGCAACGCGTCCAGCTGTGTGCGCAGCGCACTCAGCGTGCGCGTGTCGAAGCCGGTGCCGACATTGCCCGCGTAGCGCAGCCGCCCGCCGCTGTCGTGCACACCAAGCAGCAACGAGCCGATGCCGGCGCGGCTGCCCTTCGGGTCGGTGAAGCCCGCCACCACGAACTCCTGGCGCAAGGTGCATTTCAGCTTGATCCACGTACTGCTGCGCGCGCTGACATAGGCGGCGTCGGCGCGCTTGCCGATCACGCCTTCAAGCTTCATGCGGCAGGCTGCCTCAAGCATGTCGGCGGGGCTGGCCTCGAAGTCCTCGCTGAACTGCAGGCGCGGCGAGGTGTTGTGCGCAAAGATCCGGCGCAGCAGGGCGCGGCGCTCCACCAGCGGCACCTTGCGCAAGTCATGGCCGGCAAAGTAGGGCAGGTCGAACACGAAATACTGGATGGCCTCGACGTGCGCGGTATCGAAGGCGTTCTGCAGCGCCTGGAAGTCGGTTGCGCCATGCTTGCCGAGCACCACGATCTCGCCATCGAGCCAGCCGTCGGGCAGGCCCAGGGTGCCGACGTCATGCGCGAGCGCACGCAGCTTGCTGGTCCAGTCGTGGCCCTGGCGCGTGAAAAGGCGCACATCCTTGCCGTCGATGCGGGCCAGCAGCCGGTAGCCATCGAACTTGATCTCGTAGTGCCACGCCTGCGCGTCGGACGGAGCCTGTTCCACCAGCGTGGCCAGCTGCGGCGCCAGCGCCAGCGGCAAGGCCGCGCGTGGCGCGCCGCGCGGCGGCTTCAGGGACTGCGCCAGGCTGCGCGCACCCGCCGCGGCCTCTGGCGCGCCATCGCCAGGCGGCCGGGCGGTCTTTGCGCGCTTTGCCGCAGGCTTGCGCTGTGTGCCGCCCAGCACGCTGTCCGGCAAGGCCTCGACCACGTCGAACTCAGACGCCGGCACGGCGGCCTCATCGCGCTCCTTGATCAGCAGCCAGGCGTCCTGCTCCTTCTGCCGGCTGCCGTGCATGCGTACCAGGGTCCAGTGGCCGTGCAGCTTTTCGCCGCGCAGCGCGAACTTCAGCTTGCCGGCGCGGTAGCCGGCCTCCGCATCGCCCACCGGCAACCAGGTGCCGCGGTCCCAGACGATGACCGTGCCGGCGCCGTAGTGGCCGGCCGGGATCACGCCCTCGAAGCCGGCGTAGTCCAGCGGGTGGTCCTCGACATGGACGGCCATGCGCTTGTCGGCAGGGTCCAGGCTCGGACCCTTGGGCACGGCCCAGCTTTTCAGCGTGCCGCCGAGTTCGAGGCGAAAGTCATAGTGCAGCCGACGGGCCGCATGCTTCTGGATCACGAAGGACAGCTCGCCGGCGCGCTTGCGCGGCTTGCCGCGGGCGGGCGCGGCGCCGCCGCCAGGCTCAGGCGTGGCGCTGAAGTCGCGCATGCGGCGGTATTTGTCGAGCGCGGCGGGGGCGCCCTTGGCGGCTGGCGCGCCGCGTGCCGCCGGGCGGGCCGTGCTGGCGCGCTTGTCCGTGTGCTTGCCGGTGCGTTTTGCCGCGGCGCGGTGCTTGCCTGGATCCTGTGGCGCTGTCGGTCGCGTGGTCTTGGCCATGGCTGTCGCCGGTTATGTGGGATGTATCCAGCTTAGGCAGCACATGCCGCCGCTGAAATCGGCGCCCGTCCTACAGTGCCCTGCGCAAGCCCCCTGCGCGCGCCGCGGCATGTGGTTCTTACCGGGTGTTGTAAATCTGCGGCGGCCCGCCTGCCGTGGCGCCGCCACCCGGGGCGGCGCCGGACAGGAACGCTCCTTGCGAATCCCCAGCGGCATGCCCGGCACCGTGCCGGGTCTTCCCGAGGAGGATGCGGCAGATGAAACCAACCCTGAAGAACATTGGCTCGCAGGTCATCGTCCTGACCGGCGCCAGCAGCGGCGTGGGCCTGGTGACGGCGCGCAAGGCGGCGCAGCTGGGGGCACGGCTGGTGCTGGTGGCGCGCAGCGAGGGTTCGCTGCACCAGCTGGCCGAAGAGTTGCGCGAGCATGGCAATGAAGTCATCACCGTGGTGGCCGATGTCGGCAAGCATGAAGAGGTTGGCAAGGTGGCGCAGGCTGCCATCGAGCGCTTCGGTGGCTTCGATACCTGGATCAACAACGCTGGCGTGACCATCTTCGGCCGCCATTGCGATGTGCCGCTGGAAGACCAGCGGCGGCTGTTTGATACCAACTACTGGGGCACCGTGCATGGCTCGCTGGCGGCGGCCGCGCACCTGCGCGAGCACGGCGGCGCCATCATCAACATGGGCAGCGAGGCCGCGGACGGCCCGCTGCCGCTGCAGAGCGCCTACGCGGCCTCGCAGCACGCGATCAAGGGCTTTACCGATTCGCTGCGGCTGGAACTGGAGCAGGAGCAGGCGCCGGTCAGCGTGACGCTGATCAAGCCCGCCGGACTGGAAACGCCGCTGGCGATGCACGCCAAGAACTTCCTCGATGTCGAGCCGCGCCTGCCGCCGCCCCTGTATGACCCGGCGCTGGCCGCCGACGCGATCCTGTTTGCCGCCGCGAACCCGCGCCGCGAGCTCTTCGTCGGTGCGGCCGCCAAGGCGTTCTCGGCCGCGGCGTACCATGCGCCGCGCACCTTCGACCGCTTCATGCGCCGCTTCATGGGCCGCGCGCAACAGACGCACCACCCCGCGGGGCCGCTCGAGGACAACGCGCTGTATGGCAGCGGCAGTGGCCTGCAGGAACGCAGCGGCAGCCACAACGCGCTGCACTCCTGTCCCTACACCACCACGGCGCGCCACCCGATGCTGGCCACTGCGCTGGTGGTGGGCGCCTCAGCCGCGGTTGCCGCGGTGTACCAGTTGCGGCACAAACGCTAGTGTCCGGTGCCGCGCACATTGGGTGGCGCATGGGCCGCGAACGCCTATTATTGACTCGAATGCCCGCAGTTGCGGGCATTCGGCCCTCCGCCGCGCGGCGGCGCCAGGCCGCCCGCGCATGGGGCCTGCTGTCTTCACCCCATCACACAGAAGGTGTGCTCATGTCCGAGCCGCAAGCGGAAGAAGGTGTCCTCCGTGCGCCACCCGTGGGCGAGCCGGACGGCGCCAGGGCGGACGATGCCAGCCTCTCGCTGGCGGCACAGTACCGGCGCCTGCTCGATGCGGTGGAAGACTGCGCCGTGTTCGAGACCGATGCGCGCGGGTGCATTGCGATGTGGCCGGATGCCGCGCGGCGCGTGTTCGGCTACAGCGCCGAGGAAATCACCGGCCGTCACTTTTCCTGCCTGCATCGCCCTGACGATGTCGCTGCCGGCCTGCCGCAGCAATGGCTGCAGGCGGCCGCACTCGGAGGCAGCGTGCGCGACGCAGGCTGGCGCGTGCGGCGCGACGGCAGCTTGCTGCAGGCGTCCTGCCTCATGCGGGCCATCGGCGCGGCCGACGAGCCGGGCGCGGGGCATGGCGGTGCCTTGTCCGCGGCGTCCGCGGCGAGCCAGGCCGCCGGCTTTATCGTGTCGTGCCGCGACATTACCGTGCAGCAGGCCGCATCCGAGCATGCCGGGCTGGCCGATACCCGGCTGCGGCTGCTGGCCGACAACCTGCCCGGCACCGCGGTGTGCGAGCTTGACCTGGACGGCACCATCCGCGGCTGGAACGTCGGCGCGCAGGCCCTGGCAGGCTACGCCGAGGCCGAAGCCGTCGGCCAGCCGCTGGCACTGCTCTATTCCCGCCAGGATGCCGCCGCGGGGCGCGACCGCGCGGCGCTGGAAGCCGCGCGCGCCTGCGGCCAGTGGGCCGGCGACGAGCGCGTGGCACGCAAGGACGGCTCAGTGGTGCGTTGCCAGACGCGCATGGTGCTGGTGCGCGACGCCGCCGGCTGCCCGAGCAGCCTGCTGTGGACCGCCCGCGACCTGAGCGATGCGCTGCGGCTGGAAACCCTGGAGGCCGGCAGCCGCCGGCTGCAATCGTTCCTGGCCATCCTCGCGCATGAACTGCGCAATCCGCTGGCGCCGGTGCGCAACGCGGTGGAAGTGATCGCGCTGACCCCGAATGCCGATACGCGCGTGCGCCGCTGCGCCGGGATCATCGACCGCCAGCTGCATCAGCTGGAGCGGCTGGTGAACGACCTGCTCGACGTAGGCCGCGTGACCGCCGGCAAGCTGAAGATGGAGCTGACGCCCACCTCGTACAACGAGGTGGTGACCACCAGCATCGAGGCAATCCGCCCGGTGCTGGAGGCAGCCGGCCAGCAGCTCGTGGTGGCGCTGCCGGCAAGGTCGCCCTACGTGCGCGCCGATGCCGAGCGGCTGGGGCAGGTGCTGCTGAACCTGCTCAGCAACGCGGTCAAGTACACCCCGCGCGGCGGCACCGTCAGCGTGCATGTGAGCGTCGAGCCAGCGCGCGTGATCACCGCCGTGTCGGATACCGGCCGGGGTCTCGTGCCCGCGGCGCTGGACCGCATCTTCAACCTGTTCGCGCAGGAGGCCGACACCGGCAGCCGCAGCGGCCTGGGCATCGGGCTGGCACTGGCCAAGGCCGTGGTGGAGGCGCACGGCGGCGCGATCCAGGCCGACAGCGGTGGCGCGGGCAAGGGCAGCACCTTCACCGTGATCCTGCCGCGCGCCACCGTCCGCCGGCACGAGGCCGGCACGCCGCCGCGGGGGCCGGTGCTGCTGCGCCGCGTGCTGGTGGTGGACGACAATGCCGATTCGGCCGACAGCATGGCCGAACTGCTGAGCCTGCTCGGCCATGAGGCGCGCGCGGCCCATGGCGGCCAGCAGGCACTGGACATGGCCGCCGAATTCCGCCCGGATTGCGTGCTGCTCGACCTGGAGATGCCCGACATGTCGGGCTTTGAAGTCCTGCCGGCATTGCGCCAGGCGTGCGGCCCGCGCGCGGTGCAGTTCCTGGCGCTGACCGGGCGCTGCACTGCCGAAGACCAGCGGCGCAGCAAGCTGGCAGGCTTCCATGCGCACCTGACCAAGCCGCTGGCGATCGATGCCCTGTCGCGCGCGCTGGCCGCGCCGGGCCCTCACAAGGAGCGGTAGGCGTCCAATCGGTTGTACAGCGTCTTCAGGCTGATGCCGAGCGCGTGCGCGGCCTGGCGCTTGTCGCCGTCAAAGCGAGCCAGGGTGGCCATGATGATTTCGCGCTGGGTGTCGGCCAGCGTGGTGCCGACGCGCACGCTGACCACGCCGTCCACCGTGGTGGGCCGCGGCGGCTGCGTGGCCAGGTTGGGGTTGCCGATCTCCACGACCTTGTCCGCCAGGATAAAGGCGCGGTAGACGGCGTTCTTCAGCTCGCGCACATTGCCCGGCCAGTCATAGCGCACCAGCCGCTCCAGCGAGGCGGCCGAAAAGGCCTTGTCGGTGCGCTCCATGGCGTTGTATTCGGCCAGGAAGTGGCGTGCCAGCGGCACAATATCGTCGGCCCGCTCGCGCAGCGGCGGGATATGCAGCGGGAACACGGCCAGCCGGTACAGCAGGTCTTCCCGCAACTGGCCGGCTCGCGCTGCCTCGACCGGGTCGCGGTTGGTGGCTGCCAGGATGCGCACGTCCGCGGCGATGGGCGTGTCGCCGCCAACGCGGTGGAAGGTGCGGCCTTCCAGCACCCGCAACAACTTGATCTGCATCTCGAGAGGCATTTCAGTGACTTCATCGAGAAACAGCGTGCCCCCATGGGCCTGCTCGAAGTAGCCTGCCCTCTGCTCGATCGCGCCGGTAAAGCCACCTTTCTCGTGGCCGAACAGCTCTGACTCGATCAGCGTGGGCTGGATCGCGCCGCAGTTGACCGCAATGAAGGCGCCCTTGCGGCGCGCGCTGCGCTCATGCACCGCGCGTGCCACCACTTCCTTGCCGGAGCCGCTTTCGCCTACTGCAAGCATGGTGACGTCGGTGGGCGCCACGCGCTCGATCTGGGCCAGCAACCGCTGCATGGCGGGCGACGTGCTTTCCCACAGCAGCGAGACCTGCGAGGGTATGGCGCGGCGCGGCGCGGCCTCGCGCGCCGGCTCGGATGTGCTGGCGGCGTGGCTGGCGGGCTGGCCAGAGGGAGGAGCGGCGTTGCTGCGCCGCGGTGTGCTGGCGGTCACGGGCACGATGAAGGCCTCGGTCGGGGCGGCGGGCTTGTCGTGGGAAGTTCCTATGCTAGCCTTTGGCGCAGGGGCTTGCCATAGGTGCGCGACCCCGCGCGGAAACATCCGACAGCTGTGTCAGACGGACACCGGCAACGACCGTGCCTGCCCCCGCTTAGACTGGCATTACGCAGTGGACTTGTGCAACCGACTGAAAATGTCGCAGTCGAAACCCGTGCCGCCCCTGTGCCCGTCGCGCCAGCCTCGCATGGAGCGCGCCGGCGGGCGTCCCGGGCCCGGCAGCAATGGCCGCCGTGGCTCGCGAAAGCAGGCGCCAGTGGATTTCGCCCAAAAGTTTCCAATAGGTCTCACTGACGGATCGTATGCCCCACATCCTGATTGTCGATGACGACGAAAATGCATGTGCCGCGCTAGCCGAAATCGTGGCCATGGAAGGCTTCAGTTCCGCCACCGCGGGCACCCTGCGCGAGGCGCGGCTGCAGATCGGCTGGCGCATGCCGGACGCGATCGTGGCCGACCTGCGCCTGCCGGACGGCAACGGCATGGAGCTGTTCGACGAGGTTGGCGCCTCGGGCGTCGAAGTGATCCTTACGACCGGCTATGCCAGCGTGGAAAGCGCGGTCGAAGCGCTGCGCGCCGGTGCCACCGATTACCTGGTCAAGCCCATCAACGTGGCGCGGCTGCAGATCGTTCTCAGGCGGCTGGCCACCACCGGCGAGTTGCGCGCCGAGATCCATTCGCTGCGCGGTGAGTTGCGCCGCTATGGCCGTTTCGGCCGGCTGATGGGCAGTTCAGAAGTGATGCAGGTGGTCTACGACCAGCTCGCGCGCGTGGCGCCGACTGAAGCCACGGTATTGCTGATCGGCGAAAGCGGCACGGGCAAGGAACTGGCCGCGCAGACCGTGCATGAGCTCTCGTCGCGGCGGCGCCAGCCGTTCCTGGCGGTCAACTGCGGTGCGATCTCGCCCACGCTGATCGAAAGCGAGATGTTCGGCCACGAGCGCGGCAGCTTTACCGGCGCGGACCGCCAGCACAAGGGCTATTTCGAGCGCGCCGACGGCGGCACCCTGTTCCTGGACGAGATCACCGAAATGCCTGCCGAGCTGCAGGTCAAGCTGCTGCGCGTGCTGGAGACCGGAAGCTTCATGCGCGTGGGCACCAACCGCGAATGCCATGCCGATGTGCGCGTGCTGGCCGCCACCAACCGCAACCCCGAGGATGCGGTGGCCGACGGCAAGCTGCGCGCGGACCTGTTCCACCGGCTGAACGTGTTCCCGGTAGAACTGCCGCCGCTGCGCGCGCGCGGCGACGACGTGATCCAGATCGCCAACCTGATGCTGGAGCAGCTCAATGCCGAGCAGGGCACCCGGCGCCGCTTCGCGCCCAATGTGCTGGACAGCCTGCGCCTGCACGCCTGGCCCGGCAATGTGCGCGAGCTGCGCAACTTTGTGCAGCGCGCCTTCATCATGTCCGACGACGACCTCATTACCGAGGTCCAGGTGCCGCTGCAGGTCGCAGCCACGCAGGCGCCGGGCGCGGCGGTGGTGTCGGTGCCGGTGGGCATGTCCCTGGCCGATGCCGACCGGCAGCTGATCTTCGCCACGCTGGAGCAATGCGCCGGCGTGAAGAAGCATGCGGCCGAGATCCTCGGCATCAGCCTGAAGACTTTGTACAACCGGCTGGAAGATTATGCCGCCCGCGGCGAATTGCCAGAGTGGCTGCGCGCCTCGCGCAACGACACCGGATCGTCGGCTAACGGCTGACGGCGTGAGCCAGCGCCTGCGTTTGCGGGGATTGCACCTGTGCCAGCGGGCGGCAGCGCCCTGTGCAGCACGTTTCTTGCTTCCGTCCAGTGCATCCGACCCGGCCAATCCGGCCCGGGACGTGCCAATGCCGAGCCGCACATGACGCAGCAACCCCCGCAGTCCGCGATGCCGGACGCTCCGCACTCTTCGCCAGCCGGTGCCGTGCGCAGCGTGCAAGAGGTGAGCGCGCTGATCGAGCAATCGGCGCATGACCTGCGTTCGTCGCTGAACGCCATCCAGAGCTGGGCCTATGTGCTGGACCGCGCCTTCGATTCCACGCCGGCGCCCGCGCAGCGCGCGCTGGACGGAATTCGCTCCGGCATGCAGCAGCAACTGGCGCTGATCGAGGAGATGGAAGAAGCCGTGCGGCTGCTGGCCGACGAGGGCGCACCGCGCTGGCAGCGCCTGGACCTGCTGGCGCTCATGACCCAGGCCATTGCCGACCGCCGTCCCGCGGCCGAAGCCCGTGGCGTGCTGTTGTCGCCGGTCGCCACTGATGGTGCGGCCGGATCGTCGGAAGCAGGCTATCTGATCGATGGCGACGCCGTGCGGCTGGCCCCGCTGCTGCGGCACCTGCTGGTGCATTGCATCTGGCGCGCGCCGGCCGGCGGCTCGGTCGCCGTGCGGCTATTCAGCGAGCCGGATCACGTGAAGCTGCGTATCACCGAGAGCCCGCCGCTGGACCCGCAGCGCAGCGCCAGCCGGCTGGCCGCGCTGACCGATTTCTTCGGGCGCCGGGCGGCACCGGATGGTGCTGCCCCGGCCCGGCAGAGCAGCGCGCTGCTGCTGACGCGCCGCATGGTGGAAATGCACGGGGCGGCGCTGAGCGCGGAAAACGATGGCAGCGATAGCGACAGGATCAGCGTCTGCATTGCCGTCAGGTTCCCGCGCCACATGCGCGCCTGACGCGGCGCCGCGCAACGATGTAGTTTTTACCGGCCTGTCGCGTGCGCTACACGTAGCGCTTGCCGGTTGGCCTTTGTCGAACTCGCCATACACGCGGCGTCACCACAGCGCCTGCACCGCTCCCCGCCTCTCGCCTGGCCGCTTCCGTTTCTGGCCCGCGCCTTGCATGGATGAAGGACCCAACCAAGGAGGGTACAACCATGCCCAAAGCCAGCCGCAAATCCGACAAGGCCGCGCAGGTTGCTCACAAGCCGTCCGGCGCGAAATCCGACAAGTCCCAGGCTGCCCGCATGAGCGGGCCATCCGCAGGCAAGGCCGGCGCAGGCAAGGCCGCCGCCGGCGACAAGCAACGGGGCAAGGAAGCCAAGACCTACCAGGCCGCCGTGGACGACTCGCTGGAGATGACGTTCCCGGCCAGCGACCCGATCTCGCCGAGCGCAGCCATGCACGCCGAGAAGAAGACGCAAACCGCGCGCGACGACGTCGACTGGAAGCTCAAGCAAGGCAGCGAAAAACAGCCCGTGGGCGCCAAGCCAGCCGGCCAGCGCAAGGGGTCGACCACCCGGCGCTGAAGCGCACACGTCCGTCACCCTGAGTCCATCCCGGTGCCGCGGCGCGGTGCCCCAGTGCCCGCGCCGCGGCCCGCCACAAACGGAGATAGCCATGACCCGAGTCCAACCTGAACCCCCTGGCGAACAACCGCCGCACGGCGCATCCATCGTCGGCGGCATCGACCGCAATTCCCCGGGGCCGGGTCCATTCGTGATGGCAGCCGACACGCTTGAGGGCAACAAGGTGGTTGACCCCGCCGGCGACGAGATCGGCACCATCGACCACATCATGATCGACGTGCTGGGCGGGCGCGTGGCCTACGCGGTGCTGGCCATGGGCGGCTTCCTTGGCATCGGCGAAAAGCTCTTTGCCTTGCCGTGGTCTGCGCTCACGCTCGACACCCGGCGCAAGTGTTTCGTGCTCGGTGTTGAGAGGGACCGGCTCAAGGCCGCACCGGGGTTTGACAAGGACCACTGGCCTAGCATGGCGGACTCGCAGTGGGCTACCAGCATTCACCAGTATTACGGGATTGCGCCTTATTGGGAGGCGGAGCGGTATGACCCTTGGGATGATAGGGGGAGGTGATGGGGGTGTTTTGGCGCATGCGGTTTGCTTGTCGTGCTTGACTGGCGTGGGCTGTTTCGCCGGCGCAGCCGGCGAGTCACTTTTTGTCCGAGCGACAAAAAGTAACCAAAAAACGCGTCGCCTGTGCGGCTGGCAATAAATTGCACGGCGTTGGTGATTCGGGGGGTGGTGATTTCCGCTGATGTGATTGGTGGTTCGAGCCAGCTACGCT